>CAZAQB010000107.1:0-11399 GCA_964487155.1 uncultured Ectothiorhodospiraceae bacterium
TCTAGCAGTCCTTGAGTGTCCACGCCCTTTTGCAGGGCCTTTTGCATTACCTCGGACCAGTTGACCGCTGAGATCCGGGCTTCCTCCAGCAGCGGATCCACCCGTTCCGCGCCCGGCTCGTCGTGCAGCCATGCAAGCAGCGCCGAGGCGTCGAGAACGGTCACCGGCCGCTCTGCTCGCGCTGCGATTCCTCGCGGCGCTCGGCGATAAGCTCCTCAGCGAGGTCCGCTGCGGCGGGTACCTTGGCGAAGCGGGAGCGCAGCCTTCGGCGGATGGCCTCCCGCGGTTCGAGCAGGATCGCATCGCCTACCTGGCGCACGATGAGCCGATCCCCCGGTTTCAGGCCCAGCGCTCGCCGCAGGCGCGCCGGAACTACCACCCGACCGGCGGCACCCAGCGTGGTTTCCGGAAGATCGTGCGGTTCTGTCATGTCTTGCTACTCAGGGCAGAATTCTGATGTGCTGGCGTAATTGAGCCACTATGGCATGAACACCGTCGTGCGTCACTTCCGGGGCCCGGGCGGCACATCCGCGGAAGGGGTGACACCCCCGGCGCGGTGTCGGTCAGTCCAGCAGGGCAACCGTCTTGATCAGGGCGTAGGTGGGCTGGCACGGTGCCAGCCCCAGGGTCCGGGCGGAGCGGCCGGTGACCTCCGCCAGCAGGCTCTGGCCGTCGGCGAGCTCCAGAAACACCACCTGGCGGCCGGGGGTGGTGGCGTCTTCCACCGCCGTGATCCAGGCGGGCAGCTGGTTGAGGGTGCTGATGTCACGCAGGGGACGACGGCTCAGGGCCACGTCCCGGGCCAGCACCCGCAGCCGGGCCGGCTGGGCGGGTGGCAGCGGGCCGGCGGGTGGGGTCACCCACAAGGTAACCGGGCCGCTGGTGAGGGGGCTGATGCCGTCCGCCTCCGGCGCGCCCAGCTGGCCGCGCAGCACCGACACCGGGCCCTCCTCCTGGAACAGCGGCGAGTCCACTCGGCCCAGGGCCTGGGCCAGGGTCTGCACCGCGCTGATGCGCCCGTGCTCCATGAACACCACCCGCCGGGCCAGGCGTTCGACCTCGCCGGGCGCGTGGGTGATGTAGAGCGTGGGGATGGCGAAGCTGTGCACCACGCGCTCCACCAGCCCCAGGATCTCGCCCCGGGCGCGCCAGTCCAGGGCCGCCAGGGGTTCGTCCATCATCAGCAGCCGGGGCCGCGAGACCAGGGCCCGGGCGATGGCCACCCGCTGGCGCTCGCCGCCGGAGAGATGGGTCACGGCCCGGTCCATCAGGTGGCTGATGCCCAGCTGCTCCACCACCTCGCCCGGCTCCGGGCCCTGCCGGCGCGATGCGGGCACCCGGCGCCGGGCGAACTCCAGGTTGCCGGCCACGCTGCGGTGGGGCAGCAGCGCGGCGCCCTGGAAGACGAAGCCGATGTCGCGGCGCTCCGCCGGCAGGCAGCGCCGCCCGTCCTGCCAGGTCTCGCCCTGAAACCGCAGCCGCCCGCGGGTGCGCCGGTCCAGCCCCGCCAGCGCCCGCAGCAGGGTGCTCTTGCCGGCGCCGGAGCGCCCGAACAGGACGCTGACGCCGTCGGTCTCCAGCTCGAAGGGGCCGCTGTCGAGGTGGAAGTCGCCGACGTCCAGGGCCAGCTCCCCCGCCAGCATCAGCCGCCCTCCTGCCGGGGGCGGCGGTTGAGGCTGTAGACCAGGGCCAGGGTCAGCAGGGAGAACACCACCATCAGGGCGGACAGGGCATGGGCCTGGGCGTACTCCAGGGCCTCCACGTGCTCGAAGATGGCGATGGAGACCATGCGGGTCTCCCCCTGGATGTTGCCGCCCACCATCAGCACCACGCCGAACTCCCCCACCGTATGGGCGAAAGTGAGCACGGCGGCGACCAGGAAGCCCGACCGCGCCAGCGGCACCACCACGGTGAAGAAGCGATCCAGGGGGCCGGCCCGCAGCGTGCGGGCGGCATCCAGCACCGGCTCCGGCAGCCCCTGGAAGGCGGCCACCAGGGGCTGCACGGTGAACGGCAGCGAGAACACGCAGGAGCCGATCACCAGCCCGGTGAAGCTGAAGGTGAGCTGCCCCTCCAGGCCCAGGGGGCGCAGCAGCTCGGTGACCGGGCCATAGGGGCCCAGCAGGATCAGCAGGTAGAAGCCGAGCACGGTGGGGGGCAGCACCAGCGGCAGGGCCACCGCCGCCTCAAGCAGCGCCCGCCAGCGCGAGCGCATGCGCGCCATCCACCAGGCGAGCGGCGTGCCCAGCACCAGCAGGGCGAGCGTGGACACGGCCGCCACCTGCAGGGTGAGAACGATGGGCTGCAGGTCGAGGGAGGTGCCGGCCAGCGTCAAGGGTGACGGCTCCCGGGCCGCGGCGGAAGTGCCCGTCTACGGGGCTGCCGGGAGTGCGTAGCCGAAGCGCTCGATGGTCTCACGGGCGTCGGGATCCCTGCGCAGATAGTCCAGGAAAGTGGCTGCCAGTTCGGGCTGGCGGCTGCGGGCCAGGATCACGGCCGCCTGCTCGATGGGGTCGTAGGCGGAGTCCGGCGGCTGCCAGCTCTCGCCTGTGCCGCGCATCGGGCTGTCCGGGTCCAGCAACTGCGAGAGGGCGACGAAGCCCAGTTGTGCGTTGCCGGTGGCGACGTACTGGAAGGTGGCCGCGATGTTGGAACCCTGCACCAGCTTGCCGGAACTCGCCAGCTCGCGGTAGACGCCCAGGCCCTCCAGCACCTGCCGGGCGGCCCGGCCGTAGGGGGCGGTCTTGGGCGAGGCGATGGCGAGATGGGCATAGTCCATGGCCCGAATCACCTGCGGCCCGCTGCCCGCCACCGGCAGGCTCCGGCTGTAGAGCGCGATGCGGCCGGCGGCATAGACGAACAGGGAGTCCTCCAGGGCGGTGCCGGCTTCCACCAGCAGTTGCGGCCGGAGGGTGTCGGCCGCCAGGAATGCATCGAACGGGGCACCCTGGTTGATCTGATGGTAGAGGCTGCCGGTGGAGGCGAAGGCGAAGCGCACGGCATGGCCGGTGCGGGCCTCCCAGGCCCGGCCCAGCTGCTGGGCGGTCTTGGTGAAGTTTGCCGCCACCGCGACGCGCAGCACCTCGGCCTGGCCAGGCCCGGCCAGGGTGAGACCGAGCAGTGCCGCTGTCATCCCCATTACTCGCAGCATGGAAACCTCCTGGCCGAGCGGTCCGGTTGACCGGCTCCGGCGTCGTCGCGGCGCCGGCCGATCGTTGACCCACCGCCTCGCCGCCCACAGTATTACGGTTATACCTGAGTAAATTACTCAGAAACCCGACACCTCCGGGAGGGGATGACATGAGTGTGCCCCAGGGTTGCAGCCCGCAGCCCCTCGCCTTTGACAATAGCTATGCGCGGCTGCCGGAGCAGTTCCATGTCCGGCTGGATCCCATGCCGGTGGCGGCGCCCGAGCTGCTGCGGCTGAACCGCGAGCTGGCCGCGGAGCTGGGCCTGGATGCCGCCTACCTGGCGAGCTCCGAGGGCGTCGAGGTGCTGGCCGGCAACCGGGCACCGCCGGGCGCCGAACCCCTGGCCATGGCCTATGCCGGCCACCAGTTCGGCCATTTCGTCCCCAGCCTGGGGGACGGGCGGGCGGTGCTGCTGGGCGAGCTGCGGGATCGGCAGGGCCGGCGCCGGGACCTGCAGCTCAAGGGCGCCGGACGTACGCCTTTCGCCCGGGGCGGCGATGGGCGGGCGCCCCTCGGCCCGGTGATCCGCGAATACATCGTCAGCGAGGCGATGCACGGCCTGGGCATCCCCACGACCCGCAGCCTGGCCGCGGTGGCCAGCGGCGAGACCGTCTACCGGGACAACGGCCCGGAGCCCGGCGGCGTGCTGGCGCGGGTCGCGGCCAGCCACGTGCGGGTGGGCACCTTCGAGTATTTCGCGCGCCGGGGCGACGTGGACTCCGTGAGGCGCCTCGCCGACTACGTCGTCCAGCGCCACTATCCCGAGCTTGGCGGCGCGGACGACCCCTACGCCGGGGTGCTGGAGCAGGTCATCCAGCGCCAGGCGCGGCTGATCGCCCAGTGGATGGGCGTGGGTTTCATCCACGGCGTCATGAACACCGACAACATGACCGTGTCCGGGGAAACCATCGACTTCGGCCCCTGCGCCTTCATGGACGCCCACCATCCGGAAACCGTGTACAGCTTTGTGGATCGTGGTGGGCGCTACGCCTACGGCCAGCAGCCCCGCATCGGCCACTGGAACCTGGCCCGCTTCGCCGAGTGCCTGCTGCCGCTGCTGGCCGACGAGCAGGAGGCGGCCGTGGAGAAGGCCCATGGGCTGCTCGATGCCTACCCGGAGGCCTTCGAGAGCCAGTATTTCACGCTGCTGGCGGCCAAGCTGGGCCTGTCCGGAACCCGGGATGGCGATCGGGACCTGGCCGTGGACCTGCTCGGTCGGATGGCGGAGCAGGGGGTGGACCACACCCTGACCTTCCGGCGGCTGGCCGATGTGGATCCGGAGGGCCCGGCGGATGACGAGCCGGTGCGCCGCCTGTTCGACGATCCGGCGGCGTTCGACGCCTGGGCGGCGGACTGGCGGCGCCGGCTGGCGGCGCAGGGCGGCGACGCCGCCGAGCGCCGCGCGCGGATGCGCGCCGTGAACCCCGCCTACATCCCGCGCAACCACCGTGTGGAGCAGGCCATCGCGGCCGTCGTGGAGGCCGGAGACATGGCCCCCATGGAGGAGCTGCTGGCGGTGGTGAGCCAGCCGTTCGACGAGCATCCTGAGCTGGAACATCTGGCGCGTCCTCCGGAGCCGGGGGAAGTGGTGCGCAACACGTTCTGCGGGACCTGAACCGGCCGCGGGCCGGTTTGTGTGCTCTTCCCCCTCTCCCCCAGCCCCTCTCCCGCGAGGGGAGAGGGGAGCGAGAGTTCTACACCCACGGCGAGGCCTGGGCGTATCGGAGTCGCCGTAGCAGGCCCGTAGGTCGGCTGCTACCGCAGCCGACATCTCCGCCCGCGGTGGCCGAGGCCGGCCCGCCCGATCTGGCCGCCTGCTCCCGGCCGCCAGCCGGTTTGTGTGCTTGCCCCCCCTCCCGCGAGTGGAGAGGGGAGCGAGAGTTCTACACCCACGGCGAGGCCTGGGCGTATCGGAGTCGCCGTAGCAGGCCCGTAGGTCGGCTGCTACCGCAGCCGACATCTCCGCCCGCGGTGGCCGAGGCCGGCCCGCCCGATCTGGCCGCCTGCTCCCGGCCGCCAGCCGGTTTGTGTGCTTGCCCCCCCTCCCGCGAGTGGAGAGGGGAGCGAGAGCCGGCCCGCTCAGACCGTGAGGTACTCCCGCACCAGCTTGTCGTCCAGGCTGTCCATGGGGCCGGCGGCCACCACCCGGCCCCGGTCCAGCAGGGTGAAGCGGTCCGCCACCCGGCGGGCGAAGGGCAGCTTCTGTTCCACCAGCAGCACCGTCAGCCCCTGCTCCCGGTTGAGCCGGCGGATGATCTCGCCGATCTCCCGCACGATGTTGGGCTGAATGCCTTCGGTGGGTTCGTCCAGGATCAGCAGCCGGGGCTCAAGGCACAGCGCCCGGCCGATGGCGAGCTGCTGCTGCTGGCCGCCGGAGAGATCCCCGCCGCGGCGGCCGCGCATCTGCGCCAGCACCGGGAACAGCTCGTGCACCAGTTCGGGGATGTCCTTGCGGCCCAGCGCGGCCCGGGCGATGCGCAGGTTCTCCTCCACGCTCAGCAGCGGGAAGATGTCCCGCCCCTGAGGCACGTAGCCCATGCCCAGCCGGGCCCGGGCCTGCGGCGGGCGCGTGCCCAGCAGCTCGCCGTCCAGGCGGATCTCGCCGGAGCTCGCCGGCAGCAGGCCCATCAGGGTCTTCAGCACCGTGGTCTTGCCCACCCCGTTGCGTCCCATGAGGCACATGCAGGCCCCCTCGGGCACCTCCAGGTCCACGTCCCACAGGGTGTGGCTCTGGCCGTAGTGCTGGTTCAGTCCGGCGACGCTCAGCATGGCGCTGCACCCGGCTTCCTGTTATGGCCGCAGATGAACGCGGATGAACGCTGATCTTTGGGCTCAAGCCACCGCAGATCGCCGCTGCCCCACGCCGCCGGAGAAAGTTGCTGCGTCTGAGTCACTGCCCGACACCTTCCTCCGAATCTGCGCCCATCTGCGTCCATCTGTGGCCCAAAACCCCTCACTCGCCCAGGTACACTTCGACCACCCGCGGGTCGTTCTGCACCTGCTCCATGCTGCCCTCGGCCAGCACCGAGCCCTGGTGCAGCACGGTGACCTTGCGGGCGATGGAGCGCACGAACTCCATGTCGTGCTCGACGACGATCACCGAATGGCGCCCGGCGAGCCCGGTGAGCAGCTCGGCGGTGCGCTCCATCTCCTGGTGGGTCATGCCGGCCACGGGTTCGTCCACCAGCAGCAACCGGGGGTTCTGCATCAGCAGCATGCCGATCTCCAGCCACTGCTTCTGGCCGTGCGAGAGCTCCCCGGCGGGCCGGGCCGCCTCGCCGGCCAGGCCGACCCGTTCCAGCACCTCATCGATGCGCTCGCGGTCCTCGCCGCGCAGGCGGGCCAGCAGGGTGGGCCAGACCCGCTTGTCGGCGGCCATGGCCAGCTCCAGGTTCTCGAGCACGCTGTGGTTGGGGAACACGGTGGGCTTCTGGAACTTGCGCCCGATGCCGCCCCGGGCGATCTCGGTCTCCGACAGGCGCAGCAGATCGATGCGGCTGCCGAACCAGGCCTCGCCCGCGTCGGGCCGGGTGCGGCCGGTGATGACGTCCATCATGGTGGTCTTGCCGGCGCCATTGGGGCCGATGATGCAGCGCAGCTCGCCGTCGTCCATGTACAGCGTGAGCTCGTCCAGCGCCCGGAAGCCGTCGAAGCTGACGGTGATGCCCTCCAGGTAGAGGATGGGGCCGTGGCGCACGTCCAGCCGGGCGTCGAAGTCCGGCGGCGGCAGCATGACGTCGAACACGCGGTCGCGGCGCAGGAACTCGCGGGCCTGATCGAGGCTTTTCACGCGGCGTCTCCCTGGCGGCGCCGGCGCACCAGGCCGATGATGCCGCGCGGCAGGAACAGCGTGACCACCACGAACAGCCCGCCCAGGGCGAACAGCCAGGCCTCCGGCATGCTGGCGGTGAACACGCTCTTGGCGTAGTTCACCATCACCGCCCCGGCGGCGGCGCCGTACAGGGTGCCCCGGCCGCCCACCGCCACCCATACCACCATCTCGATGGAGTTCAGCGGCGCGAACTCGCCGGGGTTGATGATGCCCACCTGCGGCACGTACAGCGCGCCGGCCACGCCGGCCATCATGGCGGAGACGGTGAACAGCCAGACCTTGTAGTGCTCGACCCGGTAGCCCACGGTGCGCACCCGGGGCTCGGCGTCGCGCACCGCGGTCACCACCCTTCCGAGCTTGGAGGTGACGATGGCCCGGCACAGCAGGTAGCCGGCCGCCAGCGCCGCCGCCGAGGCCAGGAACAGGCCCACCCGGGTCGCGTCCGACTGCAGGTCGAAGCCGAGGATTTCCTTGAAGTCGGTGAGCCCGTTATTGCCGCCGAAGCCCATCTCGTTGCGGAAGAAGGCGAGCATCAGGGCGTAGGTCAGCGCCTGGGTGATGATGGACAGATACACCCCGGTCACCCGGGAGCGGAACGCCAGATAGCCGAACACGAAGGCCAGCACCCCGGGCACTGCCAGCACCATGAGCATGGCGAACGGAAACAGGTCGAAGCCGTGCCAGTACCAGGGCAGTTCCTGCCAGTTCAGGAACACCATGAAATCCGGCAGCAGCGGGTCGCCGTATACCCCCCGGTCACCGATCTGGCGCATGAGATACATGCCCATGGCGTAGCCGCCCAGGGCGAAGAACGCCCCGTGGCCCAGGCTGAGGATGCCGCAGAAGCCCCACACCAGGTCCACCGCCAGGGCCAGCAGCGCATAGCACAGGTACTTGCCCAGCAGGGCGACGGTGAAGGTGGACAGGTGCAGCGCCGAGCCCTCCGGCACGGCGAGGTTCATCGCCGGCACGGCGACGGCGGCGGCCAGCAGCAGCCCCAGGAACACACGGCCGCCCAGATCGCCGGTGAGCAGGCTCAGCCGGCCGGCGAGCGGGGCCTGGGCCGCGGTTGTCCCGGCGCCGCTCATTCGGCGCACTGAGCCAGCGCAGGCTGGCCGCCGGGAAACGGGCTCGCGTCTCGGCACGGCATACGGTCTATCCCTCGGCTGCCCGGCCCCGCTGGGGGAACAGTCCCCTGGGCCGTTTCTGGATGAAAAGGATGATGGCCACCAGCACCAGGATCTTGGCCAGCACCGCCCCGGCCACCGGCTCCAGGAAGGTGTTGGCCACGCCCAGGGTGAAGGCGCCGGTGAGGGTGCCCAGCAGGTTGCCGACGCCGCCGAACACCACCACCAGGAACGAGTCGATGATGTACGACTGCCCCAGGTTGGGGCCGACGTTGGTGAGCTGGGACAGGGCCACGCCGGCCACTCCCGCCACCCCGGAGCCCAGCCCGAAGGTCATGGCGTCCACCCACTCGCTGCGGACCCCCACCGCCCGGGCCATGGCCCGGTTCTGGGACACCGCCCGCACCTGCAGCCCCAGGGAGCTGCGCCGCAGCAGCACCACCAGGGCGGCGAACACCAGCAGGGCGAAGACGATGATGGTGAGCCGGTTGTAGGTGAACGACATCACCGGGTTGATCACCAGCGAGCCGCTCATCCACTCCGGGGTGCTGACGCTGCGGTTCAGCGGCGAGAACACGCTGCGCACCAGCTGTTGCAGGATCAGGCTGATGCCGAAGGTGGCCAGCAGCGTCTCCAGGGGCCGGCCGTAGAGGAAGCGGATCACTCCCCGCTCGATGGCCACGCCGAACGCGCCGGCCACCAGGAAGGCTGCCGGCACCGCCACCAGCACCGAGGCGCCGATGTGGTTGGGCATCAGCTGCTGCACCACGTAGGTGGTGTAGGCGCCCAGCATGATCAGCTCGCCGTGGGCCATGTTGATCACGCCCATCACCCCGAAAGTGATCGCCAGCCCGATGGCCGCCAGCAGCAACACCGAGCCCAGTGACAGGCCGAAGAACACCTGTTCCAGGGTCTGGTAGAAGCTCACGCTGCGCTCGATGGCGGCCAGGGCGTCATCCGCCGCGCGGCGCACTTCCGGCGGCTGGGATTGGTCGCCGCCGGCCCGGCGCAGGGCGTTGCGCACGCCCGGCTCCAGGCTGCCGGCCAGCCGCTCCACGGCGGCCAGGCGCGCCTGGGTGCCCGCGGACTGCAGCTGCGCCAGCGCCACCGCCGTCTCCAGGGCGTCGCGGACCTCACGCTCCGGTTCGTCGGCGATCAGTGCGCGGATGGCGTCGGCCCCGCCCGGGCGAAGCTCTCCGTAGAGGGCCTTGGCCGCGGACAGGCGGCGCTCCAGATCGGGGTGGGTCAGGTCCAGCCGGGCGATCATCTCCCGCAGTTGCAGGCGCATCAGGTTGTTGATGATGACCTTCTTGGCGCCGTCGGCCTCGACGGGCGCGCCGCTCAAGGCGTCCACCGCCGGGCCGTTACGGCCGCTGCGGATGACGGCCCGTCCGGACGGGGTAAGGTAGAGGTCGCCTTCCAGCAGGGCGCTCAGCATCACCGACGCCCGCGGGTGGCCGGAGTCCCCCACCTGCTCGGCCACCTGCAGCTTGGTGCGGAAGTTGCGCGTGTCCAGCTCCGCCAGGGTCTGCGCCAAATCTGCGGCAGCCGGCGCGGCGGCGCAGGCCAGCACCAGAGCCAGCAGCAGGAGACCGGGGAGACGGCGGCAGCGGGGCATCAGCGCTCACTCCGGTGGCGGGGCCGGCGGGGCGGGGTGCGCCCCGCCGGCTTGTGGGCCGCGATCAGTAGTTCTGACCGGAGCACTTGCCCGTCTTCACGTTGTAGTTGCCGCAGGCCAGCGGCGGGCGCCAGTCGGCGATCAGCGAGCGGCTGTCGGGCAGGAAGTCCGACCAGGCGTCCCCGGGCACCAGGCCCGGCGTCTCCCAGACTATGGCGAACTGGCCGTCATCCTGCACCTCGCCGATCAGCACCGGCTTGGTGATGTGGTGGTTGGGCATCATCGAGGAGACGCCGCCGGAGAGGTTCGCCGCGGTGACGCCGATCATGGCGTCCACCACCGCCTCCGGCTCCGGGGTGCCGGCCTTGCGCACCGCCTCAAGCCACATGTGGAAGCCGATGTAATGGGCCTCCATGGGGTCGTTGGTGACCCGGTCGGTGTTGCCGATGAAGGCGTGCCACTGTTCGATGAAGGCATCGTTGGCCGGCCCCTGAACGCTCTGGAAGTAGTTCCAGGCGGCCATGTGGCCCACCAGCGGCGCGGTGTCGATGCCGGAGAGTTCCTCCTCACCCACCGAGAAGGCCACCACCGGGATGTCGGCGGCGGAGATGCCCTGGTTGGCGAGCTCCTTGTAGAACGGCACGTTGGCGTCGCCGTTGATGGTGGAGACCACCGCCGTCGGCTTGCCCTTGGCGCCGAAGTCCTTGATCCGGGAGACCTCGCTCTGCCAGTCGGAGAACCCGAACGGGGTGTAGTTGACCAGGATGTCCTCGGCGGCCACGCCGTGGTCCTTCAGGTACTGCTCCAGGATCTTGTTGGTGGTGCGGGGGTAGACATAGTCGGTGCCCTCCAGCACCCAGCGCTCGATGCCGTAGGCCTCGCGCAGGTAGTCCACCGCGGGGATCGCCTGCTGGTTGGGGGCGGCGCCGGTGTAGAACACGTACTTGGAGGACTCCTCGCCCTCGTACTGCACCGGATAGAACAGCGGCACCTTGAGCTCTTCCACCACCGGCAGCACCGACTTGCGGGACACCGACGTCCAGCAGCCGAAGATCACATCCACCCCTTCCTGCTGGATCAGCTCCCGGGCCTTCTCGGCGAATAGCGGCCAGTTGGAGGCGGGGTCGACCACCACCGGCTCCAGCTTGCGGCCCAGCACGCCGCCCTTGGCGTTCTGGGCCTCGATGAGCATCAGCATGGTGTCCTTCAGCGTGGTCTCGCTGATGGCCATGGTCCCGGACAGTGAATGGAGAATGCCCACCTTGATGGGCTCGGCGGCCTGGGCGGCGCCGGCCATGCCGCCCAGCAGGGCGGCGGCCAGACCGGTGGCGGCGGTGCGGCGTCCGGCGGTACGGAGCAGTGCATGGATCATGGATGCGTTCTCCCGATGAACTTTGACCGTTGCAGCGACGGCCCGCGCAGGGCATGCATGCCCTGGAGCGGGGCACCGGCAGGGAGCCTTAGCATTGGCCGTGCCAGGCACCGCAATCGTTAAGGATTCAGATACATGCCCGCCCAGCCCCACGCCCGCACATGCTCCGCCGCACCAACACAGAGCGTGGACTAAAGGGCGCTGCCCAAATTGGTTCGCGCCCGGGAGTGGGAAGGACTGAGGACTTAGCCCGAAGATT
>CAZAQB010000108.1:0-4826 GCA_964487155.1 uncultured Ectothiorhodospiraceae bacterium
GATGGCGGCCCGAAAGGCCGCCCAGTCGCCGCTGGTCGGGAGCCTGTTCCAGGGCAGGCTCGGAAAGGTCACGACCGCCTGGCGGCGGTATCGTGCCAATCGCGGTTGCCGGGGGGTCAGATAGCGCAGCAGCGCCTGGGACGGGGACAGCGCATGATCCAGCGCTCGGCGCAGGTCGGGGCTCCACAGCGCCTGCATCTGGGCCAGAGCAGTCATTGCGGTGCGCAGGTGTAACCTCCCCACGGCCCGCACGATCCGCAGATATCCGTCTGGGGAAACCGTGCGCCGGAACGCCTCCTGGGCGTCCGGCGACAGGCGCTCGATGCAGGGGTCGCGAGACGGCTTGCGCGAAAAGAAGTCACGTGCGCTGAGGTGGGGCGCCATCGCCATGGAAAGGGGAGGCACTGTAGCCTGGGCGGCCAGCGTGACGGCGTACCAGCGCGCCCCGCGCTCCGCGGCGATGGCATTGACCACCCAACACGCGTCGCCGTTGCTCGCTGCCTCGGCGGGCACCGCCGGCGGCACCTCGGGCGCTGGCCCGGGCAGGCGGCGATGCCGCACCACCAGACCCTGGTGCGGATGTATCAGAATGCGCCGCAGCACCAGCCCCGAGTGCTGGTCGTCCGGAGGTTTGCCTGGAAACAGGAACTCTGCCGGGGCGACTACCGGCACGGCGATCTCGAATCCCTGCCAGGGGATCTCGCCGGGCCGCGTGCGGCGCTGGAAGCGGCGAAACCAGCGGGCGTAATGAAGACACCAGCTAAGCAGATCCACCAGTTCCGGATGGGGCCCCTCGGCATCGGGTTGCATGGCCCTTCGAAGCCAGCGGGTGGCGAGCGTCGCATATCGCTGGGGCGGAGCGCTCTCCAGGTCGTTACCGTGCACTGTGAGATTCCCGATGCTGTCCAAATCTCAGCCGGATCAAGAATCGCGGCGAGGGCGCCCTGCCCACAGGCAGGGTTGAGGAGCGCCCGAACGAGGCCCCCTGCGGGAGGCCCGCCCTCGGGCCGATGGGGCGCCGGGAGCGCAGCCGGGCCCCCATCAGCGCTGCCCGGGCGACGCCGAGTCTTCAGCGTTGCCCTTGATCGGTGCGCCCAGGGCCGTCGCCTGCCAGAATACCCGGACGGCCCAAGGGGGGGCACCTATGTACCGCGTCCGATCCGAACCGCGCGCCGGCGAGACGCCCTTTGCCGCGGGACAGGCGCCTGACGCCGGCCAGAACTACGCCCTGGATCTGCGCCCCGGAGCGCCTCCGGCCGAAACTCGGCCACAGCCCATTCCCACAGCCGCCAAGATACCCGGCGAGGGCCTGCTGGTGGGCTGGTCGCTGGAGCACGAGTACAGGCGCCGGCGCTGGCCGATCGGCTTTCTCGGCGGGCCCCGCTACCGGTCGGTGGCGCCCAGCGAGCTGCGCCCCATCCTCCACGACGGCCCCGGCCACCTCATGACCATCGCCGCCACCGGCGCCGGCAAGGGCGTGGGCTGCGTCGTGCCGGCGCTGCTGCGCCACCGGGGGCCGGTCATCGTCATCGACCCCAAGGGCGAGAACTACGCCATCACGGCCCGGGCCCGGCGCGAGATGGGCCAGCAGGTCGTCGTGCTGGATCCGTTCGGGGTGACCGGTGCGCCCGCCACTGATCGCCTGAACCCGCTGGATGCGGTACCGGACGACACGGCTCTGGCGGTGGACGAGTGCGCCGGCCTGGCCGATATGGTGGTCACGATGCAACCCGGTCATCCGGATCCTTTTTGGGACAACAAAGCCCGGGAGTACATCGCTGCCGTGATGATGCACACGGCGCTGGAGAAACCCGAGGGCGAGCGTCATCTGGGAACGATCAGGGCCACCATGAACCTCTCCCAGAAGGCGTTGGAGGAAGCCTTCCAGCAGATGATGCAATCGCGGCTTGCGGAGGTGCGCATGGTCGCCTCCGGCTGTCTCGCCACAGAGCCGAAGGTGCGCGCCTCCATCACGACCACAGCCCAGTTTCACCTCGAGTGTTTCAGGGGCGAGGCCGTGCTCGGTGCCATGCGCGACTCCACCCTGACCCTGGACGCCATCACCCGGGGTGACCCGGTCTCCGTGTACATCGTCATCCCGCCCCACCGCCTGTCGGCAAACGCCAGGGTGCTGCGGCTATGGATCGGGGTGCTGATGGAAGCAATCTTGCAGCGTCGCGCCGCGCCGCCGAACCGAACCCTGTTCCTGCTGGACGAGGCCGCCCAGCTCGGCCGGCTCGAATTGCTCAAGCAGGCCATCACCCTGCTGCGGGGCTACGGTCTGCAGACCTGGAGCTTCTGGCAGGACGTCAGCCAGCTCAAGCATCTCTACCCCTACGACTGGGAGACCATGTACAACAACTGCCGGGTGCATCAGAACTTCGGCGTCACCAACGCACGTTCCGCCCACAGCGTTGCGGAACTCACCGGGATTAATTCCTGGCGCGAAGTGCTGGAACTGGATCACGACGAACTGCTGCTGCAACAGGCCGGGAAGGAAGTCGTCATCGCCCAGCGGCCAAACTATCTGACCGACCGCTCGTTCGGCGGAACCTTCGACCCGAATCCCTTCCACAGTCGCGACGAAGAGCAGGATGTCGCCGCCCTCCGGCCGCAGCGGCTTGGCGGCAGTCCGTCATTGCAGAGGGGATCTAGCCGACCGCGAACTCCGCCGGGTTGAATGGAGCGGGTGTTGCTGCAAGGGCCGGTTTGCCTGGCGAGCGTTGCAGGGGGATGCAATGGTACGGACCCGAGCAGCTCTGGGTCAGGGGTTGAATCTGGAGGCCAGCGAGGAGGCAAGGAACCTTCAACGCCGGCGTGACACCCACCGCCTGATGAGGGAGCAGCGCATGGTCGCTTCGGAAGCAACACCTCTTCGAATCGTGCTGGTCGTGCTTGTAGGTGGCAACGACATCAAGTACTGGCGCAACGGCGCGTCGGGGCCTGCAACGGAAGAAACATTGCCCGCCGCGCGAAAACAGTCTGGACAAGAAACCAGACTCACCATGCGCAAGATGCACGAGTTGCTGCTGAAAGACGACATGCGAGCCGATTGGCGATTCGCGACTCCAGCGGAGGCACGGGAACACGCACAAAATGGTGAGGCAACGCCTTCAAAGCTGGCTCGGCGCATGGGCATCGAGGATGCCGTCCACGACAGCGAGGGCCGAATGCTGCTCTCCCCGGCTAAGGTTGCCGATGTGGCTGCTGGCCTCAGAGACCTGCAGCAGGAGCAGCCCGCGAAGTTGCGTGTGCTCGGAATCGCAGTCGTGTACACGGACCGCAAAGGCCGTGACGGCGAACCGATTGCCAGCGGGCCTCTGATCCTGGAATACCTCGGCGATCAGCTTGGCTGCGACCTCGGCCGCAGGTGTTTGATAAACGCCATCCAGGACGACGAGAATATGGAGGGTTCCGACGAGAGTGGCGAGGACTTTCCGGCCCGCCGCCGGGTTGCGCATTGGGTCGACGAAGGCCTCAGAGAATTCCTGGCTTCTCTCGGCGAGAATGCGCGGGACGCGCAGCCGGTGGTGCTCGCCACCGGCGCCATGGCGCCAGTAAGGGATCTCATCAGGGCGAGCGTCGCGCTGCGCTGCACAAGGCTGCCGCGGGATCTGTCCACCCCGGAATCCTCGACCAGCGGAGCTGAGATCGTTGAGAGCCGGCTCCTCCGCGACGACCCGGTCATTTCGCGCCAGGAGGCCCTGGAGGCACGCGGCCGGGCTCTCTACCTGGTTCGCCGGGGCGACTTTCAAGGGGCTTGGGCTGCTGTCGCACAATTCGCGGCCAGCCGTCGCGACGCTTGGTGGATTCACCCGTTGCGGGCGGTGGCGCGCTACTTCGGCGGCGCGCCGGGAGGCAAGGAGATAAGAAACCAGTTTGGCGAGAGCCCCAACGCGAAGCGCATCGCTGACCAACTTTCCAAGTTGGATCTGCACCCGGAGATCAACGATTGCATCGAGGAACACCGGCGTTTTGCCCTGAACGTTGCCATGCGCCTGGAGGCGGCGCTGCAAGGGCCGGACATCGAGGATCGCCGCGCGCAGCAGGCGCTGTTCGCTCTCTGTACGCTCATCGACGTGCTCACAACCACCCGCGGACTGATCGCGGTTGCCGACAAGGAGGTGGAGAAGTTGCAGGGTTTTTTCTTGGATCCCCGCACGGGAGAAGTGCACCCCGAAAACAAGGATGCCGGACAGACAGATTCGGTAACAAAGTGCGGCTTTTTTAAGGAAAAAGGAAAAAGCGGAAAACGCTTCGAAGTCACTTCCAATCGCGACGCGTGGCACTGGCTATCCAAGAACGAAGCAAGGCCCGGGTTCGAGGCCGTAGCGGGTCTCGACAGGGCCTTGCACACTCGTCCAGGAAAATCAAAAGAGCGGCACCCGAATCTGAGAACTCTGCGCAATAGCGCTACGCACCGCGCGTTGACCTCTGCTGAGATCCGCCAAATCATGCCCCTTGGTGAGGAGCATGGAATCTGGCGTCTGGAAGCGAGGGCACGCGGCGACCATGTGCTGGACCCGGCGTCAGAGGAACACGGGTGGCTCGGTTTGGTGGACGCGGCTCTCAGAGAGTGTGGCATTGACCATGCTGACGAACGTTACCGGCAGTTGGTAGGGGGACTGGAGGCACTGTTGCTGGAGGCCGAGCGGGATGAGGAGCCGCGCAGCCGGTAAGACGTGAACAATGTGGCTATTTCCCAGTAAAAAATAGCGTGTTTTTACGCCGTTATGGCCGCCTGATCATGCCCCTGTCTCAGCCGGATGGACAATCGCGGTGACGGCGCCGCTCCCACGAGAGTCGTTGCCCCGCGCCTGCCCAGG
>CAZAQB010000108.1:4926-11380 GCA_964487155.1 uncultured Ectothiorhodospiraceae bacterium
GGCAACGGTTTTGGTCTAACCTTCCTTACGGGGGCAACTGCCTGTATAGATCGTGACGGGGCATTCACGAACCGCATGACAGTGTTGCCGGCCGGCCGGCGATGCGAACCAGCCCGCCCGCGCCGGGCGTTGCTTGCGGGGCAGCCATGCTGTCTTCAGCGCTCTCCGCCTGCCAGTTCCGTGGTGACGGAAATGCCTCGTCCGGAATGAGATGGGGGCCGGATGTGAGCAGAGTCCATATCGAGTTCCAGCGGGTCCAGACCTGGCTGTTCGCGGTTCCCAGGCTGCGGGCCATGCTGGGCGCCAATACCCTTCTGGGTGAAGCGCTCCGGGTCGAACTGCCCGCACTCGCCGGGGAGCAGGGCCGCGGATGGCAGTCGGTGCCGCTGTCCGGCGTTTTCCCTGGCGCCGATGAAGGAGACCCCGTTGCCGAACACGACAATCCGGCCACCGACGCCCAGGCCGGCATCCTGTCCCGTGACGGCGGTTATTTCGAAGCGGATTTCGGGGATGAGGCTCAGGCAGAGTGTTTCGCGGATGCCGCCGCTTCGCTGTTGCGGCGCGCGGTTCCGGGCCTGCGCTACCGGATTCACGTGGACGGCAAGGAGCGGGAGCACGCGGAGCGCACCTTGTCGAGGGAGCTGCCGGTTCTGGCAAGGGGCTAGTGGACCGGCCGTGGCCTCTCGTCGACCAAGGTCCACCAAGGAAGCGAACACGCTAGTGTCTCGCTGGACGTCTCCGCACCGCACAGGGAGATTTAAATAATGCCCGAGGCGCGCCCGGTTACGCTGAAGATCGAATTCCAGAGGGTCCAGACGTTTCTTTTCAAGGTGCCGCGGCTTGCGGACATGGTGGGCGCGAACGCGCTACTTGGTGACCTGGTGCGTCGGCGCCTTCCTCTGGCTCTCAAACCCTTTCTCTGCCCGGCTTGTGATCGAGACACCTCCGTAACGGGGATTGACGGTCTTGCAGAACTCGAAGGCCAGTTGAAAGAGGAGGGCGATCCCCTGGTGGCGGATACGGATGGCAGCGACGGATGGCTGTCCTTCGCCGACCGCCCCTCCGCCCACCTGGCCCGGGGGCTGCTGGTGCGTGACGGGGGTCGGGTGTGGGCCTGCATTGATGCCAATAAGGTCAAGCAGGCCCAGGGGGCTGCCGCGGCGACCATACAGAAGACCTGTCCCGGTCTGGGATATGCCTTCCACTTGGGGGACGAGTCCGGCAACCGGGCCAGCAATCAGACACCGGCGGCCAGCGCCACGGATGTTGTGGCTCTTCCCTGCTTCGCCTGGGCAGAGGACGGGGGCGAAGAGCCCGCCTCCAAACGAATCCCCATCGGCGATGCCAGGCGGCGGGTCGCGCACTCGTCCATCATCAAGCGGGAAGCCCGCTCGCAGCGTGCCGAGTTCTGGGACGTGGCTTCCCTCCTCTATACCCGGAAGGCAATACCCTGTCTTCGGCATGGGGATAGCGATAGCACCGACTTCCAGGAGATCGCAGGCGGTCGGTACCTTGCGGTTGTCCACATGGACGGAAACGCGATCGGCCAGCGCGCCCAGTCCTACCAACACGGTGGCGGCACCGGGGCGTCGCGCGGGCATCAACTGGAGCGATTTTTTCTCGCTATGCGCTCGGCAATGCGCCGCGCGGTAGTAAATGCACTGAACAAGCAATTCACCGATTGCCCAGACAACTACCGCTTACTGATGCTCGGCGGAGACGATGTGCTGATCGTCTGCCGCGCCGACCGGGCGCTGCCGCTGATCCGAGACGTGGCCTCGGATCTTCTGAAATGGAAACTGCCGGACGATGAACCCCTCACGCTGGGGGCTGGTGTGGTCATCGCGCGCCCCAAGCTGCCCTTCTTTCGCCTCCACCAGCTGGCGGAGCAACTGGCCGCCAGCGCGAAGCGCGTCGCGCTGGATCCGCAGGGGCAGCGCCGTTCCGTGGTGGACTGGCTCATCACCACCTCCAGCTGGATGGACAGCGTCGACCGGCAGCGTGCCAGGTGGCATCGAGTCGGTTACTCGGACCCGGAAAATGGGAGTGCCGAGACTGTGCTGCTGACAGGTCGGCCCTATCCGGTTCTGCCATCCGAGGGCGAGCCATCGCTGGCAGCGTTGCTGGACCTCGCCCAAGACCTGCGTAAGAAGTTCCAGTATGGGGTGGCAGGCGAGGTCGAATCCGATGACGGGGTTCGGTCCCAACTGCGCTGGTTTCTCGGCGAACTGCATAAGGGGCGGGTGTATTCCGAACTGGTGTGGAACGACCTGCCGGAAGGCCTCCGCGATTGGCTAAGCAAGCACCCCCCAGCCGGTCTGTCGGCGCCTGGTCTGTCCGGCGAGGGGCTTTGGGTGCAGTTAAGCGACAAGCCGTGCCACTACCGGACCTGGCTGCCGGACCTCATCGAACTGTTGGAACTGCCGGTTATCGGGCGGGAATCAGCCCGTGCCGACTCCACTGGGCCCGGGGAGGACGCGGCATGAGTGAGGCCGTGCGGCTGCGAGCGTTCGCCTACAGGGTAAAACTACTGGAGGATCTCCATACGGGCTCCGGGCTCGGGTCGGTCTGGGTGGACCGAACTCTGGCCCGGGACTCTGCCGGCGTGCCTGTCGTTGCGGCGAGTCATGTCAAGGGCGTGTGGCGGGACACGGCGGTGCGCCTGGCTAAACTGAAAGTCTCGGATTTTGACGAAGCCCTCATAAACCAATGGTTTGGCGCTGCGCCAAGTGGCGCTGGCAGTGACGCGACGCCCTCGCGAGGCAGGTTGGTCTGCCCGAGGCTGGTGCCCACGGACAACTCGCTGGAGTCGCTGGTATGGACGCAGACGGCCAGACTGCGGGACAGCCGGCGTCCCGCCACGGATACTCTGCGCAGCACTGAGTACCTGCCTGCCGGCCTGAGCATGGAGGGCCAGGGGTTCTTTTGCGGCACCGATCAGGAATTCAATCTGCTAAATCTGCTGGTACATCGCGTTGTCTGCTACGGCGGGGCACGTTCCAGAGGAGACGGCAGGGTCCGGTGCGAGCAGATCGAGGAGTGCGATCTGGGAAAAGTGGAGCTGCCGGAGACTGCGGTCAACGGCGTGCGGCTGCTGCTGGAAGCTGCAGCACCTGTTCAAGTGCCCCTGACTGGCTCCCCGGGCAACATCATCGAGTCAGATACCCGCATCCCCGGGCGCATGCTGCTGGGCGCCATCAGCCGCGCACTCCTGGATAACGGCGTGGATGCGCAGCAGGTGTTCTGCCTAGGGCGCCGGGTGGGCGACGCTCTGCCGCTCGGTCCGTCAACGGACATTTCGAAGGTTGAACTCGCCAAACTGGAGGTCCTGCCCGCTCCCCTTGAGTACCGTGCGGCCAAGCCCGAAGTTAAGGCGACTTCGTCATTCCAGCATTGCCCGACCTGGGCTCGCGAGTCCACCGCGGGGCCGACGGTGGATGAATGGGTGGATCTGCTTGCCGCGCGGGGTGACTCGACACCCCTAAAGCGACTTATGGGTGGCACTTACATCCAGCGCGAGGGGAACGGCCCGTGGCAGGCCCATCGGCAGGGGTTGGAGCTTGCCATGCGCAATCGCCGGGGCAGCGCGGTGGACGCCGGCCAGCGCAAACCCGACCTCTTCAGCAGTGAGCAGCTGCCGGCCGGCACCCGCTTCGTGGCCGACATCCGCCCCGGCAATGACGGCACGAACTGGGCCGCCTGGCTAAAGGCTTTCGAAGAATCGATCCGCAAGCGTCCGCTGCTCTTTGTTGGGCGGGGCGGCGCCCCAGTACGAATCGTGGCCGTTGAGGCTCTGGATGAACGCAAGAAGCCCGATGAAGGGCGTAACTCGGCCGGCTTCCGATTGACACTCACCAGCGACGCCATCATTCGCACGGCGTGGCTGGGTTTTCACCAGCGCCTGACCCTCGCGGCGTTAGGCGATGCGCTGGGCAGCGAAGCTCCCGCCAATGTCACCGCGGACGACGTTTCAGAGTCTGCCCTCGACCGGGCGTTCAATGCGGCCAGCGGGTTACCGAGGCCCTCCGTGGTGGTATTGAGACGAGGTTCCAGCATTTCCGTAAGTGGTGACCCGGAGGGAGTTGCGAAACTGAGATCCTCACTCAACGCCAGGGACGCCCTGGGTGAACGGCTGGAAGAGGGCTTGGGCCGGTTCGTCCTGGATCTGGACCTGGGTGTGCAACGGGGCGCTCTCCCAACCGAGCCCATAGATTCACGCGACCCGTGTTTGCGTACCGAGGAAGTAGCCCGCTTCGCATGGTGGCTGTATCAGGAGTACCGGTCAGCGTTCGAAGCGCCATCGCGCAGCCAGCTCAGCAGCCTGCGTGTGGCCCTGGAGGGACTGCCGCCGGACGCAGGCCCAGAGGTCGTCGGAGGGCTGCGCCAGCGACTCGAGGCCGTCGCCGCGGAGACTCGTGCGGGTAAGGCCTTCGAGCCGATGGCCCGTGCGGACGGACCCATCGCTCAATTGAAGGCGAAACGAGAAGGTGGCTGGACCGTCGACGACCTGCGCCTGGCGTTTCGGCTCGCCATGGCCCAAGCGGGCCGCCAGGCGCAGGTCGGCCAAGCTGAAGTAGCCGAGGCCGGCGGACAAGATTCCAGGGAGGAAGACGCGTGAGCGAGTCGGCATCCACATTTCGCACCGTGTTCGTCGGGGAACTGGTGCAGAAGAGCGGCCTGTCAGTGGGTGGCCGGGACGAGGGTCTGCAGGCCGACGCCATACTGGCCCGGGACGGACTGCAACGTCCGATTCTGCGGGGCAGCGGCCTGGCCGGTGCCCTTCTGGCGACCCTCAGAGACTTTGACATCAATGTCCCCAAGGCGGTCTCCGCTGGGC
Organism: uncultured Ectothiorhodospiraceae bacterium; assembly: GCA_964487155.1. Classification (GTDB taxonomy): domain Bacteria; phylum Pseudomonadota; class Gammaproteobacteria; order Nitrococcales; family Nitrococcaceae; genus CAZAQB01. Next base: position 9,764 of record CAZAQB010000108.1, read on the forward strand.
TGCCGGCCGGTAAGGACGACGGTGAGGGTATCGAATCCCTGTGGCTGGTGCGCCACGCCCACCTCATCAAGCCCGAGCAGGTGCAGTCGGCCGTGCGCCCCAACGTGGCCATCCATCCCTGGACCGGCGCCGCGGTGGACCGCCTCAAGTTCGATACTGAGACCCTGCCCCGGGGAACCCGCTGGCGCCTAGTGGTCGAGACCGAAGACTGGCGTGAACAATCGTCGGATCTGGACATGGGGGCCGCTGCGTTCCTTGCCCTTGCCTTGCAGGAGTGGGAAGCAGGGCATTGCTGGCTGGGGCGCTCACCGGCCCGGGGCCTGGGCTGGGCGGAGCTGCACGATCTGCAGGTCTACCGCCTGGGAGACAAGGCAGCAAGTTCTTGGCCGAGAGCCGAGGGTGACGATCAAGAGTGGCTGAAGAAGGCTGTTTCAGCCAACTGCGTGGACGAGATATGCCTGAAGGACCTACTGCCGGAACAGCCAGTAGCCCGCAGAAGCCGTTGGCACCTGATTCAGGGAACCCTGTCCCTCGGCGAGCGAGAGGACGGATACGGTCTGGATACCCTCAGCACCCTGGGCCGGGATGTTCCGCCGGACCCGTCGGACTGGCAACACTGGAAGGTGCGGAAGGGGTGGGAAGATTTTGAGGGTGTGCCGGTTTCCACCTGCGTCGACCTCGACGCAGTGCCTGCATGGTCTCGTAGCCTCACCGCTGAGAGTCAGAGCGTGGAGTTCATGGTGCCGGGCTCCACAATCCGCGGAGCGATTCGCTCCGCCGTCACTGCCCACTGGCGCCGATGCGGCGAGGAGGTCTGGGCCCCCAACGACCCGGGAAACGGGGCGCCGCCCACCGACGGCGATCCATTGCTGCCGTTGTTCGGCAGCATTCGCGACGACAGCAACCTGCTGGTGTCAGACGCATTTCCGGTCCCCGAATCCAAGCCGGAACTCTACGTGCAGGAACTGCACGCCGAGGACGAGTTCACCCAAGGCGCCTACGGCAGCAGCAAGTTCAACCGTCCCTGCCTGGTCAGTGGAAAGTTCCAGTTCAACCTCGCCGTGCGCGAGGCCGAGAAACCCGGTGCGCCTGGTCTGGACGCAGAGACCACGCTACGCACGGCGCGCCAAGCCCTCCGGGTGGCTGATTCGCTGGGCCGCAACCGATTCCTGCCCCTGGGCGGCGGGGTATGGAGGGGCCACGGCTGGGCAGAGATGGGGCTGTCCGGCGACCTCCTTGAAACGTCGCCCGAGGACCGGCCGATCGAAACCGGGACGACTGAATCATGAGCAGCGATGCCCCGAAGATCGTGACCATCTGGTGGCGTGCCGGCATGATTGCGCGCGACCTGCGGGAGGCCGTCCAAACCCTGGTTGGCACCTTTGCCCAGACGAGGTCAAGCGTGGTCATTAGCTATCTGGAACCTAGGCCGGGTAGCCGTCTCGCTCAATCAAGCGATCCACTGAAGATTCTGGTTGAGGGCGCGCCCGACGCAGGTGGTGTGCCGCCTATTGACGAGTTGCGACTGTTTGGGGCGGATGGAGGAATCCATGCCGTCGCCGAGTCTGGCCAGACACGATGGATGCAGTGGTCGCTAAATCCACCCGAGCAGCCGTC
>CAZAQB010000109.1:0-11247 GCA_964487155.1 uncultured Ectothiorhodospiraceae bacterium
TGCGCACCTCCTCGATGGGGTGACCGGTGAGGCTGATGGCATCCCGGGCGTCGCGGCTGACCACCCTGCCGAGGATGTTGAGCTGCACGTCGCCGGCGGTCTGGTCGGTGTGCGGGATGCGTACCTCCTGGCCGGTTGTGGTGGACAGGAAGGGCTCCAGCACGCCCGGGTCGTTGGGATCGGCGAGGGCAGTGGGTGCCCCCAGCAGCAGGCCGGCGGCGGCCAGTGCGGCGCAGTGGTGCTTGCTCATGGGTTCCCCCCCCTTGTTGCTGATCGGGAATCGCCTGGTTGACCGCGGCCGTCGTGGCAGCACGGCATCGGGCGGCGCGCCGTACCCGCGGGCGCGGTGCGGCGCCAGTAAAGGTTGGATCCTGCCGGAGGGGTCCGGCGTGACGGGAGTACCGCAAATCCGGGCACTAATACCGTCCGGGCGGAGCAGGCGTCTACCGGGATCGGCGGGCCCAACCGGGGCCGCGCGGGACGGCTGGTGGCTCTGGGATCAGAACGCGGAGAGAGGTTGGTGCCGAGGAGAGGACTTGAACCTCCACGGGGTTGCCCCCACTGGCACCTGAAGCCAGCGCGTCTACCAATTCCGCCACCTCGGCAAGCAGCGAACCGCGGCAGGCCGCGGCAGGGCGCAAACTCTACTTCGGGCCACGGGGGCTGTCAACGGCGCCGCGCGGCGGGCTGATTATGCCTCGGCAGTCGTTCCCAAGGCCGCCAACATTGCTACCCTGATGGGCTTGACAACCAGACGGAGCCTCAATGGCACAGGACGACAGCAATAGCCGCGACGACCCCCACGCCGAGCGGGAGCAGCGCAAGTATGATCGCCCGGTCCCCAGCCGGGAGTTCATCCTGCAGCGCCTCGCCGAGCTCGGCCGGCCCCAGAATCGCCGCGAGCTGGAGGACCTGTTCGATCTCCAGGGAGACCCGGAACTCCAGGAGGGCCTGCGCCGGCGGCTGCGGGCCATGGAACGGGACGGCCAGCTGGTGCGCAACCGCCGCAACGGCTACGTCATCGTCGATCAGGAGGACCTGATCCGCGGCCGGGTGCGGGCCGGGCGCGACGGCAGCGGGGTGCTGAAGCCGGATACCCCCGGCGAGGACATCCTGCTCTCGCCGAAGGCCATGCGCTCCCTGCTGCACGGCGACCGGGCGGTGGTGCAGATCACCGACGTGGACGCCCAGGGCCATCCCCGGGGGGAGCTGGTGGAGGTGCTGGAACGGGCCAACCCTCGGGTGGCGGGCCGCTATTTCGAGGAGAGCGGCATCGGCTTCGTGGTGCCGGACAACCGCCGCCTCCACCAGGACGTCATCATCCCCACCGAGGACCGGGGCGGCGCGCGCCACGGCCAGCTGGTGATGGCCGAGGTGGTGAGCCCGCCCTCGCCCCGGCGCCAGGCCATTGGCCGCGTCGTCGAGGTGCTCGGCGACCACATCGAGGCCGGCAGCGAGATCGAGGTGGCAGCGCGGGTCCACGGCATTCCAGTGGACTGGCCGGATGCGGTGGAGGCCGAGACCGCCGGCCTGGGGGAGAGCGTGGCCGAGGAGGCCAAGCAGGGCCGCACCGACCTGCGCGACCTGCCCCTGGTGACCATCGACGGCGCGGATGCCCGGGACTTCGACGACGCCCTTTACTGCGAGCCAGTGCCCCGGGGCTGGAAGCTGCTGGTGGCCATCGCTGACGTCTCCCACTACGTGTGCCCCGGCAGCGCCCTGGACCGGGAAGCCCAGGATCGGGGTACCTCGGTGTACTTCCCCCGCTCGGTGGTGCCGATGCTGCCGGAGGTGCTCTCCAACGGGCTGTGCTCGCTGAACCCCAAGGTGGACCGCCTGTGCATGGTCTGCGAGATGCAGATCGGCAAGGACGGCAAACTGCTGCGCTCGCGCTTCTACCGCGCCGTGATGCGCTCCAAGGCGCGCCTCACCTACGACGACGTGGCAGCCATCCAGGTCCACCGTGATCCGGCCGCGCGCCGGCGCCACCGCGGGCTGCTCAAGCACATCGACCACCTGTTCGGGGTGTACCGGGCCCTGCGCAAGGACCGGGTTGGCCGTGGCGCCATCGACTTCGACACCACCGAGACCGAGATCCAGTTCGACGATCAGGGCCAGATTGCCGCCATCACCCCCCGGGAGCGCACCGAGGCCCACCGGCTGGTGGAGGAGTGCATGGTGAAGGCCAACGTGGCGACCGCCCGCTTCCTGCGCCGCCACAAGATTCCGGCCCTGTACCGGGTCCACGAGCGCCCGGAGCTGGAGCGCCTGAATCGCCTGCGCGACTTCCTGGCCACCGCCGGGCTGCGCCTGGAAGGCGGCGACGAGCCCAGCGCCAAGGACTACGCCCGGCTCATGGAGCGGGTGCGCGACCGCCCCGACCGCCACCTCATCGAGACCGTCATGCTGCGCTCCATGATGGCCGCCGAATACCGGCCCGACAACGCCGGCCACTTCGGCCTGGCCCTGGACGCCTACGCCCATTTCACCTCGCCCATCCGCCGCTACCCCGACCTGGTGGTGCACCGGGCCATCGGTCATGTGCTCGACAAGCGTCCGGCGGAGGACTTCCTCTACACCCACGACCGCCTGGTGACCCTGGGCGAGCACTGCTCCATGACCGAGCGCCGGGCCGACGAGGCGGCTCGGGACGCGACCATGACCCTCAAGTGCCGCTACATGTCCGGCTTCCTGGGAGAGGAGTTCACCGGCGTGATCAGCGGCGTCACCTCATTCGGCCTGTTCATCGAGCTGGACGGGCTGTACGTGGACGGACTGGTCCACGTCACCAACCTGGAGCACGACTTCTTCCACTTCGACCCGGTGGGCCACCGCCTGGTGGGAGAGCGCACCGGCAAGACCTACCGGCTCACCGACCGGGTGCGGGTGAAAGTGGCCCGGGTGGATATCGACGAGCGCAAGCTGGACTTCCAGATGGTCGCCCACCCGCTGGACGCCGAGGGCAACCCCATCCCCGAGCACCTGGAGCCCGGCCGCCGGCGCCGGGGCAGCGGACCCGGCAAGGGCGGGGCCCGCAAGGCAGCCAAGACCGCCAAGCCGGCCGGGCCCCGGACCGGCGGCCGGGGCGGGCGCCGGCGGCGGGGCTGAGGTGGCGGAGCTGCTGTTCGGAGTGCACCCGGTGCGGGCCGCGGTGCGCTACGACCCGGGCCGGGTCGAGGAGGCCTGGCTGGAGCGGGGCCGCCGCGACGCCCGCCTGACCCGCCTGCGCCAGCAGCTCCAGGGCCTGGACATCCCGCTCCATGACGTCGGCCGCCGGGAGCTGGACACGCTCACCGAGGGGGCGGTCCACCAGGGCGTGGCGGCGCGCTATGCCGGCCTGCCGCCGCGCGACGACGACGACCTCGACGCCCTGCTAGCCGGCCTGGACGCCGAGCCGCTGCTGCTGGTGCTGGACCAGATCCAGGATCCTCACAACCTGGGCGCCTGCCTGCGCACCGCCGACGCCGCCGGGGTTCATGGCGTGGTGGCGCCCAGGGACCGCGCGGCGGGCCTGACGCCGGCGGTGTTCAAGGTGGCGTCCGGGGCCGCCCAGAGCGTGCCGTTCTTCCAGGTCACCAACCTGGCCCGGAGCCTCCAGCGGCTGCGCGAGCGGGGCGTCTGGACCGTGGGCGCCGCGGCGGACGCCGCCACCGTGCACCACGCCGCCGACCTCACCGGCCCCCTGGCCCTGGTGGTGGGTGCCGAGGACACCGGCCTGCGCCGCCTCACCCGGGAGCGCTGCGACCTGCTGGTGGCGCTGCCCATGCACGGCCAGGTGGAGAGCCTGAACGTGTCCGTGGCCGCCGGCGTGCTGGTCTACGAGGCCCTGCGCCAGCGCCGCGGCTCGCGCTGAGCCGCCGCGCTCGGCTCCGGGAGTGAGCCGCAGATGGACGCAGATAAACGCGGATCCTGTTCTTGAGTGGCTGGCGGCCAGTGAGGTCTCCCGTGCTGGATTGGGCTGGGTTTCGACCGCTGAATTGCAAGGGGGACAGGGCGGCTGCACTTACCGCCTCCAAAAATTCCCCCATTCAATCCGCGTTCATCCGCGTTCATCTGCGGCTGAATCAAAGGAGTGCCCGGAACGTCAGCGCGCCGCGATTGCCGCCGCCACCGGCCTCGGTTATAGTGCCGCGCTCGCCGACGCCCGCACCGGGCGGCGGCCAAACTCCTTGCCTCCCGCGTTGCGGGCGGCTCGCCCGGCCTGGGACCGGGCCATCCACAGGGAGCCACAATGCGACATTACGAAGTAGTCTTTCTGGTCCACCCCGACCAGAGCGATCAGGTGCCCGCCATGATCGAGCGCTACCGCGCTCACCTGGAGGGCAACGCCGGCCACGTCCACCGCCTGGAGGACTGGGGCCGCCGCCAGCTGGCCTACCCGATCAAGAAGCTCATCAAGGCCCACTACGTGATGATGAACGTGGAGTGCCGGCCGGAGGACATGGACGAGCTGGTATCCATGTTCCGGTTCAACGACGCGGTCATCCGGCACATGGTCATGAGCCGCCCGGGCGCCGACACCGAACCTTCCCCCATGGCCAAGGGCCAGGACGAGCGGGAGCGCCGGGATGACCGGGACGACGGCCCGCGGGGCGATCGCCGGGACGACCGGGATGACCGGGACGACCGGGATGATCGGCGCGACCGGGCGCCGCGGCGCAGCGCCCGGTCCGAGACCGAGCGCGAGGAGCAGGCCGACGGCTGAGCCGCCGCTCGGCGCCGTGGAGCCCCTCGGGGACAACCGCGTCGCCCTGGGTGGGCGCGTGCTCGGAGCGCCCCGCCATCGCCGGTCGCCGGCGGGCATCCCCATCCTGCAGTTCGTTCTGGAGCATGCCTCCGAGCAGGCCGAGGCCGGGGCGTCCCGGCCGGTGGCCCTGAGAATAGCGGTGCGGGCCAGCGGCGAGTGCGCCGCGGCCGCCTCTGGCCTTGGGGCCGGCGAGCCGGTGCGGGTGCTGGGCTATCTGGCCCGATCCCGGCAGGGCGAACGGCTGCTACTGATCAGTGCCCGCCGCATCGAGCGGCTGGCGGATACCAGTGAATTACCAGGAGACTGACCGATGGCGCGTTTCTTCCGCCGCAGGAAGTACTGCCGGTTCACCGCCGAGGGCGTGACCGAGATCGATTACAAGGATATCGCCACGCTGAAGCAGTACGTGACCGAGACCGGCAAGATCGTTCCAAGCCGGATCACCGGCACCCGGGCCAAGTACCAGCGCCAGCTGTCCGCCGCCATCAAGCGGGCGCGCTACCTGGCACTTCTGCCCTACACCGACCGGCACTAAGCGCCGGCGCCCTCCGGGCATGCGCGGCCTCGCGGCGCTGATCATGCGCGGCCGCCTGCCGGCGGCCGGCGTGCTGGGGCTCACCACCCTGGTGCCGTTCCTGGGCTGGCTCGGCACCGCGGCCCTGGCGCTGGTCACGCTGCGCCGCGGACCGGCGGAGGGGCTGCTGGTAGCGGGGCTGGGAGCGGCCCTGGCCGCCGCGCTGATGAGTGCGGCGCTGGGCACGCCGGGGCCGTTGCTGGTGCTGGTGACGCAGTTCTGGCTGCCGGCACTGGCGCTGGCCATGGTGCTGCGCTGGACAGTGTCCCTGGGGCGGACCCTGGAGGCCGCCTCGCTGGCGAGCGGGCTGCTGGTGGTGGCCACCCATCTGGTGCTGGAGACTCCGGCGGAGTTCTGGAGCGGCGTGCTGATGGCGGCAATGGAGTCATTGTACGGCCAGCCGCCGGGGCCGGAACTGCAGGCCGTGATCGAAGGCTCCGTGGCGCCGGCCATGACCGGCCTCTGGGCGATGAACCTGCTGCTGGTGGCCCTGGCCAGCCTGCTGCTGGCGCGATGGTGGCAGGGGCTGCTGTATAATCCTGGCGGCTTCGGGGAGGAGTTCCGCGCCCTGCGGCTGTCCCCCTGGCTGGCCGGACTGAATCTGGCGGTGGCCTTCGGCTCGCTGGCGGTGCCCCTGGGGATGCTGCCGGATCTGACCGCCGCCATGGGTGCCGTGTTTGCGATGCAGGCCCTGGCCGTGGCCCACTGGCTGGCTCACCGCCGGCGCCTGAGCCGCGTCTGGCTGGTGGCCATCTACCTGCTGGCGCCGTTTCTGCTGCGGCTGCTGGCCCTGGTGGGTATGGTGGATGTCTTCCTGGATCTGCGGCGCCGGATGGACGCGGCCTCCAATGACGGCGGCAACGGATCGGCGTGACACTTGGCGCGCGGCGCCACGAGAGTAGTGCAAGCGAGTGCCGCGGCACGGCGGCAGCGGGGCCGGGAGCGCCAGGCGGGCGGTTCCGGCAGGTCCCTGGCAACGGGTTGGATTGGTTATGGACGTGATTCTGCTTGAGAAAGTCGAAAACCTGGGGGGGCTTGGCGATGTCGTCAAGGTGCGGCCCGGTTACGGGCGCAACTTCCTGATCCCCCATGGCAAGGCCAAGCCGGCCACGGCGGAGAACATCAAGTTCTACGAGGAGAAGCGGGCGGAGTTCGAGCGCCGCGCCGCCGAGACCCTGGCGGCCGCCCAGGCCCGGGCGCAGCAGCTCACCGGCCTGGCGGTGACCATCCCCGCGAAGGCCGGCGACGAGGGCCGGCTGTTCGGTTCGGTGGGCACCAGCGACGTGGCCGATGCGGTCACTGCGGCCGGTGTGCCGGTGGACCGCCACGAGGTGCGCATGCCGGAGGGGCCGCTGCGGGCCTGCGGCGAGTATGAGGTCGAGCTGCACCTGCACACCGACGTGGACGCCAGCGTGCAGGTCCACGTGGTGCCGGAGGAGTAGCAGCCAGGCGGACTCAGGCTGCCATCCCCCCGGTCCAACGCGGCAGTCAGCCAGTCCCCTGCAGGCCCGGCCGGTGTCGGCCGGCCCGCGTTCCAATAGTGGGGGAGGAGGACACCGATGGCCGAAGTCCGCCCCCAGGGCACGTCCACGGATCCGCTCAAGATCCCCCCCCACTCACTGGAGGCGGAGCAGGCTGTGCTGGGCGGCCTGATGGTGGACAACGACGCCTGGGACCGGGTGGCCGAGCAGGTGGCGGAGGGCGACTTCTACCGCCGCGACCACCGCCTGCTGTTCCGGGCCATGGCGGAACTGGCGGAGGCCAGCCAGCCGGTGGACATGCTCACCGTGTCCGACTGGCTGAAGCGCTCGGACCTGCTGGAGGAGGCAGGCGGCCTGCATTACATCGGCCTGCTGGCCCAGGAGACTCCCAGCGCCGCCAACATCAAGGCCTACGCAGCCATCGTCCGCGAGAAATCGGTGCTGCGCCAGCTCATCGCGGCCGGCACCGAGGTGGCCACCAGCGGCTACCAGCCCGAGGGGCGCGGCGTGCCGGAGCTGCTGGACGAGGCCGAAAGGCGCATCTTCAGCATCGCCGAGCAGACCTTCCGCGGCCAGGCGGGGCCGGTGCCCATCAAGACCATACTCCCGGATGTGGTGGACAAGCTGGACGAGCTGTTCGCCCACCAGGGGGAGGTGACCGGGGTGGCCACCGGTTTTGCCGACTTCGACCGCGTGACCTCCGGCCTGCAGAGCGGCGACCTGATCATCGTTGCCGGCCGTCCCTCCATGGGCAAGACCTCGTTTGCCATGAACATCGCCGAGCACGTCGCCCTCAGTGGGTCGAAGCCGGTGGTGGTGTTCAGCATGGAGATGCCCGGCGACTCGCTGGTGCTGCGCATGCTGGCGAGCCTGGGCCGGGTGGAGCTGCAGAAGGTCCGCTCCGGCCAGCTGGAGGGCGACGACTGGAGCCGGCTCACCAGCACCATGACCCTGCTGGGGGAGGCGAAGCTGTTCATCGACGACGGGGCGGCGCTCAGCCCCCACGAAGTGCGGGCCCGGGCCCGGCGCCTGGCCCGGGAGCACGACCTGGGCCTGATCGTGGTGGACTACCTGCAGCTGATGCAGGTGCCCGGCTTCCGGGAGAACCGTACCGCCGAGATCTCGGAGATCTCCCGTTCCCTGAAGGCGCTGGCCAAGGATCTCAACCTGCCGGTGATCGCCCTGTCGCAGCTCAACCGCAGCCTGGAGCAGCGGCCCAACAAGCGCCCGGTGATGTCGGACCTGCGCGAATCCGGCGCCATCGAGCAGGACGCCGACCTGATCAGCTTCATCTACCGGGACGAGGTCTACCACCCCGACACCGCCGAGAAGGGCAAGGCCGAGCTCATCATCGGCAAGCATCGTAACGGCCCCATCGGCACCGTGCCGCTGACCTTCCTGGGCCGCTACACCCGCTTCGAGAGCTATATCGAAGACGTCTACGGCGGCGAGGTCTATTCGTGACCCGCTGGGCCCGGGCCACCGTGGACCTGGGCGCGCTGCGGTCCAACCTGGAGCAGGCGCGCTGCCGGGCCGCGCATTCCCGGGTGATGGCCGTGGTGAAGGCGGACGGCTACGGGCACGGGCTCGCCGCCGTGAGCCAGGCTCTGGCCGGGGCCGATGCCCTGGCGGTGAGCTGCCTGGAGGAGGCCGAGGTGGTGCGTGCCGCCGGCGCCTCCGCGCGCCTGGTGCTGCTGGAGGGCATGTTCGGCGCCGACGAGCTGGGCCTGCTGGATGCCCTGTGGTGCGACGCGGTGATCCACAGCGACTGGCAGCTCGAACTGCTGCGCAGCCGGCAGCCGCGGCGGGCCATGGACGTTTGGCTCAAGGTGGAGACCGGCATGCATCGCCTGGGTTTCCCTGCCGAGGCAGTGCCCGAGGCCTGGCGCCGGCTGCGCGAGTGCCCCGGCATCGGCCAGGTGCGGTTCCTGACCCACCTGGCCTGCGCCGACGACCGCGATGACGCCACCACCCGGCAGCAGTGCGAGACCCTGGAGCGCGCCTGCGCCGGCCTGCCCGGCGAGCGCAGTCTGGCCAACTCCGCCGGCCTGCTGGGCTGGCCCGAGGCCCACGCTGACTGGGTCCGACCCGGGGTCATGCTGTACGGGGTCGATCCATTCGCCGACGGCCGGCCGCGGGAGCCCCTGGAGCCGGTAATGACCCTGGAAGCCCGGCTCATCGCCCGCAATTTCTGCCGCCGGGGCGAGGCCGTGGGCTACGGTGGCACTTGGCGTGCTCCGGAGGACCTGGATCTCGGCATCGTCTCCATCGGCTACGGCGACGGCTACCCCCGCCATGCCCCCTCCGGCACGCCGGTGCTGCTGGCCACCGGCCGGGCGCCGCTGGTGGGCCGGGTGTCCATGGACATGCTCTGCATCGACCTGCGGGGCCACCCCCAGGCCCGGCCCGGCGAGCGCGTGGTGCTCTGGGGCCCGGGCCTGCCGGTGGAAGAGGTGGCGCAGCACTGCGGCACCATCGGCTACGAGCTGCTGTGCCGGCTCACCCCCCGGGTGCGGCGCCACTACCGGGAGGCGGCCATTGGCCCGTAGCCGTACCCAGTTCGTGTGCCGGGAGTGCGGTGCCGAGACCCCCCAGTGGGCCGGCCAGTGCCCCGCCTGCGGCGCCTGGAACACGCTGGAGGAATCCATCGCCGCGGTGCCGGCCGCCCGGGCCTCCCGGGGCCAGGTGGCCGGTGATGCCGGGGTGCGCCGTCTCTCGGAGGTCACCCTGGAGCGTGAAACCCGCTTCAGTTCCGGCCTGGGCGAGCTGGACCGGGTACTGGGTGGCGGCCTGGTGGAGGGGGCGGTGGTGCTGCTGGGCGGCGAGCCGGGCATCGGCAAGTCCACCCTGCTGGCCCAGTGCGTGGCCCGCTTGCCGGCGTCCCACCCGGCGCTGTATGTCACCGGCGAGGAGTCCCTGCGCCAGGTCGCCCTGCGGGCCCGCCGCCTGGGCCTGCAGGGGGACACCATCCGGCTGCAGGCGGAGACCTCGGTGGAGGCCATCCTGCAGGCGGCCCAGACCGAGCGCCCGGGGGTGCTGGTGGTGGACTCGGTGCAGACCATCCACAGCGGGGCGCTGGGCTCGGCGCCGGGGTCCGTCGCCCAGGTGCGCGAATGCGCCGCACAGCTGGTGCGCTTCGCCAAGGCCAGCGGCACGGTGCTGTTCCTGATCGGGCACGTCACCAAGGAGGGCCAGCTCGCCGGCCCCCGGGTGCTGGAGCACATGGTGGACACCGTGCTCTATTTCGAGAGCGACGCCGGTAGCCGCTACCGGCTGCTGCGGGCGGTGAAGAACCGCTTCGGCGCCGCCAACGAGCTCGGCGTGTTCGCCATGGCCGAGGACGGCCTGCGCGAGGTGCGCAACCCCTCGGCCATCTTCCTCTCCCGCCACGACACGCCGGTGGCGGGTAGCGCGGTGCTGGTGGCCCGGGAGGGCACCCGGCCGCTGCTGGTGGAGGTCCAGGCGCTGGTGGCCGACGCCGTGCTCTCGGCGCCCCGGCGGGTTGCGGTGGGCGTGGACGCGAGCCGCATGGCCATGCTGCTGGCGGTGCTGCATCGCCATGGCGGGGTGGCCACCCAGGGCCTGGATGTGTTCGTCAACGTGGTGGGCGGGGTGCGGGTGGTGGAGACCGCCAGCGACCTGCCGCTGCTGATGAGCGTGCTCTCCAGCCTCCGGGACCGGCCCATCGACCCCCACTGGGTGCTGTTCGGCGAGGTGGGTCTGGCCGGCGAGATCCGCCCGGTGCCCAATGGGGCGGAACGCCTCCAGGAGGCTGCCAAGCACGGCTTCCGCCGGGCCCTGGTGCCCGCCAAGAACCGCCCCCGGGACGGCCGCGGCCTGGGCGGGCTGGAGGTGGTGGGGGTGGAGCGGCTGGACCGGGCCATGGAGGCCCTGGGCTGAGGACCTGGGTGCGCCGCATTGGGCCGGGCTGGGTTTGGGAGCTTCAGCCACAGATGAACACGGATGGACTCGGATGGGGCCCGGGTAGAATCCGGCAGCCCGGTCGCCGGAGTCCATGGAGCCGCATCGGCCTCGGAAGGTGTTTACAGTGTATTGGCGTTGTCGCCGGCCGTGAGGTTGGCCGCAGCCCGCCGTAGGGCACGTTGCGGAGAAACGTGCCATCGGGCGGTGGCATGGGCGCCTTGATTGGGCTTGGAAGGGGGCCCGGGCAGAACCGCGTTGGCGCCTGCGACGCTGGCACCCACGTTTCTTCGCAACGTGGGGCTACGGCGGGTAGCGTCTCGGGCCGTGCAGCGCCGGCGAACTGTTTGGAGGGCACCTGAAGTGTTGTAAACACCCTCTTACGTCACGGAGACTCATCCGTGTGCATCCGTGTGCATCCGTGGCTAACCACCCGGCCGCAGTTCACCCCGCCATCAACTCCCCCAGCTCCCGCTCCAGCAGCCGGGAATCCCCAAGGTGCAGTTCCACCAGGCGGCGCAGAT
>CAZAQB010000110.1:0-11091 GCA_964487155.1 uncultured Ectothiorhodospiraceae bacterium
CCGTGTTCATCTGTGGCTGATGTGCGGCGCCGCTCAGCCGGAGTCTCAGACGGAGTCGGTGGAGCGCAGTTCCCGGAGGTTGGAGATCACCGTCTCCAGTGCCTTGTCGAACAGGGCATCGTCATCGAGCACCACCACGCGTCCGGCCTGCAGGTCTTCGGCCAGGCGCTCCGCGGTGCGGTCGGCCATCTTGAAACCGGAGCGGTTGACGAAGATGTAGCGGCGTCCGCCGCCAAGGCGGGCGGAGAGGCGGGCCCGCAGGTCGCCGGAAGGGTCATCCCTGAACTGGAACCAGGTGCCTACCGGAATGCGGCCGAGCCGCTCTTGGATACGCTGCTGCTCCTCGTCCAGCGGCTCCCCGCTGGCCGGCTCCGGTTGTGGTGCCGCCCGGGGTGGAACCTCTGGCACCGGCGGGGGGGCCGTGCGGGCCAGCGGTGCTGGATCGGCGGGCCGGGTCTGCTCGGGCGCCGGCTCGGGCCGGGCCCGGCCCGGAGCCGCCAGGGCCTTGAGATGCACCTTCTCCAGCTCCCGGAAAAAGCGCGTCATCTCCATGGGGTTGTAGAGGATGGCGTTGAGCCCGCCGCGCAGTTCCTGCAGCAGCCGGGGAATTTCGGTGAGCAGGCGCTGGCGCTCGGCCGGCTCGCTCTTGGGCTGCACGCTCCAGACCAGGCGTTCCAGCACCGCCACCTGGTTGCGGTAATTGTCGCTGTCGGCGCCTTCCTTCACGCAGGTGATGAACATCACCTTCTGCCAGGCGTCCTCCACCAGCCGGCACACCACGTCGGGCACGGTGGCGGCGTCCAGCTGCCGGATGATCTCCCGCTCGACCTCCTCCCGGGCGGTCTCCACCTTGGCGCGGCCCTCGGCGGCCTGGCGGGTGCGCTCCTCCACCAGCCGGGAGCGCTCCCGTTCCTGCTCAACGAAATCGCGCAGATCCTCCAGCAGCCGCTGGAACAGCCCCAGGTCGTCGTCGAAGCCGTTCAGCACGCGGTCGACGATGGCCGCCAGGCGCCGGTACAGGGGATCGGACTGCGGATCCGGCGGTTCCGACCAGCCCACCGCCGCCCGGGCCATCTCGTTGATCAGAATCCGGGCCGGATGCTTGCGGTTGCTGAAGAAGCTGCGGTCCACCAGGGCCACCTTGACCAGCGGGATCTGCAGCCGGCCGATGAGGGCCTTGATGGCGTGGGGCAGCTTCGGATCATCGAGGATGGCATCGAACAGCATGCTCACCAGGTCGATGACATCGTCTTCCCGGGGGCCGATGGAGCGGGACTCGCCCCGGGACTGCAGGGCATGGGCCACCAGCAGCTTGAGGTCATCGGCCCCCAGGGCCGGCGCCTGCGACTCGCTGCCCAGATCCATCGGCGCCTGCTGCAGCGCGGAGAGGGCCCCGACCAGGTCGGACAGGCTGGCCGGGGGCTGCCGGGGCGCCGAGGACGCCCAGCGGGGCGCCGGTGCGCTGCCCTCGGAGTTGTTGGTGCCGATGCCGTACTTGCGCTGGATGAGCAGTTCGTGGAGGGCACTGAAGACGTCGTCGGCGCCCTGGCCGGTGGACTCCAGCCCCGGCACCTGGTAGGCGGGCTGTTCCGCCTGGGACTCCAGCTCCGGCGGCGCCTCCGCCTCCCGGGGATCCTCATCGGCGGGGGCCGCACCCCGGGCGGCATCCACGCTGCCCGCGCGCGGCGGCAGGCTGGCGCCCTTGAGCTTGGGCAGCACGCCCTGGTCGGCCAGCAGACGGTTGGCCTCGTCATAGACGGAAGGCAGATCCGCCACCAGCTGCTTCTCGAACAGCTTCAGCAGGATCAGCTTGGGCTGGATGTCCATCTCCAGCACCTGCACCGCGCGGTTGAACGCCTCACCGATCTGCCGGGGGTCCAGCGGATTGCGGGAGTCGTCGACCGAGCGGCCCTCGAGCAGGTGATCCAGTCGGGTCACGAGATGGCTTATCGCCATGGTGTTGCGGGACCGCCCTCGGCTCACCAGGTTCTCGAGGGCGACGGTTTCCTCCACGTCGGCCTCTTCCATGAGCTGGAAATCGCCGTCGGCGGCAGCGGGGACGCTGCTGCCGGCGCCCGAGTGCGGGCCGGTCAGGTGCGCGAAGGCCTGCTCCATCTCGTCGCGGAAGGCGGCCTCCATCTCGCGGCGGTGCAGCCGCATCAGCCGCATGGCCAGGAAGAAGTGCTCCTGATCCGCGTTCGAGTAGGCCTTCTCGGCTCGCTCGAAGAAGGCGTCGTCCACCCGGTCCAGCGCCTGGCTCTGGGTCAGCAGCAGCCGCCGCACGGCCAGCTCGCGCAGCCGCTCGCAGAGTTCCAGCGCCCCGCGGGAGGTCTTGGCGCTGGCCAGATAGACGATGTTCTCGGAGCGGTTCATGACGCGGATGCCCATGGCCGGGTCTCGGTCTTGGTTCCAGTTTTAGTCAAGGGCCGGGAGATCGACTGTGATTGCATTCACACTCCCTAGCGCTGGCAGGCCGCCGCTGGTCGGATGCCAGGCGCGCATCCGGCCCCGTATAATCCGGCCCCGGAGCGTTTCCAGCGACCCGTAAATGCTACCGGCCGCGCTGGCCGGGCATCAGGAGACAGACGATGACCGACGTGGAAGCCGTACTGGGCGAAGAAGCCGCGAGCCTGCTCAATCACACCTGCCGGGGCATCCCCAGCAGCCAGCTCCACCTGCCCGGAGGCGATTTCGTGGAGCGGGTGGTCTCGCCCAAGTCCCTCAAGCCCAATGTGCTGCGAAGCCTGCAGGCGCTGTTCGACCACGGCCGCCTGGCCGGCACCGGCTACCTGTCCATCCTGCCGGTGGATCAGGGCATCGAACACTCCGCCGGGGCGTCCTTCGCCCCCAACCCCCAGTATTTCGACCCGGAGAACATCGTTCGCCTGGCCGTGGAGGGCGGCTGCAATGCCGTGGCATCCACCCTCGGCGTGCTGCATTCCGTTGCCCGATCCTATGCGCACCGCATCCCGTTTGTCGTAAAACTTAATCACAACGAACTGCTCACCTACCCCAACATCCACGACCAGACCCTGTTCGCAAGCGTCGAGCAGGCCTTCGACATGGGGGCCGTGGCGGTCGGCGCCACCATCTACTACGGCTCGCCGGAGTGCCGGCGCCAGATCCAGGAGATCTCCGAGGCTTTCCAGCATGCCCACGAGCTGGGCCTGGCCACGATCCTCTGGGCCTACCTGCGCAACCCCGACTTCAAGCAGGGCGACACCGACTATCACGTCTCCGCCGACCTCACCGGCCAGGCCAACCACCTGGCGGCCACCATCAACGCCGACATCGTCAAGCAGAAGCAGCCGGAGAACAACGGCGGCTACAACGCGCTCAAGTTCGGCAAGACCCACCGCAAGGTCTACCAGGAGCTCACCACCGACCACCCCATCGACCTGACCCGCTACCAGGTGGCCAACTGCTTCATGGGCCGCGCCGGGCTGATCAACTCCGGTGGCGGCTCCGGCGACAACGACCTGCAGCAGGCGGTGCGCACCGCGGTGATCAACAAGCGCGCCGGCGGCATGGGCCTGATCTCCGGGCGCAAGGCCTTCCAGAAGCCCATGGCCGAGGGCGTGGCGCTGATGAACGCCATCCAGGACGTCTACCTGGACCCCGCCGTCAGCATCGCCTGAGCGCCGGCGTCGGTCAGGGGGGTCCGGCTGGGCTGACAGGGAGGCAGTTTGGCCGCGAAATGCACGCGAGATGGACGCAGTATTGGAAGAGATTGCTAGCCGCAGATGGACGCGGATGAACGCTGATCGCCGGAGAAGGGGTGGAGGCCGCACGCCCGCCTTCACAGTGACATGATCCAGCGTCGCACCTCCGCCGGCGACTCGGGTGGCGAGAGTCTTGGCCTACCAGCCACAACAACTCCAAATCCGCGTTTATCCGTGTTCATCTGCGGCTAAATTCGGCTTGTTCCGGCGCGTCCGGTGGCCGGCTCACCCCCCGAGCCCGGGCGGCGGGGCAGCGTCTCCAAGCCCCGGCCGGCCACCAAACCCTGCGGCTGGCGGGCCACGGCGGGTCTGCTAGACTCCTCCGACAGTTTTTTGCCTGCCGCCAGACCACGGGCAGCGGCTTCCGGAACAGTCCGGGAGGCGCTGCCGGAGCCCAAGCGAGACGCATACAACAATCGCCATGGCGCTGCTGCTCATCGTTCTGCTGCCCTTCCTAGGTATTGTCCTGCCGCCGCTGACCATCCGCTACGGCCGCAACCTGTGTGCCTGGAGCACGGCGGCACCGGCCCTGCTGGGCTTGGCGCTGCTGGCCTCCCAGGCGCCGGCGGTGTTCCGGGGCGAGGTGCTGAGCGTCGGCTGGCCCTGGCTGCCGGGGCTGGGGCTGGAACTCGCCTTCCTGCTGGACGGCTACGCCCTGATGTTCGCCGGGCTGATCCTGGGCATCGGGTTGCTGATCATCCTCTACGCCCGCTATTACCTGGCCGCCGACGACCCCATGGGCCGCTTCTACGCCATGCTGCTGGCGTTCATGGGCTCCATGCTGGGCATCGTGATGTCCAACAACCTGCTGCTGCTGGTGGTGTTCTGGGAGCTCACCAGCATCAGCTCGTTCCTGCTGATCGGCTACTGGAAACACCTGCCGGAGGGCCGCCAGGGGGCGCGCATGGCGCTGGCGGTGACCGGCGCCGGGGGCCTCGCCCTGCTGGGCGGTATGCTGCTGCTGGGCGAAATCGTGGGCAGCTACCAGCTCACCACGGTGCTGGACTCCGGCGATCTGATCCGCGGCCATCCCCTGTACGTGCCAGCCCTGCTGCTGGTGCTGATGGGCGTGTTCACCAAGTCGGCCCAGGTGCCGTTCCACTTCTGGCTGCCCCACGCCATGGCCGCCCCCACGCCGGTGAGCGCCTACCTGCATTCCGCCACCATGGTGAAGGCCGGCGTGTTCCTGCTGGCGCGCATGTTCCCGGCCCTGGCCGGCACCGATCTGTGGTTCTTCCTGGTTACCGGCGTGGGCCTGGCGACCATGGTGTTCGGCGCCTATGGGGCCCTGTTCAAGGACGACCTCAAGGGCCTGCTGGCCTATTCCACGGTCAGCCATCTGGGGCTCATCACCCTGCTGTTCGGCCTTGGCACCCCGGCCGGTGCCGTGGCCGGTGTGTTCCACATCATCAACCACGCCACCTTCAAGGCGTCGTTGTTCATGGCGGCGGGCATCATCGACCACGAGGCCGGCACCCGGGACATCCGCAAGCTGGGAGGGCTGCGCCACTACATGCCCATCACCATGGCACTGGCGGCGGTGGCCGCCGCCGCCATGGCCGGGGTGCCGCTGCTGAACGGCTTCCTCTCCAAGGAGATGTTCTTCAACGAGGTGGTCATCGAGAGCCAGCGCCTGGGTGCCCTGGGCTGGCTGCTGCCGGTGGTGGCAACCCTTGGGGGCCTGCTGAGCGCGGCCTACTCGGTGCGCTTCGTGCACGATGTGTTTTTCGGCGACGCCTCGCCGGAGCTGCCCCGCAAACCCCACGAACCGCCGCGCTACATGCGGGTGCCGGTGGAAGTGCTGATCGCCCTTTGCGTGCTGGTGGGCGTGATCCCCGGCTTCATCGTGGGCGACCTGCTGACCACCGCGGTGTCCGGCGTGCTGCGGGCCCCGGCGCCGGAGTTCAGCCTCGCCCTGTGGCATGGCATCAACGTGCCGCTGCTGATGAGCGTGGCGGCCCTGGGCGGCGGCGTGTACCTGTACACCGTGCGCGAGCAGGTGGCGGCCTGGAACGCCCGCACCCTCCCCCCCGTGACCGGCAAGGGGCTGTTCGACGCCCTGGTGGCCAGGGCGGTGCTCGTGGCCGGGCGCCTCACCCAACTGCTGGACAACGGCACGGTGCAGCGCAATCTGCTGCTGCTGGTAGCCGCCGCCCTGGGTCTCGGTCTAGTGGGCAGCATGGGCGGCGGGCTGGCCCCGGGCGGCGTCACCCCCACGCCGGCACCGCCGGCCGCCGGGCTGCTTTGGTTGCTGGGGCTGGCGGCGCTGGTGCAGCTGGTGCTGGCCCACCATAACCGGTTCACTGCCGTGATGGCCTTCGGGCTGGTGGGGTTGCTGACGGCCGTCACCTTCGTCTACATCGCCGCCCCCGACCTGGCGCTCACCCAGATCTCCGTGGAGGTGGTGGGCACGGTGCTCATGCTGCTGGCCCTGAACCTGCTGCCCAAGCGCACGCCGGCAGACTCCAGCCCCGAGCGGCGCTGGCGCGACGGGGCGATCGCGCTCGCCGGCGGCGGCGGGATTGCCGCCGTCGCCTACGCGGTGATGACCCGGCCCCTGGAGTCCATCTCCCAGTTCCACCTGGAGCACAGCGTGCCGGGGGGCGGGGGCCACAACGTGGTTAACGTGATCCTGGTGGACTTCCGCGGCTTTGATACCTTCGGCGAGATCACCGTGCTCGGCATCGCCGCCGTCTGCGTCTACGCACTGCTGGCCGCCAGCGTCGAGGACACCCTGCGCCTGGACAGCGAGTCCCGCCACCCGCTGCTGATGGTCATCGGCACCCGGGTGATGCTGCCCCTGGTGCTGCTGGTGGCCGCCTACATCTTCCTGCGCGGTCACAACATGCCCGGCGGCGGCTTCATCGCCGGCCTGGTGGCGGCGGTCGCCCTGCTCACCCAGTACACCGCCCAGGGCGTGAGCTGGAGCGAGCAGCGCCTGACGCGCAACTACTTCCCCGCCATCGGCGCCGGCCTGGTGATCGCCGGGCTGACCGGCGTGGCCAGCTGGGTGTTCGGCGCGCCGTTTCTCACCAGCGCCTTCACCCATGTCCACATGCCGGTACTGGGCGATTTCGAGCTGGCCAGCGCGGTGGCCTTCGACCTGGGCGTGTTCCTGACGGTGGTCGGGTCGGTGGTGCTGATCCTGGCGCAACTGGGCAAACAGCAGACCATGGAGACATCCCGTTGATGTTCGGCAGCCTTGAGTTCCTCGTCGCCACGGCCATCGGCGCCATGACGGCGGCCGGCATCTACCTGATGCTGCGGGCCCGGACCTATCCGGTGATCCTCGGCCTGACGCTGCTGTCCTACGCCGTCAACCTGTTCCTGGTAAGCATGGGGCGTCTGGCCCCCGGCGCACCTCCCATCATCCAGGAGGGTGTCCGGCACTACACCGACCCCCTGCCCCAGGCCCTGGTGCTCACCGCCATCGTCATCGGCTTCGCCATGACGGCCTTCGTACTGGTGCTCGCCCTGCGGGCCTTCCGGGACCTGGACAGTGACCATGTGGACGGGCGCCAATGAACCACCTGCCCATCCTGCCGATCCTGATCGCGGCCTTCAGCGGGTTTGTGCTGACCCTGCTGAGCCAAAGCGAACTGCGATTGCAGCGCACCGTGGGCGTGCTGGGAACCCTGGCGGGACTGGCGGCGGCGCTCTGGGGGCTGGCCGTGGTGGCCGACGGCCAGCCCATGGTCTACGAGCTGGGAGACTGGCCGGCGCCGTTCGGCATCGTGCTGGTACTGGACCGGCTCAGCGCACTGATGGTGCTGCTGACGGCGGTCACCGCCACCCTCGCCCTGGGAGCGGCCCTGCACGACGCGGATCGCCGCGGGCGCATGTTCCACGCCCTGTTCCAGTTCCAGCTGATGGGCATCTACGGTGCCTTTCTCACCGGCGACATCTTCAACCTGTTCGTGTTCTTCGAGATCCTGCTGCTGGCGTCCTACGGCCTGCTGCTCCACGGCGGCGGCGCCGAGCGCAGCCGCGCCGCCGTCAAGTACGTGGCGGTCAATCTCACCGGCTCGGCGTTCTTCCTGATCGGCGTCGGCACGCTCTACGGCGTCACCGGCACACTCAACATGGCGGATCTCGCCCTGCGGGTACCGGAGGTGGCGGAGGCCGACCGCGGGCTGCTGCACATTAGCGCGTTCATGCTGCTGGTGGTGTTCGGCACCAAGGCGGCGCTGATCCCGCTGTTCCTGTGGCTGCCCGACACCTATAGCCGGGCCTCGGCGCCGGTGGCGGCGCTGTTCGCCATCATGACCAAGATCGGTGTCTATGCCATCCTGCGGGTATTCACCATCTCCTTCGGCGCGCCAGGCTCGGAGCTTGCCGAAGCGCTCGGCCCCTGGCTGCTGGGAGCGGCGGGCGCCACCCTTCTCGCCGGCATGCTGGGCGCCCTGGCCGCCACCGAGCTGCGCCGGCTGGTGGCCTACCTGGTGATCGCCTCGGTGGGCAGCCTGTTGATCGCGGTGGGCGTGTTCTCGACCCAGAGCATCGCCGCCGCCCTCTACTACCTGATCCAGAGCACCCTGGTGGCGGCGGCGCTGTTCCTGATGGCTGACGCCATTGCCCGCCAGCGCGGCGCCGCCGGGGATGAGCTGCGGCCCGGCCCGATGCCGGGACACTGGGCCACTCTGGGAATCCTCTTCATGCTGCTGGCCATGGCCGGGGTGGGCATGCCGCCGCTCTCCGGGTTCCTTGGCAAGGCATTGATCCTAAAAGCGGTCTGGTCCCATCCGGGGGCGGCGCTATGGTGGACGCTGATCCTGGCGACCAGCCTGCTGGCAGTGGTGGCCCTGGGCCGCGCCGGTAGTACCCTGTTCTGGAAAACCCAGGGGGAGGCCCCGAACCCGTCCGCCGCACTGCCCCGGGAACAGCTGCTGGCCCTGCTGGCGGGCACCGGGCTGATCGTGGCGGTATCGGTGCTGGCCGGTCCGGTGGAGCGTTTCGCCCAGCGCACCGCCGCCGACCTGGTGCAGCCCCAGGTCTACATCGACACGGTACTGGGGCCGGCAGCGCGCTGATGCGCGCCGGCGGGCGAGAGGGGTTCACGACCGGCCGGGGCACCCCAGCCCCGCCCTCGGGAGGATGAGGATGCTCGACAGATTGCTGCCCCATCCCACACTGACCGTGCTGGTGGTGATCTCGTGGATGCTGCTCGCCAACAGCGCCAGTGCGGGAGCCCTGGTCATGGGCATTGTGCTGGGGCTGCTGATTCCCCAGTTCTCGGCCCGGTTCTGGGTCACCCACCTGCGCTTCCGGCGCCCCGGGGTTCTGCTGACGTTCATCCCCCTGGTGCTGTGGGACATCGTCGTGGCGAATCTGGCCGTGGCCTGGATCACGCTGACCCGGTCCAACGCCAGCCTGCGGCCGGCCTACGTGCAGGTGCCCCTGGAACTGCGCGACGAGTACGGCATCGTCGCCCTGGCGAGCATCATCACCCTCACCCCGGGCACCATTTCCGCCCAGTTCGACGCAGACCGCGGGACCCTGCACGTCCACGCCCTGGACTGCGACGACGTCGACGACCTGGTGCAATCCATCAAGCTGCGCTACGAGCAGCCCCTGCGGGAGCTTCTGGAATGAGCGAGCTGGCATTCAACCTGGCCACGGTCGCAGTCCTGGCCGCCATGGCCATGAACACGGTGAGGCTGGTCATCGGACCCTACGCGGAAGACCGCATCCTGGCGCTGGACACCCTGTACATCAACAGCATCGCCCTGATCCTGCTGATCGGGGTGCAATTCCAGACGTCGCTCTATTTCGAAGCGGCACTGCTCATCGCCATGCTGGGTTTCGTCAGCACCATCGCGCTGGCGAAGTACCTGGATCGCGGCAACCTCATTGACTGAACTGAACGGTTTCACCCATGACCGAGGCCATCGCGTCGTTTCTCATCGTATTCGGAGCCGTGTTCGTGTTCATCGGCTCGCTCGCCATGTTCCGGTTTCCCGACTTCATGACCCGCCTGCATGGCCCCACCAAGGCCAGCACCCTGGGATTGGCGGCCATGCTGGCGGGGTTTGTCCTGCACGGCGCGGGAGCGGTCACGGGCCTGAGCGTGCGCGAATTCCTGATCAGCGCCTTTCTGCTGGTCACCGCCCCGATCAGCGCTCACCTGCTGGCCCGGTCTGCCATCCGCCGGCGTACCCACTCCATCGCGCCGCCGCCGGAACCCTTGACTGATGGCGACACCGAGGGACGCCAGTGAACCTGGCCGACGCAGTGACCGACGACGTGCGCCGCGCCCTGCGCGAGGACGTGGGCAGCGGTGATCTCACCGCCGACCTGCTGCCCGCCGGCAGCAGCGCTTCGGCCAGGGTCATCAGCCGCGAGGCGGCGGTGCTGAGCGGCAGCGCCTGGTTCGAGGAGGTGTTCCGGCAGCTGGACTCCCGGGTCAGCGTCGCCTGGGAGGCCATGGACGGCGCCGCCCTGGAGCCCGAGCAGCTGGTCTGCCGCCTGCAGGGGCCGACCGCCGCCCTGGTCACCGGGGAACGCACGGCGCTGAACTTCCTGCAGCTGCTCTCCGGCACGGCCACCGTCACCCGCGAGCACGTCAAGGCTCTGGGGGAGTCCGCCACCCGGCTGCTGGACACCCGCAAGACGGTGCCCGGGCTGCGCCTGGCCCAGAAACATGCGGTGCGCTGCGGCGGCGGCGTCAACCACCGTCTGGGCCTGTTCGATGCGCTGCTCATCAAGGAGAACCACGTGCTGGCCTGCGGCAGCGTCAGCGCCGCGGTGGCCCACGCCCGGGCCCGCCACCCGGGGCGCTCGGTGGAATGCGAGGTGGAGACCCTGGCGGAGTTGGAGGAGGCCGTGCTGGCGGGCGCCGACATCGTGCTGCTGGACAATTTCAGCCTGCAGGACATGCGCCGCGCCGTGGAGCTGAACGCGGGCCGGGCCCGGCTGGAGGTGTCCGGCAATGTCGCCCTTGACCAACTGGCTGGGATCGCCGCCACCGGCGTCGACTACATCTCCTGCGGGGGGCTGACCAAGCACATACGGGCAGTGGATTTCTCGATGCGGATCGAGGTGGGGGACTGTGAGGACTGAGGACTGAGGACTGAGCGCGGCTCCGCCCCGGCGGCGGTAAAGCCCGCTGGGCGCGGTGCCGTTATCCGGTGATCGCTGAAGACGCCGGATGCGCTTCGCTTATCCGGCCTACGGCCTTTGACCAAGGCTCCGCGGCACAGCGCAGGCCCGCGTAGGCCGGATAAGGCGCAACGCGCCGCATCCGGCGCCCCGCCCGGCCACAGGCCAAGCCCCACGAATCCACCCCACCCGAAGCCCAGCCCCCCTCCTCTTCCACTCAGGGCTGGGTAGGCTGGGATGAAGCGCAGCGCAATCCCAGCATTAGCCAGGA
>CAZAQB010000111.1:0-11016 GCA_964487155.1 uncultured Ectothiorhodospiraceae bacterium
CTCAGTCCTCAGTCCTCAGTCCTCAGTCCTCAGTCCTCAGTCCTCAGTCCTCAATCCTAAACGCGCCTCACCCGCCGGCGCGGCGTGCCAGTCGCAGCAGCGCCTCCCGCAGCCGGGGATCATCGGTGGCCCGGGCCGCGGCCTCCAGGGAAGCGGCCGCCTCCGCCGGCAGGCTGCGGCCCGCGGGGCGGGCGCGGCGCGCCGCCGGCGGCTGCACCCGCAGCTGCAGCCGGCCGGGCCGCCGGCCCAGCAGGGAAGCGGCACACTCCAGTAGGCGGCCTCTCTGGTAGCGTAGCCGGCTGGCCCATTCGCCGCCGTCCACCTGCAGGACCAGGGCGCGGTGGTCCAGGGACGCCAGTTGCCAGTGGCCGGCGGCCTCGGTGGGCAGCGCCCGCTGCAGCGCCCGCTGCCAGTCCCCCAGGCGCCGGGCCTCAGCGGCCAGCCGTCCCAGCCGTCCCTCGGGACGCCGGAGCCACCGCGACAGGGGTTGGGGCCGGGTGCGCCCGGGCGGATCGGCCATGAACTGCAGCCCCTGATTTCACTTGATGGGGTGCGATATAGTAGCCGTCTTTGCCGGCCGCGCCGAGGCGCCCCCGCTGCGGCGGGGCCATGCCCGGATGGACGCGGCCTTCTCCCTCCAGCCAGGCGACAATGAGGCCCTATGTTAAGCGCCATCGCCAAGAAGGTGTTCGGCAGCCGCAACGAGCGCGTGCTGCGCCGGATGCGGCGGACCGTGACCCGCATCAACGCCCTCGAAGAGGATACCCAGGCCCTGGACGACGCCGCGCTGGAGGCGCGCACCGCTGAGTTCCGGGAACGCCTGGAGGCCGGCGAGACCCTGGACCAGCTGCTGCCGGAGGCCTTCGCGGTGGTCCGGGAGGCGGCCCGGCGGACGCTGGGCATGCGCCACTTCGACGTCCAGCTCATCGGCGGCATGGTGCTCCACCAGGGCCGCATCGCCGAGATGAAGACCGGCGAGGGCAAGACCCTGGTGGCCACCCTGGCGGCCTACCTGAATGCCCTGACCGGCAACGGCGTGCACATCGTCACCGTCAACGACTATCTGGCCCGCCGCGACGCCGAGTGGATGGGGCGCATCTATCGTTTCCTGGGCCTCACGGTGGGTGTGGTGGTGCCGGGCATGGAATCGGCTACCAAGCGCGAGTCCTACACGGCGGATATCACCTACGGCACCAACAACGAATTCGGCTTCGACTACCTGCGGGACAACATGGCGCTGCGCATCGAGGACCGCATGCAGCGGGGCTGCGCCTTCGCCATCGTCGACGAGGTCGACTCCATCCTCATCGACGAGGCCCGCACGCCGCTGATCATCTCCGGACCCGCGGAGGACAGCAGCGAGCTCTACCAGCGCATGAACCAGCTGGCGCCCCGGTTGACCCGCCAGCAGGAGGAGGACGGCCCCGGCGACTATACGGTCGACGAGAAGTCCCGCCAGGCGTTCCTCACCGAGGAGGGTCAGGAGCGTGCCGAGCAGATGCTGCGCGACGAGGGCCTGCTGCCCGAGGACCAGAGCCTCTACGAAGCCCGCAACATCGCCATGCTGCACCACATGAACGCCGCCCTGCGGGCCCATGCCCTCTACCAGCGGGACGTCCACTACCTGGTACGCGACGGCCAGGTGGTGATCGTCGACGAGTTCACCGGCCGGGCCATGGCCGGGCGGCGCTGGTCCGAGGGCCTGCACCAGGCCATCGAGGCCAAGGAGGGCGTGTCCATTCAGGCCGAGAACCAGACGCTCGCCTCCATCACCTTCCAGAACTTCTTCCGCCTCTACGACAAGCTGGCCGGCATGACCGGCACCGCCGACACCGAGGCCTACGAGTTCCAGCACATCTACGGCCTGGAGGTGGTGGTCATCCCCACCCACCGGCCGATGATCCGCAAGGACCACCACGACCTGGTGTTCCTGACCCAGAAAGAGAAGTTCGACGCCATCGTCGAGGACATCAGCGACTGCCACCAGCGCGGCCAGCCCGCCCTGGTGGGCACTACCTCCATCGAGAACTCGGAGCTGCTGGCCCGGGAGCTGAAGGGCCAGGACATCCCCTACGAGGTGCTCAACGCCAAGCAGCATGAGCGCGAGGCCTCGATCATCGCCCAGGCCGGCCGGCCCGGCGCCGTCACCATCGCCACCAACATGGCCGGCCGCGGCACCGACATCGTGCTGGGCGGCAACGTGGACGTGGAGCTGGCGGCCCTCGAGGACCCGGACCCGGACACCGTCGAGCGGCTGCGCCAGGAGTGGCAGCAGCGCCACGACCAGGTGATCGAGGCCGGCGGCCTGCATGTGATCGGCACCGAGCGCCATGAATCCCGGCGCATCGACAACCAGCTGCGTGGCCGTTCCGGGCGCCAGGGAGACCCGGGCTCGACCCGCTTCTACCTGTCCCTGGAGGACAGCCTGCTGCGCATCTTCGCCTCCGATCGGGTGTCGGGGCTGATGCAGCGCCTGGGCATGCAGGAAGGCGAGGCCATAGAGAGCGGCATGGTCTCGCGCGTCATCGAAAACGCCCAGCGCAAGGTCGAGGCCCACAACTTCGACATGCGCAAGCAGCTGCTGGAGTACGACGACGTCGCCAACGACCAGCGCAAGGTCATCTACCGCCAGCGCAACGAGTTGTTGGAGGCCGACGACATCTCCGAGACCATCGCCGCGCTGCGCGAGGACGTGGTCTCGGACCTGGTCAGCCGGTACATCCCGCCCGGCAGTATCGACGAGCAATGGGACGTCCCCGGGCTGGAAAAGGTCCTGCGCGCCGAGCTGGCGCTGGATCTGCCGATCGCCAAGTGGCTGGAGGAGGACGACGACCTCGCGGAGGAGGGACTGCGCCGGCGCATCCACGAGGCCCTGGAGGAACGCTTCCGGGACAAGGAAGAGCAGGTCAAGGCCATCGGCGTGGACATGCGCGAAGTGGAGAAGAGCTTCCTGCTGCAGGTGCTGGATGCCCACTGGCGGGACCACCTGGCCGCCATGGACTACCTGCGCCAGGGCATCGGCCTGCGCAGCATGGCCCAGCGCAACCCGAAGCAGGAGTTCAAGCGCGAGGCCTTCCAGATGTTCTCGGAGATGCTGGACGGTGTGAAGCACGAGACCGTCAAGATCCTCAGCCACGTGCAGGTTCGCAGCGAGGAGGACGCCCGCGCGGCGGAGCCGGACGAACGCCCCATGGAGTTCCACCACGAAGAGCGCGAGAGCCTGGCCGCCGGTGGTGGCGGCGGCCCCGCCGCCGGACCGCCCCGAAGGCAGCCCGAGCCGGAGAGCCAGCCGTTCGTGCGCCAGCAGCGCAAGGTGGGCCGCAACGAGCCCTGCCCCTGCGGTTCCGGCAAGAAATACAAGCAGTGCCACGGGCGCCTGCAGGGCTGAGCCATGCCCGGTCCTGAGGGGCTCCCGCCCCTGTCCCCGGTGGCCGGCGTCCGGCTGGGGGCGGTGGAGGCCGGCATCCGCAAGCCGGGCCGGCTGGATCTGGCCGCCTTCGAGTTCGCCCCCGCCACCGTCAGCGCCGGCGTGTTCACCTGCAACCGCTTCCGGGCGGCGCCGGTGCGCATCGCCGAGCGCCATCTGGCCAGGACACCCGAAGCCCGCTACTGGCTGGTGAACACCGGCAACGCCAATGCCGGCACCGGCGCCGCCGGGGAACAGGCAGCGCTGGCCTGCTGCACTGCCGTGGCCGAGGCTGCAGGGTGTGAGCGCGCGGAGGTCCTGCCGTTCTCCACCGGCGTCATCGGCGAGCCGCTGCCGCAGGCACCCATCCTGAACGCCGTCCCCGGCCTGCTGCAGAGCCTCTCCGAGGACGGCTGGGCCCGCGCCGCCCGGGCCATCCTCACCACCGACACCCGGCCCAAGGGGGCCAGCCGCCAGCTGCAGCTTGACGGCCGGCCGGTGACCCTCACCGGCATCGCCAAGGGCGCCGGTATGATCCGCCCGGACATGGCCACCATGCTGGCCTTCGTGGCCACCGACGCGGCCCTGGAACCGGGCCTCGCGCGGCACCTGTTGCGCGAGGCGGTGGCGGTGTCCTTCAACCGCATCACCGTGGACGGCGACACCTCCACCAACGATGCCTGCCTGCTGGCGGCCACCGGCCGGGCCGGCGGCGAGCCCCTGTCCGATCCTCGCTGCGCGGCGGCCCGGGGCCTCGGTGCGGCGCTCACCGATCTCTGCACCGAGCTGGCCCAGGCCATCGTGCGCGACGGCGAGGGGGCGACCCGCTTCGTCAGCGTGCAGGTCGAGGCAGCCGCAAGCCGCGCCGAAGCCGAGCGGGTTGCCTTCACGGTGGCCGAATCGCCGTTGGTGAAGACTGCCCTGTTCGCCGGCGACCCCAACTGGGGGCGCATCCTGGCCGCGGTGGGCCGGGCGGGGGTGGACGACCTGGACGTGGCCGGCGTCACCATTCATTTGGGGCCCCAGCGGATCGCCGCCGGCGGCGAGCGCAGCGCGGACTACAGCGAGGCCGACGCCGCCCGCTACATGGCCGGCGCCGAGATCGAGATCCGCATCGGCCTGGGGCGCGGCGCCGAGACGGCCACGGTCTGGACCTGCGATCTGTCCTACGAGTACGTCAAGATCAACGCCGAGTACCGCACCTGAGGGCGTTTGGGGTCGGTTAATCAGTGAATCGGCTAATTCGTCGATGGGGGTACGTTGATCGTCCCGTTCAGGGTCTGTCGGGGCTTCTGATCAACAAATTAGCGAATCAACTGATCAACAGGCCCCACCCCGCCCCATGAGCCTACGTCCTGGATTCCAGCTAGCCGCCCAGCCGGACATGCTGGCGGTGGTGGCGGCCGTGGTGCGGGACACCGCGGGCCGGGTGCTCATCGCCCGGCGCGCCGACCACCTGCACCAGGGCGGGCTGTGGGAGTTCCCGGGCGGCAAGCTGGAGCCGGGGGAGACCTCACGCCAGGCTCTGGACCGGGAGCTGGACGAGGAACTGGGCATCCGTCCCGCCACCTGCCGAGCGCTGCTACGCATCCCCTACCGCTATCCCGATCGCGCGATGCTGCTGGACGTCTGGGAAGTCACCGGCTTCACCGGCACCCCGGCCGGCCGCCAGGGCCAGCCGCTGCGCTGGGTGGCCGCCGACGATCTGCCCGGCTACCGCTTCCCGGCCGCCAACCTGCCCATCCTGGCGGCGGCCCGTCTGCCGGACCTCTGCCTGATTACGCCACCTCCAGTCGGACCCCGGGACGGGGCCTGGCTGGAGGGCGTGGAGCGCGCCGCCTCGGCGGGCCTCGCCCTGATTCAGCTTCGGGCGCCGCGACTGGCGCCCGACGCATTCGCCCCCCTGGCCCGGGAGGCCTGCCGCCGGTCCCAGGCCCACGGTGCCCGGATCCTGGTCAACGGGCCGCCGGAGCTGGCCCGGGCTGCCGGCGCCGACGGCCTGCACCTGTCGGCCGCCCGGCTGCGGGCCTTCCAGCGGGACGCGACGACGGCGTCGCTCTGGGTGGGTGCCTCCTGCCACGGCCCGGAGGAACTGGCGCGGGCGGTCCATGGCGGGGCCGACTTCGCCCTGCTCTCTCCGGTGGCCGCCACGCCGAGCCATCCCGAGGCCGAGCCTCTCGGCTGGCCGGGCTTCGCGGACTGGGTCCGGGATCTGCCCCTGCCGGTCTACGCCCTGGGCGGCCTCGGCCCTGCTGATCTGGAGGCGGCCCATGCCGCCCGCGCCCAGGGGGTGGCCGCGATGCGAGGGCTCTGGCCGGCCGTCTGAGGCCCGGGAAGCTGAATCTCGTCCATACTCAAAGCGGTACGCCGGGCAGCGGCGGTCAGGCAGGGGCGCGTCCTGGAGCCGTTCCGGCACATCGGCCGTTGCCGGAGGGTGCCGCCTTGGACATCGCCACACCGCCCCCGGGTACAGCCAAGGCCGCCGTGGCGACCGCCGATCCCTGCCGGGCGGGCGCCCGCCTGCAGGTGTACTGTCTGGGCGAGGTTCGGGCGCGGTTGGACGGGGTGGCGCTGGCGCCCTTAGCCGGCTCCAAGCCCTTGGCACTCTGGCTCTACCTGGCCCTCGGCGGCGGCGACCGCTCGCGTGCCCATCTGGCGGAGTTCTTCTGGGGCGAGCTGGACGACCCGGCGGCCCGGGGCAACCTGAGGCTGGCGCTGCTGCGCCTGCGGCGCCTGGTTCCCGAGCACATCGGCTGCACCCGAGCGCAGGTGTACATCCCGTCCGGGGCGGTCTTCTGGATCGACGCGACGGCGCTGCCGCCCGCCGACGATCTGTCGGTGGGCGGGGTGGAGTCGCTACTGGCCCGGCGCCCGGAGGAATTCCTCGCCGGCATACGTCTGCGCCACGCGCCCCGGTTCGATGACTGGGTCAGCGAGCAGCGCCGGCGCCTGGTGGATGAGCATCTGGTTGCCCTGACCGACGTCGCGCAACGGCTCACGGCGCGGAGCCAGCCAGGCCGCGCCGTGGAGGTATACCGCCGCTGCGTGTCCCTGGCCCCCTGGTCCGAGGAGCATCACCGGGCGCTGATCCGCTGCTACGCGGAGCTGGGCCAGGGGGTCGCCGCGTTGTCGCAGTTCGAAGCCTGCCGGGAGGTGCTGCGGCGGGAACTGGACGTGGAGCCGGATGCCGCCACCCGGTCCCTGGTTGAGGAGATTCGCAGGAGTGCCGCGGCACTCGCCCAGGCCGCGCCCGAGCGCGTTGCGCGCCGCCCAGGGGAGGGCTGCGAGGCTGCCGGGGCGCCCCTCGTCAACCGCGTGGCCGAGCATGATCGGCTCGCCCATCTGCTGCGCGAAGAAAACTGCCGCCTGGTGAGCATTGTCGGTCCCGGAGGCGTCGGCAAGACTCATTCGGCGCGGCATCTGGGGCATACCCTGGCCCCGGAATTCGGCGACGGTGTCCGTTTCGTCGAATTGGCTGACGTCTCTCCCCGGATGCCCGGTGACAGCGCGGGCCTGGTGCTGGCTCGAATCGCGGAGGCCCAGGGCCTGCCTCCCGGCCGCGCCTCGGAGCGCGAGACCGTGCTGGCGGCCCTCGCCGGCCGCGAGCTGCTGCTGGTGCTGGACAACTTCGAGCAACTGAGCGCTGGCGCGGAGCTGCTCGAGGCCATTGCCCTGCGTGCGCCGCGGGTGCGGGTCCTGGTGACCAGCCGCCATCGCCTGGGCCTGGCAACCGAGTGGGTCGTGACCCTGGACGGGCTGGCGCTCCCCGAGGCGCGTGACTGGAGCGAGGCCTGCCGGGCGTATCCGGCCGTGGCGCTGTTCCTGCAAGCCGCGGCGCGGGTGGACGCGGGGTTCGACGCGACCGCCAACGGACCCTGCATCCTGAGCATCTGCCGCGCTCTGGGGGGGCATCCCCTGGCCATATTGCTGGCGGCCCGCTGGCTGGTATCCATGAGCTGCCGCGAGATTGCCGAGCGTCTGGGCGCGGATCTAGGCCTCATCAGCGCGCCGCGGGCGCCGGGTGGGCGCCACGCCAGCCTGGGCGCCGTGCTGGATCGATCCTGGGCGCTGCTGGGTGCCCAGGAGCGCGCCGCGTTCAGTGCGCTCAGCGTGTTCCGGGGAGGCTTCACCCCCGCCGCCGCCTGCGCCGTAGTCCCCTGCCGGCTGGCCGTGCTCGACAGCCTGGCGTGCAAGTCCATGCTGCGCCGGCGCGCTGACGGACAGCTGGAGGTCCACGAACTGATGCGCGAGTGGGGTGCCGGCAAACTGGCCGAGGACCCGCGCCGGATGCAGGAAGTGCGTGCACGCCATGCCGACTATTACAGTGCGCTGCTGAGCGAGGAGCTGGCCGGTTTCCAGGGAGACCCCCTGGACCTCGCCTTCCAGAACGCCCGCCCGGAACTGGCGAATCTGCTGGCCGCCTTTGAGACCCGCCTCAAGGCAGGCGAGGCGGAACCCCTGGCCGAGCTGCTGCAGGGCCTGTGGGCGATCCACCGGCGTCTTGGCTGGTTCGACGAGGCGGCCGGGCTGCTGCGCCGGGCCCTGCAACGGGAGGCCGCCCCTCGGATCCATCGCTGCCGCTGGTGGTTGTGGCTGAGCGAGACCTGCTTCCAGCAAGGCCGGCTGGAGGAGTCCCTGTGGGCGGCGCGGCAATGTCTCCGGGCCGCCGGCCAGCCGCTGCCCGCGCTGACGGGCGCCCGCCGCGACCTGCTCCGGGAACTGACCCGGTTCCTGCTGCCCCTGCGCCGCAGCGCCACTGCGCCAGCTCATGGCGCCTTTGCGGAGGATCTGGCCCGCGCCCACAACCGCCTGGCCCAGATCTGCTTCTTCGAGGGCGACCGGCGGAGCTTCCTGGCCAGCACCCTGCGCTCGGTCAACCTGGGCGCCGCCGGCGCCGAAAACTGGGCCTCGGCAGCCCTGGTTCTGGCACATACGCCGCTGCGCGCCCGGGCGCTGGCCTGTGCCGAGCGCGCCGAGCGCGGCCTCCCCGCGGCGCAGTCCTTCGCCCGGGCCTGGGCCCACGAGCAGCTGGCGCTGTGCGCCCTGGGGCTCGGCCGCCTGGAGGACAGCGCCCGTCACGCGGCCCAGGGAGCACGCCTGTTCGAGCAGCTGGGCCAGCCCAAGAACTGGGGCGAGTGCAGCTGCCTGGTGCCCTATGCGGCCCTGCTGCGGGGCAACCTGGAGGCCGCCCGGGCGTCGATCCTGGAGGTCCTGCCGCGGGCTCTGGCGTGGCGGGAGCGCTACGCCGAGGTCTGGTGTCACTGCCTGGTCGCCCACCTGGCGCTGCGCCTGCGGCGCACGCCGGAACTGGAACTGGAGGCGGTTGAGGAGCTAATGGGGGAACTGGTGGACCCCAACACGGACCTGCTCTACCACGGCACCCGGGCCTGGCAGGCGGCCCGCCAGGGCGATGCGCCAGCGGCGCTGGCCGACCTGGCGGTGTGCCGGCGGGTGGCGGGTGCGGCCTCCATGCTGTCCATCTACGCCATCTACGGCTTCATCGGCGAGATCATGGCGCTGCTGGAACTGCGGGCGGCCGGCAACACCGGAAAGCGCGGCCTGAGAGGCCTTGCACGCGGGGTGCTGCAGGACTTCCGGGGCTTCGCCCGGCCGTTTCCCGCTGCCTGGCCCTATGTCGCCTACATGCGGGGCTGTTGGCTCACCGCCGACGGCCGGGCGGGGCGGGGCGAGCGACTCCGCGCCCGGGCCCTGCGACACATCGACCTGGCGGTGCCGGCGGATGCCTTCCTCAGGAGCCTGTCGGTCGCCGATCACTGACGGCCCCGCCTGCCCGGAGCGCGCTCTGCCCCCGGCGCTTTGGGCTCCGGTCGGCACCGTGCAGGAGTCCCAGCCTGTGCTCTGGCGTACCGGCTTTCGTGAGCACCCTCTGAGAGGGTGTTTACAAAAAATTGGGGCCTCAAGGTCCTGCGTCCGCCTACGAGGCGCTGCGCCGCCGGTGCTCTGGGTCTCGGCACGGCCCTGGGCAGGCCCGCCGTAGCCCCACGTTGCGAAGAAACGTGGGGGTCGGGGTATCAAAGGCCACCCTGTTCAGGGTCCAGCCTCCTGGCTGACCCAGGCTTGGCGGGCTGTGCCACCGGCCAATGGCACGTTTCTTCGCAACGTGCCCTACGGCGGGCTTCGACCGGCGCCCGGTGGGATTATCGGCGGCGCAGGGCGAGGGGGTTATTTTGTAAACACCCTCTGAGTAACGGCGAAGTAACCATCGCTCCGGCACCCTGTGCCGAGACTTGATGTGGGTTCGGCCGGGGACGGGCAGCACCCGGTGGGCTCTGGAGCAGAAAATCACGGCTGCCGTTCAGGGGGAGGGAGCATCATGGACTGCAAGCATTTCTATTCGCCGCGACGGGGTGGCCGCCGGGCCCCCGGGGCCTTGGCGGGGCTGCTGGCCCTGACGGTCTTCGCCTGCGGCGGGGATGGAGACGGGGGCGGCGGTGGTACTCAGCCGCCCCCGGTCAGCCCGACCACCGCTACCGGGGTCTTCAAGGACAGCAACGTGGCCGGGCTCGACTTCCAGTCGGGCGGCCAGAGCGGCGTGACGAACTCAGCCGGGGAGTTCAGCTTCGAGGTGGGCGAGCAGGTCAGCTTCAGCGTCGGCAGCCTGAGCGTCGGTACCGGCCCGGCCAAGGCGATCATGACGCCGCTGGATCTGGTGGCCGGCGGCACCACCGCCGACCCCCAGGTGCAGAACATCGCCCGCTTCCTGCAATTGCTGGACGCCAACGGTGCTCCCGAGGACGGCATCGACATCTCCGCGGCGGTGCGAACCCTCGCCGAGAACTGGAACGGCGTGGACTTCGCCGCCGCCGACCTGGAGACCCAGCTCACCAATGCCGGCATCCTCTCCGACGTGGCTTCGGTAAACCCAGGCGCGAGCCTGCCGAGCGTCGCGGACGCCATCGATCACCTGCGGGCCACCTTCGTATGCATCAACTCCGGCGCCTTCACCGGCAGTTTCGCCGGTGACGACAGCGGCGTGTTCGGCATTCTGGTCAACGCCGGTACCGGCATCGTGCAGGGTGTTGCCTTCAGCACTGTCGATCAGGAACTCATCGGCCTGACAGGAGCGGCGGCCACGGCGCTGGACGACGGGGGCTCGTTCATTGCCGGCACCACCAGCGACGGCGCCACCTTCAGTGGCAGCTTCAGCGACCCGGACACCCTCGCCGGCACCTGGGAGCTGCTCGCCGAGGGCAGTAGCGGGACGTTCTCGGGGAGCCGGGTCGGAGGTGCCGGCGATGCCGTGCTGCGCTTCACCGGCTCCTTCGAGAGCACACCGCCGAGCCTGGAGGCGGTGGGCTTCTTCACCTTCGACGTGGACGCCGCGGGCACCGTGACCGGCACGGCAGTCACCGTCGCCGCCGCCGACGGCACCACCAACGAGTCCATCGGCCTGACCGGCACCCTGACCGGCGACGACCTGAACGCCACCACGGCGGACGGCGATGCCACCATCACCGGCACCCTCAACGCCGCGACCGGCGGCCTGTCCGGCACCTGGAGCGACTCGGACGGCAACACGGGGATCTTCAGCGGCAGCGGATGCGTGTTGAATCCGGCGCCAGGTGGGCCAAGCAACCCTGAAAGTTAAA
>CAZAQB010000112.1:0-10807 GCA_964487155.1 uncultured Ectothiorhodospiraceae bacterium
CTCGGGGATGTCCAGGCCCTCGCGCAGCAGGTTGATGCCCACCAGCACGTCGAACACCCCCAGGCGCAGGTCGCGGATGATCTCCATGCGCTCCACGGTGTCGATGTCCGAGTGCAGGTAGCGCACCTTCACCCCGTGCTCGGCGAGATAGTCGGTGAGGTCCTCGGCCATGCGCTTGGTCAGCGTGGTGACCAGCACCCGCTCGCCGGCCTCGACCCGGGCATTCGCCTCGGAGAGCAGGTCGTCCACCTGGGTGGAGGCCGGGCGCACCTCCACCGCCGGGTCCACCAGGCCGGTGGGCCGCACCACCTGCTCCACCACGGCGCCGGCGTTACGCTCTTCATAGGGGCCAGGGGTGGCGGAGACGAAGATAGTCTGGGGCGCCAGGGCCTCGAACTCGTCGAAGCGCAGCGGCCGGTTGTCGAGCGCCGAAGGCAGGCGGAAGCCGTACTCCACCAGGGTCTCCTTGCGGGAGCGATCGCCGCGGTACATGCCGCCGAGCTGCGGGATGGTGACGTGGGACTCGTCCACGAACAGCAGGGCGTTCGGCGGCAGGTAGTCGAACAGGCAGGGGGGCGGCTCGCCGGCGGCGCGCCCCGAGAGGTAGCGGGAGTAGTTCTCGATGCCGTTGCAGTAGCCCAGCTCCTGCATCATCTCCAGGTCGAACCGCGTGCGCTGCTCAAGGCGCTGGGCCTCCAGCAGCTTGCCGGCCTCGCGCATCTCCGCGAGGCGCTCGCGCAATTCCACCTTGATCTGGTCGATGGCGTTGAGGATGGTCTCCCGGGGCGTCACGTAGTGGGTCTTTGGGTAGATGGTGAGCCGCGAGACCCGCCGGCGCACCTCGCCGGTGAGCGGGTCGAAGTAGGCCAGGGACTCGATCTCGTCGTCGAACAGCTCGACGCGCACCGCCTCCTCGTCGGACTCCGCCGGGAAGATGTCGATGACATCGCCGCGGGCGCGGTAGGTACCGCGGGAGAGTTCCATGTCGTTGCGGGTGTACTGAAGGTCGGCGAGCCGGCGCAGGATCAGCCGCTGGTCGATGCGATCGCCGCGCACCAGGTGCAGCACCATGCTGAGATAGGCCTTGGGATCGCCCAGGCCGTAGATGGACGACACCGAGGCGACGATCACCGTGTCGCGGCGCTCGATCAGGGCCTTGGTGGCGGACAGGCGCATCTGCTCGATGTGCTCGTTTACCGAGGCGTCCTTCTCGATGTAGGTGTCGGAAGCGGGCACGTAGGCTTCCGGCTGGTAGTAGTCGTAGTAGGAGACGAAATACTCCACCGCGTTGTCCGGGAAGAACTCCCGGAACTCGCCGTAGAGCTGGGCGGCCAGGGTCTTGTTGGGCGCCAGCACCAGGGCCGGTCGGCCGCGCTCGGCGATGACGTTGGCCATGGTGAAGGTCTTGCCCGAGCCGGTTACGCCCAGCAGGGTCTGGTGGGCGAGGCCATCGTCCAGGCCCTGCAGCAGGCCGTCGATGGCCGCGGGCTGGTCGCCGGCGGGCTGGTAGCCCGAGCGCAATCGAAAATCGCTGGTCATGGGATTCCGGACGGCGGCCTGTTAAGTTAATGCGCTGGAAAATCAGCGCTCCACTGGGAGGTCGACCTTGGACATTCAGCTGGCAAAGCGGGTTCAGCGGGTGAAGCCCTCACCCACCCTGGCGGTCACGGCACGGGCGGCGGAGATGCGGGCCGCGGGCAAGGACATCATCGGCCTGGGGGCCGGCGAGCCCGACTTCGACACCCCGGAGCATATCAAGGCGGCCGCCGTGGAGGCGATCAACGCCGGCGCCACCAAGTACACCCCGGTGGACGGCACCCCGGCCCTGAAAAAGGCCATCCAGGCCAAGCTCAAGCGGGACAACGGCCTCGACTACGAGGCCAACCAGGTGCTGGTCTCCAGCGGCGCCAAGCAGTGCCTCTACAACCTGATGGCCGCAGTGCTGGACCCGGGCGACGAGATCATCGTGCCGGCGCCCTACTGGGTGTCCTACCCGGACATGGCCCTGCTGGCCGACGGCGTGCCCCAGGTGGTCGAGGCCGGCCAGGACCAGCGCTTCAAGATCACCGCCGAGCAGCTCGGCGAGGCGCTAAACGACCGCACCCGCATGGTGGTGCTGAACAGCCCCTCCAACCCCACCGGCACGGCCTACTCCAAGGCCGAGCTGGCGGCCCTGGGCGAGGTGCTGCTGGGCTATCCCGAAGTGGTGGTGGTCACCGACGACATCTACGAGCACATCCTCTGGGGCGCCGAGCCGTTCAGCAACATCGTCATGGCCTGCCCCGAGCTGATGGACCGCACCCTGGTGGTGAACGGCGTCTCCAAGGCCTACGCCATGACCGGCTGGCGCATCGGCTACGCCGCCGGCCCGGCCAAGGTCATCGGCGCCATGAAGAAGATCCAGTCCCAGAGCACCTCCAACCCCTGCTCCATCTCGCAAGCGGCGTCGGTGGCCGCCCTGGACGGCGACCAGGCCTGCGTGGCACCCATGGTCAAGGCCTTCAAGGAGCGCCACGACTACGTGGTGAACCGCCTGAACGCCATGGCCGGCGTCGACTGCGCCCCCTGCGACGGCACCTTCTACTGCTTCCCCAATGTGCAGGAGGCCATCGACGCCCTGCCGGACGTGGACGACGACGTGGCCCTGGCGGAGTACCTGATCGGCGAGGCCGGCGTCGCCCTGGTGCCCGGCTCGGCCTTCGGCCTGCCCGGCCACGCCCGCATCTCCTACGCCACCAGCATGGAGAACCTGGGGAAGGCCATGGACCGCCTGGAAGGCGTGTTCGGCGCCGCCTGAACAGGTCCGCCGGCAGCCTCCGGCGACGGTTGACGCCGGGGGCGGCACGGTTACAATACCGGCTTCCGTTCCCCGGTAGCTCAGTTGGTAGAGCAGGTGACTGTTAATCACCGGGTCGGCGGTTCGAGTCCGTCCCGGGGAGCCAACAGATTCCTTGCTTTGCGAAGCCCGGCCCAGGCGCCGGGCTTTTCGTATCCCCGATTGCACCCTGGCCGACACGACCTGCGGCCCGCTGGAGTTCACGGTGGTCCGCGTGGGCGCGAGCCTGCCGACCTTCTTGGCGGTACTGCCCCAGCGGTGCGGAGTGTCGAGGTCGGCCCCGCGGCGCGAGCGGCACGCGGTCGCACATGGGCCGAGCATCCGGGCCCGACCGGATCAGGCGGCATCCAGCCGTCGGGCGGCCTCCTCAAGGTCGTAGTCCATCTGCAGCCCGAGCCAGAAGCGCGGGCTGTTGCCGAAGTGCCGCCCCAGCCGCAGGGCGGTATCCGCGGTGATGGCCCGCTGGCCCCTGACGATTTCATTTATGCGCCGCGGCGGCACGCCGATTTCCCGGGCGAGCCGGTTCTGGCTGAGGCTCATGGGTAGCAGAAATTCCTCCCTCAGCACTTCGCCGGGGTGGATGTTGGGGATGCGGCTGTCGGCCATAGCCCGGACTCCCGATGGCGGCTCGGCTAGTGATAGTCGACGATCTCAACCTGCTCGGCGCCATCGTTCCATACGAAGCAGATACGCCACTGATCATTGATGCGGATGCTGTACTGACCAGCCCGCTGCCCCGACAGTCCCTCCAGTCGGTTCGCCGGCGGTATCCGGAGGTCATCGAGGGAGACGGCGCTGTTGAGCATCCGCAGCTTGCGCCTCGCCGTTTGTTGAATCTGCTCGGGTAGCCGGCGCGAGAAGCGTCCCTGCCAGATACGCTGGGCTTCACGGTCCCTGAAGCTCCTGATCATCACCTGACTATAACGCGCGGCGTTATGGCTCGGCCAGCGCGACCAGCGCTCGGGAAAACCCGAGACAGAGACATAATCAGGTTACGGGGTCTCCATCTAAGCGGACCCACTCCGCTACGGGTGGCTCGCAGGGGCGCGCACGTGACGCAGCGGCTTCCCGAACCAAGCGTGGAACGCGCCCACCGACCTGTCCGGTAGTGCTCGCCAAGCCGAGGTTAGTCCGCTGCGACGTTCTACCGGCTCGGTCCGGTTAGATGGAGAGCCCGTATCAGGTTAAAGCGCAAATGAGGCCTCCTCGGCGCGGTGGGAGGCTTACTGTTGACCAATACGGCCGGTGCGTCGGCGAGGGAAGTCAGGCCGCCGCCGCGGATGGGTGGGGCTGGTAGTTGATCAGAATGCCTTGGCCAGGCCAGCATCCTTGAGGATGCCGTTCGCGGTATGCCGAGACTTGATCCTGGTTGGGACGGTGAACGGCCGGGCGGCGTGGGGGCTGGTCCATACCTCGTGATCACCACGCCCCTGGCGTAGACGGTGACAGCCGTTCTCGGCGAGGATGCGACGGACGGGTTGGCCGTAGTCGTTCACGCGGCCGGGCTGCGGACCCGCGTGCTGGCGTGGGCAATCAGTTCCACGGGGACGTCGATGCCGCCGTCCAGATCGCCGGCGGTCTCCAGCAGGTCCAGGATGGCGCCGGGCAGCTTCTCGGCCAGCTCTTCCAGGGTCTCGCCCTCCAGGCGCAGCCCGGGCACGTCGGACGACTCCACCAGCCACACACCGGCGTCGGCGTCGCGCACCGCCTTCACCACAATCACCTCGCCCATGGATGAGCCTCCCTTCGTAGCACCGATGATCATAACACTCGCCCCAACGCCCGGACGCCACCCTCCGGGCCCTCCACGAACCTGAGGCAGCACCGCGGCGCTGCCGAGCGCCCGGTTCACGAACCGACAGAACGGCCGGCCTGCCGCCGTCCCCGCCCCTCACCGCATGGCCACCGCGCTCTGCAGCCGCTCGATGCGGTCGACCCTCTGCCAGCGGCCGCCGTTGTCCTCCACCCGCCGCTGCCAGTGGGCGATGCGCTGGCGGTAGTGCTCCGGGTCGATGTTGTCGCCGTTACGGCGGATGACGTTGACGGCGACGACCTCGATGCCGCCGAGCTCCAGGGGCACGTCACGGTCCAGCTCCGGCTTCAGGTCCTCGTCCAGGTCGGAGAGCAAGAACAGCTGCTGCGTCTGCGCGCCGGTGCTCTGCAGAAAGTCGCGGGCCAGCAGGATGCCGCCGGTGAGGTCGCTGTGCCAGCTGGGCACGTCGAAGCCGTCCAGGAAGGCGTCGAGCTGCGCCCGCACCAGGCGTTTCTGGTCGTTGGCCACGCTGGGGCGGTGGTCGAAGTCGGCCCGGGCAATGAAGTTGCGCTCGGTGTAGCTGGTGTTGTCGATGAAGGCCACGGCGATGGAGTCGCCCGGGTTGAGGGTGCCGAGCAGGTAGCTGGTGACCTGCCGGGCCTTCTCCACCTCGCGGGCGTACTCGCCGGAGATGTCGATCAGCACCACGGCGGCGCGGTTCATCTGGCCCGCACCGCAGGCCGCCAGCAGCAGCGCCGCCAGGACGGCGGCGCCGAGGGCGGCGCGACGCTGGATGTGATTGCTCGCGGGCATGGCTCAGGCCTCCGAAAGGGTGGGTTCAGGGCCGGCGCCGTCGCCGGATGGCTCATGCCGGCCGCCGCGCTTGCGCCCGCGAGTGAGCCGGGCGGGCCAGCGGTCGGCCTGCTCCGGCTGGGCCTCGGCGTCGCCGGGCTCGGCGGCGGGCTTCGCGGTGCGGACGTGGCCGGTCACGATGCGCTCGATGCCGAGCGGCAGCATGACGAACAGGTCGTAGAGGCTGATCAGCATCCGG
Organism: uncultured Ectothiorhodospiraceae bacterium; assembly: GCA_964487155.1. Lineage (GTDB taxonomy): Bacteria > Pseudomonadota > Gammaproteobacteria > Nitrococcales > Nitrococcaceae > CAZAQB01. The sequence continues at coordinate 5,641 of CAZAQB010000112.1, forward strand.
CTCAGGTGGCTGGCCGTCACGCCGGTCATCCGCAGCACCACCCGCGCGGTCCGCAGCACGCCCAGCAGCAGCAGGCCCAGCACGGTGCGCAGGGACTGCACGAAGGACTCCAGCGGGATGCCGACGAACGCCAGGGCGAAGGGCAGGACAAAGCCCAGCACCATCTGGGCGATGGACGGAATCCAGCGGAACTGCTGATCGGCGATCGCCGCCCCGGCCAGGGACTGGGTCAGGGCCTGCTGGTCCAGGATCAGCAGGTCGCGCAGGTAGGCGAGCGAGGCCTCGATGCTGGCGAAGATCACCAGGATCACCAGCGCGGCGATGCCCATGCGCTTGCGCAGCCGGTCGTCCATGCGGCCGATCATGGGGAACAGGCGGGTGATGCCCAGGGCCTCCAGCAGGAACAGGCCCATGGAGATCTCCACCATGATGATCACCAGGGCGGCGATCTCGGAGACCGGCATGCCGGCGAAATAGGCCCCGCCGCCCACCATCTCGGACATCGGCAGGGCGATCAGGTGGAAGTTGATGAGCCCGCCGAAGGCCGCCACCGCCAGCACCAGGGCGGCGATGAAGAACTGGGTGAGGGACGAGGCCGCAAGCTGGTGCACCGCCGCGTCGTCGCCGTTGCGGATGGCCTCGTAGTCGGCCATGTGGCGGTCGATCCGGGCCGCCCGGTCCTCCAGGCCGGTGATCGTGCGCTGCACCTTTTCCATGTTCTGCTTCAGGCTACGCCAGTGCGCCGCCATGCCGCTCAGCACCTTGTGGCGCTCCTGGGCATCCTTCTGGTAGGCCTTCTGGGTCTCCTTGCGGGCGGTCTCCACCGCCGACTTGATCTCGTTGAGGATGCGGTTGGTGGCCGGATCCCCCGAGCCCGGCAGCGCCGAGATGGTGGAGGCCACCTGGGACCACTCCGGCGGCAGCGGCGGGTTCTGGGTGGAGTTCTGGTAGTCCGCCTCGATCTTCTCAAGCGTATCCTCAAGCCGCCGGTGCAGCTCGGGGTACTGGGCGAGTTCCCGCTCCACCACCGACTTCACCCGCGTGAACTCGCGCTCGATGGCCTGCTCGGTGGCCTCCCGGCCCTGGGCCAGCAGGACATCGCGGTTGCGCACCGAGACGCGGCGCTCCAGCTGGCGCAGGCTGGCCGCCGCCAGCCGCAGGGCATGATCGATGGCGCGCCCCGTGCTGCGCAGCAACTGGTGGGCGTGGGGGCGGCCGAAGTAGAGCACGGCCATGGCCAGCACGAGCCAGATCGCCAGCGACAGCGCCGCCGACTCGCTCCAGATGGTGAGGATGTCCCACATGGCGTTGTCTCCCGTGTCGCGGAACGGTGCCGGCGCGGAGAACCTGGGAGGGCCCTCCACCGCAGCTTGGGAGGGATTGTCGGAAGAGCCGGTGAAAACTGGGTGAGTACAGCCGCGTGATAGACTGTGACCCGGTTCGCGCCAGTGCCGGGGTGCGCCATGGCCACGATCTTCTGGGTGGAAGACCAGTCCCACTGGATTGACCGCTTCCGGCCTGTGCTGGAAGCCGCCGAGTTCGACCAGCAACCTACCCGGCTGCAGGTGTTCCGGTTCGCCGAGGCCGCCTGCCAGCACGTCAAGGCGACGGACCCCGCCAACCGCCCCGACCTCGCCCTGCTGGACGCCAACATGAACGGCAACACGGGGGCGGGGTTCTCGGTCTCGCGGGCGCTGCAGCGCAAGTGGCCGGACCTGCCGATCCTTTATCTGTCCGAGTACAGCGGCACCGACGTCGAGCAGCAGGCGCTGGAGTCGGCCTGGGCCCAGGACTTCATTGCCAAGCACCAGCGCAACGTCGAATCCGTGCTGTGCTGGCGCATTCGCGCCAGCCTGCGCCAGGCGCGCATGGGCGAGCCCGGCCGGCCCGCCACCGGCGACGTGCTGGAGAGCGGCGAACTGCAGATCGACATTGCGAGCTGGACGCTCTACTGGCGCGGCCGGAAGCTGATGAACCCCGCCGACCCGCGCCGGCCGCTGGCCCCCACGCCGCGCCGGGTCCTGCGCTACCTGGTGGAGGCCTCGCCGCGGCTGGTGACCACCGGGCGCATGGCGCAGCTGCTGGACTCCGACCCGGACCGCTTCACCTGGGCCAGCTACCGCCAGCACGTGCGCATCCTGAGGCGCGCCTTCGACCAGGCGATGCCCGGCGAGGGCGCCTTCACGGCGCTGTGCAAGGCAGACCAGGGCATCGTCGCCTTCGGCGAGCAGATGGCCTACTGCTGGAAGCCGGTCCAGCAGGATCCGCCGTGAGCGACGCGCAGCCCGAAACCGGCCGGCGGCCCGCGCCCGGCGGCGAGGCGTTCCCCTGGCCGACGGTGCTGTTCGCGCTGGCCGCGGTGTTCTTCCTGGTGGTCGCTGCGGATCCGCACCTGGCGGCCTTCTACCACCTGCCGCCGGACGTCCTGCGCCCCGAGGTGCGCTACGGTGTCGTCGGCATCCTCGCCCTGCTGGCCTGGCTGGACGTGCGCCGCCACGCCCGGCGCCGGGCGCGCCAGCGCACCGAGCTTGCGCAGCTCCGGGCCCAGGTGGACGACCTGTGGCAGCGCAACAAGCAGCTGCAGCTCAAGGCCCATACCTATTCCGAGCACGCCGACAAACTCAAGCTGTTCATCAGCGACCGGCTGCTGGAGTACATCCAGTACGACGAGAAGTTTCTGCATTTCAAGGGCATCGCCGCGGAGGTCCGGCACAACGGGGTGATCAGCTTCGACAAGGTGCGCACCGCCCTGCAGCGGGCCCTGGCGGATCCCGGCGATGCCGCCACCGCAGGCCCCGGCGGCCTCGCCGACGACTGCCGCGCCGCGCTGGACTCGCTGCACTACCTGTGGGACCTGCTCGACCTCTCCACGGCGGAGAACCTGACCCTGCACATCGGCAACCTGATGTGCGAGTGCGAGGAGCAGTACTGCCAGCGGCTGCTGGACAGCGAACAGGCCCGCGCGCTGCCGGACGAACCCGCCTATTCGCCCCAGCGGGCAGTCTGGCGGGCACTGGCGATGGTGCGCCAGGGGCCCCTGCCAGCACTGGACGACCGCACCACCTACCTGTTCGACGACGGCCAGGTGCATGCACGCCTGGAGCCGGTGGGCGAACTGCTCGGCAGGCAGAACCACCTGGTGCTGCTGGTGGAGAATCTGCTGCTCAACGCCCAGTTCTATGCGGCCCGTCCGGGCTACTCGTCGCCGTTCGCGCCGATCGCCGTATCGCTCACCGAGGAGGACGGCGACGCCTGCCTGCGGGTCTACAACCGCGGCCCGCAGGTGCGCGAATCGGAGCAGCACAACCTGTTTCAGCTCGGCTATTCCACCCGGCGCAAGGGCGAACACCACGGCCGGGGCCTGGGCCTGTATTTCGTCAACGAGATCGTCAAGGGCTACGAGGGCCGGATCAGCGTGCGCAACCTGCGCCCCGAGCCCCGGCGCTTCGAGCTGCGACTCGCGCTGGGCAATGGCGGGGAGGTTGTGGAGACCATCGAGACCAGCGTGGCCGACGACGGCCGCCCGTACTGCATGGGCCCCGACGGCGAGCCCGCGCGCAGTGGTGAGTGGACGCTGCGCTCACCGGTAGTGGGCGCCACCGTCCGTGCCGGCACGGCCGACGCCGGCGCGGTGGTCGAGGGCTTCGAAGGTCGCGGCCGGCAGGAGTTCCACGACCCGGCACACCCCGGGCGGCCGCAATGGCGCATCGTCTACCGGCCGAAACGTTCCGGCCATCAGGTGGAGTTCGAGCCCCTCGACATCCGCGGCGTCGAGTTCGAAGTGCGCCTGCCCACCGCCCGCAAGCGCGTGGAGAGCGTGGGCAGTGGCCTGGAGGCCGACCCCGTCGGCGCGGACTCGGACCTCTCCGCCGGGCCATGAGCGCCGCCTCCGCTGGCCCGTCCCGCGGCCGCCGCCGCAGGCGCTCGGCAGTACCGCCGCTGCCTTCCCAGGCGATCCGGAAAGGACTCTGCCCTGCGCCTATACTTCGCACGCCTTTCAAAGGCACGGCCACGTCGGGCGCGCCCCGGATTGGCGCCCGAGGCATCAGAACGGCTGCAGGGGGAGAGATTCAATATTCAAGCGCATGACCCGTGGTTCCGTCTTTCTGGTGGAGCGCTATCTGCCGGACCCCTACGTACTGGTCCTGCTGCTGACTCTGGTGGTGTTCGCCGCCGGCATGCTGGTGGAGGGGGAGACCCCGGTCGCCATGGTGGAGCACTGGGGCAACGGGTTCTGGAACCTCCTCACCTTCGCCATGCAGATGGTGCTGATCCTGGTGACCGGCCTCGTGCTCGCCAGCACACCGTTTTTCAAGCGCATCCTGCGGGCCCTGGCGGGGCTGGCGAAGAACCCGGGCCAGGCCATCGTGCTGGTCACCCTGGTGTCCCTGACCGCCGCCTGGATCAACTGGGGGTTCGGCCTGGTGATCGGCGCCCTGTTCGCCCGCCAGCTCGCCCAGACGGTGCCCGAGGTCGACTACAAGCTGCTGATCGCGAGCGCCTACAGCGGCTTCCTGGTCTGGCACGGCGGCCTGGCCGGCTCGGTTCCCCTGGTGATCGCCACCGAGGGGCACTTCACCGCCGATCGCATCGGCGTCATCCCCACCAGCGAGACCATTTTCTCGAGCTTCAACCTGGTCATCCTGCTGGCGCTGTTCATCCTGGTGCCGGTGATCAACCGCGCCATGCTGGGCCGCCCGGAGGACGCGGTGCGGGTCCGCCGCCGGCGCCTTGCATCGCGGATGTCCTCGCCCAGCTTGCGCAGGGCGCGCCGCACCGGGATCGGCAGGGTCGCCGCTGCCCGAAGTTTAGTCATCCGTAACGTCCCGATTTGGTTACGGTATTTACTTTACAGCCGATGGGGTCCGGCAACACCCATCAGGGAACCGGGAACCGGGGGCCGCGCCGCCGCAACAGGGCGACGACGAGCGAGCCGCGCTGCCGCGCGTAGGGTGGGCAGAGCGAAGCGAAGCCCACCATCTTCGGGCAACGGGAATTGCCATTCGCCGCCGACTTGCCCTGGGCTGCCGACATCGCAGCTGGTCGCGCCGACGCGGAAGGCCGACGGTCGAGGGCGGTGGCCGAAACGGGGAGGACCGGCCACTTTCCGACCGTCGGTACTCACCCGGGTAATGGGTGCTCCCGGCCCGAGCCGACCGTCACCGCA
>CAZAQB010000113.1:0-10806 GCA_964487155.1 uncultured Ectothiorhodospiraceae bacterium
ACGCCGGATGCGCTTCGCTTATCCGGCCTACGCGGGCCCGGCACCGCGATGGGGCAAGGCCCGCGTAGGCCGGATAAGGCCCAACGCGTCGCATCCGGCGTCGCGCTGGCCCGGAGCCCACGACGGCAGGTGATCGCGGCGAGGGCGCCGCTTCCCACGCGGGGAGGTTCGGCACCGCTCTCGGGCCGAGGCCGCCGTAGGCCGGATAAGGCGCAACGCGCCGCATCCGGCGTCCCACTCCGCCCGAGGCCGGAAGCCGCCAACACGCCCCTCCCGGCGCCATGCCCGCTCTTCAACCCGGCCCACGACGCCGGTCGCAGCGACCGTTCAGCGCCGCGCCTCGCCCTCACCCACCGCCAGGGCCGCCAGCACGGCCCGCGAGGCGAAACCGTCGGCCACCAGGCCCTGGGTGCGCTGGAATTGCCGCAGCGCCGAGCGGGTCCGGGCGCCGGGAATGCCGTCCGCCGGACCGCTGTCGAATCCCCGCGCCTTCAGTTCCTGCTGGAGCCGGATCACCTCAGCCCGGGACAGCCGCGGCGCATCCGCCGGCGGCGGCCGGCGCAGCGGCCCAGCGCCGGCCAGGCGGTCGGCCAGGTGGCCCACGGCCAGGGCGTAGAACTCCGAGCGGTTCCAGCCCATGATCACGTCGAAGTTGTCGTAGACCAGGAACGCCGGCCCCCGGTGGCCGGCGGGCAGCAGCAGCCGGGCGCTGGCCTCGGCGGCCGGCAGTGGATGTCCGTAGGCGGTGCGCAGGCCCAGCGCGCGCCACTGGGCCTGGGTGCGGGGCTCATCGCCCGCGGCCATGGCGAAGGAGAAGTCCGCCGGCAGCAGCACCTCCCGACCCCAGCGCCAGCCGCTGCGCCAGCCCAGGCGGCCCAGGAAGTTGGCGGCGGAGGCCATGGCGTCCGGCAGGCTGGCCCAGAGATCGCGGCGGCCGTCGCCGTCGTAGTCCACGGCGTGGTCCATGAAGGCGGTGGGCATGAACTGCACATGGCCCATGGCCCCGGCCCAGGAACCGGTCATGCGCTCCGGCTCCACCGAGCCCTCGGCGACGATGCCGATAGCCGCCGTCATCTGGCGGGTGAAGTACTCCCCCCGGCGACCGTCGCAGGCCAGGGTGGCCAGGGCGTCCAGCACCGGGGTAGTGCCGAAATAGGCGCCGTAGCCGGTCTCCATGCCCCAGAAGGCGACCAGGTAGCGGGGCGGCACGCCGTAGTCGCGATAGATCCGCTGCAGCAGCTCGCCGTGGCGGGCCAGCAGTTCCCGCCCCCGGCTCACCCGGGCCTCGTTGACTCGCCGGCCCAGGTAGTCGGCAAACGGGGTGGTGAACTCCGGCTGGGAGCGGTCCAGCTCCACGATGCGGGGCCGGAAGCGCACCTTCGCAAGGCTGCCGCGGACCACCTCCGCCGGGACCCCCCCGGCCTCGGCGGCAGCCTGCAGCCGCCCCAGGCAGGCCTGGAAATCGGCGCCCGGCATGGCACCGGCACTGCCGCCGGCGCCCAGTGCCAGCGCGGCCAGCAGACCCGTCAAACCCCGCAACCACCCCATGGCGGCGCCCCCGCGCCCGCTCGGTTCCGTGCATAGTGCATCAGCCGGGCAGGACTGTGAACGCCCCGGCCTGGGAGTTGAGCTTGCCGGCTCCGGATGGCCCCGACTAGCAGCCTGTCAGCCGCCGTTGCCGGCGGCGAGCACGTCCTGGCGCTGCAGGTGGGCGGCGAACTGCTCGCCCTCGAGGGGGCGGGAGAACCGCAGGCCCTGGCCGAAGTCACAGCGCTGCCGGCGCAGGAAGTGCAGCTGGGCGTCGGTCTCTATGCCTTCCGCCACCACCTGCATGCGCAGGCTGTGGGCCAGGCCCACCACCGCGGTGATGATGGAGGCGTCGCAGGGGTTCACGTCCAGGTCGCAGACCAGGGATCGGTCCAGCTTGAGGGCCTGCACCGGCAGGCTCTTGAGGTAACCCAGGGAGGAATAGCCGGCGCCGAAGTCGTCGATGGCGAGCGCCACGCCCAGGTCCCGGATAGCGCCGAGGGTGGCCACCGCCTGGTCCGGGTCGGCCAGGGCCACCGACTCGGTGATCTCCAGCTCCAGGTGCGCCGGGTCCAGGCCACTGCGCTCCAGGGCGCCGGCCACGGTCTGCACCAGGTGGGGCGAGCGGAACTGCACCGCGGAGAGGTTCACGGCCACCCGGTCGACGCCGAGGCCCGCGTCCCGCCAGGCCTTGAGCTGGCGACAGGCCTCCCGCAGCCCCCATTCCCCCAGGGCGATGATGGAGCCGTTCTCCTCGGCAACCGGGATGAACTGGTCGGGAGAGAGCAGGCCGAACTCCGGATGATGCCAGCGCACCAGGGCCTCGCAGCCGATCACCCGGTTGGTGCGCAGATCCACCTGGGGCTGGTAATGGAAGATGAACTCCTGGCGCTCCAGGGCGCCGCGGATGTCGTGCTCCAGGGCGCAGCGCACCTTGGTCTGCTCATCCATGCCGCGCACGTAGAAGCGGTAACTGCCCGGGCCGTCGACCTTGGCGCGGGCCAGGGCCACGTCGGCGCTGCGCAGCACCAGGGTGGCGTCCCGGCCGTCCTCGGGGTAGACGCCGATGCCAACGCTGGCCTTCAGGGTGAGGTCGCGGCCGTCCACCTGGAGCGGAGCCTCCAGCAGATCCACCGCGTGGCGGGCACGGAACGCGGCCTGCTCCGGGCGCTTGAGCCGGGTCTGGATGAGGGCGAACTTGTCGGCGCCCAGCCGGGCGAGAGTCTCGCCATGCTGGCAGACCTCGCCGAGCCGGGCGGCCACCAGCTGCAGCACCCGGTCGCCCTTCTCGGGGCCGAAGCCCTCGTTGATCAGGGCGAAGTTGTCCAGTTCGATGACCAGCACCGCCAGGCGCCGCTGCTGCCAGGACGCCCAGGACAGGGCCTGCTCCAGGCGGTCCAGGAACAGCACCCGGTTGGGCAGCCCGGTGAGGTGGTCATAGTTGGTGACGAAGTCCAGGTAGTTGGCCACGAAGTCCCGGCGCTGGCGCACGGCATCCCGGTCCGGCCGGCCCCGGCCCAGCAGCAGCAGGCCCTCCGGCTGCCCGCTGGCCGGGTCGGTGAGGGGCACCATGCAGCCGTCCAGGGTGATCTCGCGCTGCTCCGCGTCCACCACCGCCATCTCCCCCTCCCAGCGGCCGTCCCGGCCCAGCGCGCCGTGGACGCTGCGCAACAGGCCGTCGGCCTCCCGGGAGGGCAGCAGGCTGCGCAGCGTGCGGCCCCGGTCGCGGTCGGGCGCGAGGCCCAGCAGATCTGCGGCGGCAGGGTTCCAGTCCTGGAGCACGGCGTCGGTATCCAGCACCAGCAGGGCGGCTGGCAGCTGGCTCAGGGCCCGCTGCCAGCCGGCGTCGCCTCCCAGCCCGGCGCCGCTGACGTCATGGCACAGCACCAGTGTGGTGCCGTCCTCACCGGGGCGGGGCGATATCAGCAGTTCCCGGCCGTCCTCCCGGACCTGGAAGCTGTCCTGCTCCGGCGGCCCCTCGGCCGCGCCCGGCGCGAAGCCGACGTCGGTGTCCACCGCCTCCGGCGGCTCGCCGGACAGCTCCCGATAGCGACGGTTGGCGTGGATCAGCTGGCCCTCGGCGTCGTAGACCGCCACGCCGAAGGGCAGCCGCTCCACCAGCTCGGCGCGCGGGCCTGCGCCGCTGGCGCCCGGCCGGGGACCCGTGGAGCGGTCCGCGCCGGCGGTGATCAGGTTCACCGTGGGCAGGCCCAGCAGGGCGCCGCCCAGCAGGAGTTCGAGCACCGCCAGCCAGTGGCCGCCGCCGCCTCCCTCGACGCCGAGGGTGCTGGCCGCGTGCCAGGCGAGGGCCGATCCCAGCAGCAGGAACAACCCGCTTCGAATCCAGGTCACAGTCATGGTGATGGTGTCATCTGATATTCCCGCTGCCGGTGAGTCTCGGCGGCGCGCCGGTTACGTGTGCCATAAACTTATTTAAGTCCTTGCCAGCCGCGGCGACGTAGTGTCAACGTGTTGGGCTGCGGAGACAGCGCGGCGCCGGCCCTCCCCCGCAGTGACTTTTTCCTAATAAAGCAAGGACCTGAAGATATCGCCCAGGCACCCCGGGGAAGATGAAAACGATTCATAATCCTGCTCCCTGCCCCGAATTCGGGTCCAGCCTGCAAGCAGCCACCCGGAACCCCCATGAGCGTCGAGCGGCCATCACCGACAGTCCCGCCCCGGTATCTGGGCCCCTCCGGGGAGCCCCGGCGCCTGGGGTTCGAGTTCGAGTTCGCCGGGGTCGGCCTGGAGGCCACCGCCCGCCTGGTGCGGGAACTCTACGGCGGGGAGATCCACCTGGGCGGCCCGTTCCAGTGCGAGGTCGAGGGCACGGAGCTGGGCTCGTTCACCGTGGAGCTGGACGCGCGGGCACTGAAGGACCGGGCCTACCTGCAGTTCCTGCAGCGGGTCGGCATCGACCTGGAACGCGACGAGCGGGACTGGCTTGACCATGTGCTGGCCCGGCTGGCGGCGACCGTGGTCCCCCACGAGGTGGTGTGCCCGCCGGTCCCGCTGGATCAGGCCCACCGCCTGGAAGAGCTGCGCGAGGCGCTGCGCCGGGCCGGCGCCCAGGGCACCCATGCGGCGGTCCACTACGCCTTCGGGCTGCACATCAACGCCGAGGCCCCGGACCTGGAGGCCGGCACCGTAGTCGGTGTGCTGAAGGCCTACCTGCTGCTGCGCGACGCCCTGCGCCGCTTCGGAGCCACCGATCTGTCGCGCCGGCTGTCCCAGTTCATCAAGGACTTCCCCGAACCCTACGCCCGCCAGGTGGTGGACCCGGACTACTGGCCGGACAGGCCGGCCCTGATCCAGGACTACCTGGCGGCCAACCCCACCCGCAACCGGGCCCTGGACCTGCTGCCCCTGTTCGCCGAGATCGATCGGGATGCCCTGCCGCCGGTGCTGCGGGACGACCCGCTGGTGAAGGCCCGCCCGGCGTTCCACTACCGGCTGCCCAACTGCGCGGTGGACGAGCCGGACTGGTCCCTGGGCCGGGAGTGGCGCCACTGGGTGGGGGTGGAGCGGCTGGCCGAGGACCGGGACGCCCTGCAGCACCTGGGGGCAGAGTACCTGGAGCGCCGCAATGAACCCCTGACCGGCATCCACGCCGCCTGGGCCCTGGAGACCGGCGCTTGGCTGACCGGCGACCGCTGATCGGCATCACCGGGCCGGACCGGGGAGGCACCGCCCTGTGGCTGGCCGCCGCCCTGGGCGTGCGGCTGGCCGGCGGCCGGCCGCGGCGTATCACCCCGGCCCGCCCCCGGAGCCCGGCGCCGCTCGACGGGCTGATCATCGGCGGCGGCGCCGACGTGGCCCCCGCCCTGTACGGCCAGGAACCCCTGGTGGTGGAACAGGGCACCGGCCCCGGCAGCTCCCGGCACTGGACCCGGCGGCTGGCCACCTGGCTGCTGTTCCCCCTGTTCTATGTGCTGCGCCGGCTGCTCAGCCTGAAGAGCACCGAGGGCCGCGGCGACGGGGACCGCGACGAACTGGAGGGCGCGCTGATCGACCATGCCGACGCCCGGGGCCTGCCCATCCTGGGCATCTGCCGGGGGGCCCAGCTGCTCAACGTGCGCCGCGGCGGCAGCCTCTACCAGGACCTCGCCGACTTCTACACGGAGACCCCGCAGCTGCGCACCGTGCTGCCCTACAAGTCCGTGGACCTGGCCCCCCGCAGCCGCCTGGCGAGCATCCTGGGCCGGCCGAAATGCCGGGTGAACGCCCTGCATTCCCAGGCCATCCGTGAGCCCGGTCAGGGCCTGGTGATCGTCGCCCGGGAGTCCAGCACCGTGGTCCAGGCCATCGAGGATCCCGCCCGCCCTTTCGTCATCGGCGTGCAGTGGCACCCGGAGTACCTCCCCCAGCGCCCCGAGCAGCGCCGGCTGTTCCGGCACCTGGTGGAGGCGGCGCTTGCGGGTGCGAAAGAGGAGAGTTAGCCGCAGATGAACGCAGATGGGCGCAGATGGGAGACTGATTTTTTGAGCCGTCCATGCCCGACGCCGTGGAACCCTGGCACGCAAGTCGAGGCCGCCCAACATTCCTACAATATCTGCGTCCATCGGCGTTCATCTGCGGCTATTTCCCTTACGCGCATTTCGCGTGCATCTCGCGGCTGAACCCTCTCTCCCACCCGCGCCGCGTGCTAACCTCCCGGGCCGCGAAGCATTCCAACCTGGGACCCGACCATGTCCGACGCCCTGACCGCCCTCACCGAGTCGCTTGCCTCGCGCATCCTGGTGCTGGATTGCGCCATGGGCACCATGATCCAGTCCTACCAGCTCGAAGAGGCGGACTTCCGCAGTGAGCGCCTGGCCGGCCATGCCCATGATCTGAAGGGCAACAACGACCTGCTGGTGCTGACCCGGCCAGACGTCATCAAGGCGATCCACCGGGCCAACCTGGAGGCCGGGGCGGATATCCTCGAGACCAACACCTTCAGCTCCACCACCATCGCCCAGGCCGACTACGGCCTGGAGCATTTGGCCTTCGAGCTGAACGTGGCGGCCGCCCGGATCGCCCGGAAGGCCTGTGACGAATTCGAGGCCGCCAACCCCGGAGAACGCCGCTTCGTGGCCGGCGCCATCGGCCCGACCAACCGCACCGCCTCCATCTCGCCGGACGTCAACGACCCCGGCAAGCGCAACGTCACCTTCGACGCGTTGCGGGAGGCCTACCGGGAGGCCGCCCGGGGCCTGATCGACGGCGGCGCCGACCTGATCCTGGTGGAGACCATCTTCGACACCCTCAACGCCAAGGCGGCGATCTTCGCCCTGGAGGAGCTGTTCGACGAACTGGGCCGGCGGTGGCCGGTGATGATCTCCGGCACCATCACCGACAACTCCGGGCGCACCCTCTCAGGCCAGACCACCGAGGCGTTCTGGAACTCGGTGCGCCACGCCCGGGCGTTCACTGTGGGGCTGAACTGCGCCCTGGGGGCCGACCTGATGCGCCCCTTCGTGCAGGAGATCAGCCGGGTCGCCGACACCTACGTCACCGTATACCCCAACGCCGGGCTGCCCAACGAGTTCGGCGAGTACGACCACTCCCCGGAGTTCATGGCCGGCATCATCCGGGAGTTCGCCGAGAGCGGCTTCGTCAACGTGGTCGGCGGCTGCTGCGGCACCACCCCGGAGCACATCCGCGCGATTCGCGCCGCCGTCGACGGGCTCGCCCCGCGCCAGATCCCGGAGCTGGAACCGGCCATGCGCCTGTCGGGCCTGGAGCCCTGCAACATCGGCGCCGACTCCCTGTTCGTAAACATCGGCGAGCGCACCAACGTCACCGGCTCGGCGCGCTTCAAGCGCCTGATCAAGGAGGAGGACTACGACACCGCCCTGGAGGTGGCCCGCGATCAGGTGGACAACGGCGCCCAGATCATCGACATCAACATGGACGAGGGCATGCTCGACGCCGCCGCCGCCATGGTCACCTACCTGAACCTGGTGGGCTCCGAGCCGGACATCGCCCGGGTGCCGGTGATGGTCGACTCCTCCAAGTTCGAGGCCATCGAGGCCGGACTCAAATGCCTGCAGGGCAAGGCGGTGGTGAACTCCATCTCGCTGAAGGAAGGGGAGGAATCCTTCCTGGAGCAGGCGCGGCGCTGCCTGCGCTATGGCGCGGCGGTGGTGGTGATGGCCTTCGACGAGGACGGCCAGGCCGACACCTACCAGCGGCGCATCGACATCTGCCAGCGCGCCTACCGGCTGCTCACCGAGCGACTCGGCTTCCCCGCCGAGGACATCATCTTCGACCCCAACATCTTCCCGGTGGCTACCGGCATCGCCGAGCACGACCGCTACGGCATCGACTTCATCGAGGCCACCCGCTGGATCAAGCACAACCTGCCCCGGGCCCGGGTCAGCGGCGGGCTTTCCAACCTGTCGTTCTCGTTCCGGGGCAACGACCGGGTGCGCGAGGCCATGCACTCGGTGTTCCTCTACCACGCCATCCGCGCCGGACTGGACATGGCGATCGTCAATGCCGGCCAGATCGAGGTCTACGACCAGATCGACGCGGAGCTTCGCGAGCATGTGGAGGACGTCATCCTGGCCCGCCGGGAGGACGCCACCGAGCGCCTGCTGGAGCTCGCCGAGCGCTACCGGGGCCAGGGCGGGAAGAAGGCCGAACAGGACCTCGCCTGGCGGGAGCAGCCGGTGGCCGCGCGCCTGGAGCACGCCCTGGTGAAGGGCATCGCCGACTACGTGGACGAGGACGTCGAAGAGGCCCGCCAGCAGTTCGACCGCCCCATCGAGGTGATCGAGGGGCCGCTGATGGACGGCATGAACGTGGTCGGCGACCTGTTCGGCGCCGGCAAGATGTTCCTGCCCCAGGTGGTGAAGTCCGCCCGGGTGATGAAAAAGGCCGTGGCCTACCTGCTGCCCTACATCGAGGAAGAGAAACAGGCCCGGGGCGTCACCGACGACGCCCCGGCCGGCCGGGTGCTGATGGCCACGGTGAAGGGCGACGTCCACGACATCGGCAAGAACATCGTCGGCGTGGTGCTCCAGTGCAACAACTTCCAGGTGCACGACCTCGGGGTGATGGTGCCGGCGGAGAAAATCCTGGATTCCGCCGACTCGCTGGGGGTGGACATCATCGGCCTGTCCGGGCTGATCACCCCCTCACTTGAGGAGATGGTCAACGTCGCCAAGGAGATGCAGCGCCGGGGCATGAGCCGCCCGCTGCTGATCGGCGGCGCCACCACCTCCCGGGTGCATACCGCGGTGAAGATCGCGCCCGCCTACGCAGGCGACGTCATCTACGTGAAGGACGCCTCCCGGGCCGTGGGGGTGGCCTCCAACCTGGTGAGCGAGACCCGCTACGAAGCCTACGCGGCGGGCATCCGGAAGGAATACGAGCAGGTCCGCGCCCAGCACGCCGGCCGCCAGAAGAAGCAGAAATGGGTGCGCCTCGACGCCGCCCGGGCCAACGCCACCCCCATCGACTGGAACGGCTTCGAGCCGGTGGCTCCGCGACAGCCCGGCCTGCACGTACTGGAGGACTACCCCCTGGCCGAGCTGGCCGAGGCCGTCGACTGGACCCCCTTCTTCCATGCCTGGGAGATGCCCGGCAGCTACCCGAAGATCCTCGACGACCCCGAGCGCGGCGAGGAGGCCGGCAAGCTGCTGGCCGACGCCAGAGCCATGCTGGCGCAGATCGTCGAGGAGGGCTGGCTCGCCGCCCGGGCCGTGTTCGGCCTGTTCCCGGCCAATGCCGTGGGAGACGACACCGCCATCTACACCGACGACCGCCGCGCTGAGGTGCGCCTGCTTCTGCACCACCTGCGCCAGCAGGGCGAGAAACCCCCGGGCCGTCCCAACCAGTGCCTGGCGGACTTCGTCGCGCCCAGGGACACCGGCCTGCAGGACTGGATGGGCGCCTTCGCCGTCACCGCCGGCGTGGGCATCGAAGAGCATGTGGCCCGCTTCGAGGCCGACCACGACGACTACCGCGCCATCATGGTCAAGGCCCTGGCCGACCGCCTGGCGGAGGCCTTCGCCGAGCGGTTGCACCAGCGGGTGCGCACCGAATTCTGGGGCTACGCCCCGGAGGAGCACCTCAGCAACGACCAGCTCATCAAGGAGCAGTACCGCGGCATCCGCCCCGCCCCCGGCTACCCGGCCTGCCCCGACCACACCGAGAAGGACCTGCTCTGGGAGCTGCTGGACGTGGAGGCCAACGCCGGCATCCAGCTCACCGAGTCCCGGGCCATGCTGCCCACAGCGGCGGTCTCCGGCTGGTACTTCGCCCACCCCGAGGCCCGCTACTTCGCCGTCGGCCGCATCTACCGCGACCAGGTGGACGACTACGCGAAGCGCAAGGGCATGAGCGTGCGCGAGATCGAGAAATGGCTCGGCCCCAACCTCGGCTACGAGCCGGAGGACTGAGGCCCGCGCCGTCGTCTCGCGTAGGGTGGGCAGCGCGTAGGTCGGTTGCTCCCGGCAACCGACAGCCCCCGTCACGGAGCTTCGCACCGTGACCTACGGCGCTACCGGCTCGCCGAAGCCCGCCGCAGGTCACGTTGCGCGCAGCGCTACGTGACGCTCTTCGACGCGCCCGCCGGCGCCGCGCCACCGCATGGGCGCTCTGGCCAAGACGGTGGGCTTCGCTGCGCTCTGCCCACCCTACCGGCCACGGCCCGGGCAACACCCTGCAACCCCGCGCCGCGCCGCCGGTCCAATCCGGCATGGCCCGCAATCCTGAAGCCGGCACCGCCATGAACCTGCGACGCGCGACCCTGCTGCTGGCCGCACTGCTCTGCCTGGCCCCCGCTGGCGCCGCCGAGCTGCACAGCTACGCCATCGTCCAGGACGACGCCACCCTGCGCATCCGCAACACCACGGTCCACCTCTACGGCATCCACATCCCGGAGACCGGCCGGCACTGCCGCACCTTCATGCGGCCGGTGATCTGCGGCTCCCGGGCGGTGCTGGCACTGGAGTTCAAGATCCAGGGCTTCGTGCGTTGCGAGCTCCTGGCACGGCACCACGACCGTTCGGCCACCGGCCGCTGTTTCGTGGGCGAGGAGGATCTGAGCGCCTACCTGCTGAGCCAGGGCTGGGCGCTCGCCCTGCCCGATGCGCCGTTCCAGTACCACGCCCTGGAGCGCATCGCCCGCCACCAGCAGCGCGGCGTCTGGGGCTTCTCCGCGGACCAGATACAGCCCCGCCGCTGACCGCCGGCACGCCGCGTCAGATCCCTTGCGCCGCCTATACTTGGCTTGTCCCGGCCGGGAGCGGGACTCGTGCCGAGCGGCAGTTCACAGGGGGCAGCCAT
>CAZAQB010000114.1:0-10580 GCA_964487155.1 uncultured Ectothiorhodospiraceae bacterium
TGGCCGGAGGCGAACAGGCTGAGACCCATGGGCAGCACCGCCGCCAGGCCCAGGCGCAGGCGGAAGAAGTCCCGGTCTGGCGGCGCGTCCTGGAACGTGAACTCCACCGGGGCGTCGCGCAGGTCGCCCGCGAAGCGCACCCGGATGTCGCGCTGGTCGTCCCGGAACTCATGCACCCAGTCGGCGTTGAACTGGGGCACCAGGACGCCGAACGCGGGCGTCAGGGCGGCGCTCAGCTGCACGCCCAGGGTGCTGCGCAGGGAGACCTCCGTCTGGTCGTCGAAGGCCAGGGTCATGGGCGAGTCGCCGGTCTCCGTGTAGGCATCGGTGTGGCGCCGCACCGCCTCCAGGCCCAGGCGCGGACCGGCGGTGACGGCGCCGGCGCTGAAGTCGTGGCCGGCCAGCAGGTACGCCTCCAGGTAGCCGGCCTCCACGTCGGCGTCCACGCCCGCCGGCGGGATCTCGAAGGAGACCGTCTGGTTGCCGTCGGCAGCCGTGGTGATCACGTCCCGCGAGGCGATGCGGCTGGTGTCGAGGCGCTGGCGGCCGAAGCCGCCGGCCAGGTCCAGGAAGCTGTCCCGGCTCGGGAACCAGGACGCCAGCATTGTGATCCCCAGGCGCCGGCTGCCGTAGTCGCCGCCGCTGTCGAAGTCGCCGGACTGGCGGGCCAGGCTGGCGGCAATGCCCATCACGCCGGAGCCGCCCAGGCGGTAGTCCGCGCCCAGATTCAGTGACACGGTGTGGGCCTGCTGGCCGTCCTCGAAGGCGGTGGGATCGCGCTCCAGGCGCTCGTAGCCGCCCCCCAGGAAGATCCCCCAGCGGCCCCAGCGGGCCAGGTTCGTGGTGTCCCCGGCGGCGCCGCCGCGGGGTGCTTCAGGGTCGTCCTCGCGCAGGTCCTGCTGGCGGCGGCGCAGGCTCTCCCGGGCGCTCTCCGCCCCCCGGGAAACAGCCGCCGCCGCGGCCGCCCCGCCGGAGACCGCCACCGTGGTGGTGGTGCCCGGCGCCGGCAGCTGCGCCTGGGGGGGGCCGCCGCAGACGCTGGCCAGGGCCGCGGAGGCCTGGCCCGGCGCGAGGAACGGCCCGTCGCGCTCGAACTGCAAGGCGGCGCACTGCTCGCGCAGGAAGAAATCCAGCTGGTCGTCCAGGGTCTGGGCCGCGGCATCGCCGGCCAGCACCACGGCCAGCGCGCCGGCCGCCAACGTCCCATGCCCCGCCCCCATCGCCTCCCCCTGCCCTGGCGCCTCACCCGTAATCCAGTGTGCTCCCTGCAACGGCGCCTGCGAAGGGCCGCGGCCGGCGCCTCCGGCGGGGCGGATCGCGCCGGATCTTGACCTGCATCGCCCCACGGCGGCCCGCACTACCGAAAATACCCGCGACATGAGATTCCGGTTTCGCTCCGGTGGCCCGTGCCGGGGACGCCGGACCACCGGGCCCGCCGCGACGGGCTGGAGGAACAGCGTGAGCACCTGCGGTTCGACTCTGGGTACGCCCCGCGCCCCTGACCGCCTGGCCGCACGGCTGGAGGCCTTCTTCGTGCGCCACCGCAGCCGCCTGGCCTGGGTGCACCTGGGTTTCTTCGTGGCCTTCCTGGTCATCATCCTGGGGCCGCTGTTCCTGCCCGAACCCCCCGAGCACGCCACGCCGCTGACCAACCTCACCGAGGCCGCCTCCTACGCCCTGTGGGGCCTGTGGTTCCCGCTGGTGTTCCTGTCGGTACTGGTCACCGGGCGCAGCTGGTGCGGGTTGATGTGTCCCATGGGCGCGGCCTCTGAGTTCGCCAACCGCCACGGGCTGCGCCGGGCCATCCCCGCCTGGGTGCGCTGGGAGTGGCTGCCGGTGGTGAGCTTCGTGGTGATCACCGTGCTGGGCCAGACCGTGGGCGTGCGCGACCACCCCGAGGCGGCCGCGCTGGTCTTCGGCGGCACCATGGGGCTTGCCATCGTCTTCGGGGCGGTGTGGGGCCGGCTGCACCGGCGGGCCTGGTGCCGACACGCCTGCCCCATCGGCCTGCTGCTGGGCATCTTCTCGCGGCTCGGTGCGGTGCAGTTCGCTGCCAAGGCACCGAGGCCCGGCGGCGACCGCTACACCGAGAAGGGGCTGTGCCCCACCATGATCGACATCTCCCGCAAGGAAGAGTCCCGCCACTGCATCGAGTGCTTCCGCTGCGTCGAGCCCAAAGCCAAAGGCGGACTGCGGCTGCGGCTGCGCCGGCCGGGCGAGGAGGTGGAGCGCATCCGCGAGCACCACGCCAACCCGGTGGAGGTGTGGTTCCTGTTCATCGGCACCGGCATCGCCCTGGGCGGCTTCCTGTGGCTGGTGCTGCCCCTCTACCAGGAGCTGCGCCAGGCCTTCGGAGTCTGGGCCATCGAGCGGGAGTGGTTCTGGATCGGCGAGCCTGGCCCCTGGTGGCTGATGAGCGTCCACCCGGAGCGCCGGGAGGTATTCGTCTGGCTCGACTTCCTGATGATCACCGGCTTCATGGGCGCCTTCGCGGCCGCCTTCGCCGCCGCCCTGGCGGCCACCACCGGAGCCGCCTCCTGGCTGGCCGGGCGCCTGGGCGCCGACGCGGACTTCCGCACCCGGTTCGTGGAGCTGGGCTACCAGTACGCGCCGGTGGCCATGATCTCGCTGGTGATCGGCCTGGGCGGCGAGCTGTTCGACGGCCTGGCGGTGCTGGGCGCGGGCGCCCCGGCCGCCGGCAAGGCCGTCTGTTTCGCCCTGGCGCTCGCCTGGAGCCTGTGGCTGGGCAACGCCATCCTGGCGCGCCAGGGGGTGGCCGGCCCGAGCCGCGCCCTGCCCCTGCTGCCCGGCCTGGCCGGCAGCCTGCTGGCTGGCGGCGCCTGGTGGGTGGCGATCTTCGGGCTCTGAATTCGGCCCTTCAATCCGCTTTCTTTCCAACGCGAGGCAGGACGACCATGAAGCGACTGATGCAGGCGGCCATGCTGGCCGCGGGCCTGACCCTGGCCGGTGCCGCGCCGGCGGCGGTGTACGAGACCGGCGAGCCGGTGGTGCGCAACGGCCTCTCGGTGCAGGGCATCTACATCCAGGAAGTGAAGATGACCGGCGAGCACGCCGGCCACGGCCACCACCACGGTCGCGGTAAAGACCATGGCAACGGTGGCGCCATGGACATGCCCGGCGTGCACCTGGAGGCGGTGATCCGCATGGCCAAGGAGGGCCACGGCTTCCCGGTGGGCGCCTGGGTGCCGTATCTGAACATCCACTACACCCTGGCCCGCAAGGGCAGCGACTGGTCTTCCGAGGGACCGCTGGTGCCCATGCTGGCCAACGACGGGCCCCACTACGGCGCCAACGTGGCCATGCCCGGGCCCGGCAAGTACACGCTGACCTTCCGCATCAGCCCGCCCTCGGAGGATGTCTTCCCGCGTCATTTCGACCGGGAGACCGGCCTGGGGCCCTGGCTTGAGCCCTTCGAGGCGAGCTGGGAGTTCACCTACGTGGGGGTGGGCAAGAAGGGGGGGTATTAGGTCTCGTCAGGTTGGCTGTCGCGAGGCGGAAACCACCGCTTCGGCAGTTGGGGATGCCGGATGCGCTTCGCTTATCCGGCCTACGTCCTTCGGCCAAGCCCACAAGCGTGACCGGGCCCGCGCAGGCCGGGTAAGGCGCGCGGCCCCGCATCCGGCGCGTCTGGGCGCGGCGCTGATTCTTCGGCGGGTCGTTGCGCAGTTACTAGCCGCGCCGGGCGGCGCGCCGTCGCTTGCGTAGGGTGGGCAGAGCGAAGCGACGCCCACCGTCTTCGGCCCGGTGGTTCGGGGATGCCGGATGCGCTGCGCTTATCCGGCCTACGCCCTCCGCCACGGCCCCGCGGCACAGCCGAGGCTCGCGTAGGCCGGATAAGGCGCGAAGCGCCGCATCCGGCGACTGCGAGGGTTGGGATTCGCGCGCTCTGCCCACCCGCATGGGGCGTCAACGCCTGGCTGCTCCAAGCTGGGATGGGGCGCAGCGCAATCCCAGCGTCCGGTCTCCATGCGGCCATGACGGTGGGCTTCGCTTCGCTCTGCCCACCCTACGACCGACGGCCGACTCGGCCCGGGGTAGCGGCGGTCAGAACCGCACGCTGACACCGCCGGCCAGGTTGTAGTCGCTGACCTCCTGGATGCCGTTCACCCGGCGGTATGCCGGCAACTGGGCGAAGGCGTAGAGCTGCACCCGCTGCACGGGCTGGAAGCTCACCCCCGGGCTCACCATGACCTCCTCGCTGCCGGTGTCCGCCGGCTCGGCTTCCTCGCCGTCGTCGCGGTCGCGGATCAGGGTGTTGACCTGCAGCGCGAGGCCGATGCGGCCGGTCAGCGCGTAGCGGTAGCCGAGATCCAGACCCAGGGAGTCCCCCGGCTGATAGCCCGAGCGCTCGAACAGCGCGTGCTGCCACAATGCCTGGGCGAAGAAGCCGTGGGAGGACACCGGATGGGTGTAGCTGTAATAGGCCCCCAGCAGGCTGTCGGCAGTGCCGGTGCCGGCCTGCAGGGAGCGCTCCAGGCGGAAGCCCTCGTCGTTGGTGAAGTCGAACGGGCCGGTGGGCAGCTTGAGCCCCGCAAGCACCCCCGCGGAGGTACCGCCGATGCCCAGCCGGCCCAGCACCCGCAGGTCGCCCGGCCGGGTAAACTCCCAGGAGTCCACACCGCCCGAGGGGCCGTGGTCGTGGCCGGCGTGCAGCGGCGCCACGCCCGCATCGCGGCGCGGCAGCGCGCCGACAACCCCGCCTGCGACCGCCACCGGCGTCACGGTGACGCCGCCGGTGCCGGCGCTTTCCTCTGGCGGCGTGATGATGCGGTTGCGGCGGTTGACGATGGGCAGCATGGCCGTGACGCCCCAGTCGCGGCCCGCCGAGTACGCCGCTGTCAGCTTCACGGTGCGGCTGACGGTGAGCACGATGCCGTGGTCCCGGGGGATCTCGTCATCGTCGAGGTCGTCGGTGCCGGAGCGGGCCTGGTCCTGCTCCACGAACTCGTAGGCGGCGTCGAAGCGCCAGCCGCTGCGGGTCGTGACCCCCTGGGTCTCCCACTGGGTGTTCAGGGTGCACACCGCCGCCCCACAGTTGGCCGCGGCCGGGCCGGACACCGCGATGGCTGCAGCGACCAGGCCGAGCACCGGCAGCCGCCTGAGAATCCTGTTCATGTCACCCCCTGTTGCATCTCGATTGGTTTTCCCGCCCGCGCGTCGGGGCCTGCTACTCCAGGCAGCGGGGATGGGGCGGGATGTTGCCGAAGGGATCCGCCAGGGCCGGATCGCAGATGAAGCTCCAGTCGGTCAGCGCCTCGAAGAAGGCCAGCAGGTCCTGGATCTCGTCCGGGCTGATGCTGAAGCCGGCGATCAGGCTGCTCTTCACCGGGCTCGCCGCGCCGTCGCCGGCGTGGGGGCCGGACTCGATCAGCCGCCCGCCCCGGGCGTAGTGGGCGATGACCTCCTCCAGGGTGGCGATGGAGCCGTCGTGCATGTAGGGCGCCGTCAGGGCGATATTGCGCAGCGCCGGCGCCCGGAAGCGGCCCATGTCCCGGTCCTCCAGGGTGAATTCCCAGAGGCCCCGGTTGTCCGCCGGGTAGCCGCCCTGGCCGTCGACGTTGTAGAGGCCGTTGTTCTGGAAGAACGACTGGTCGAAGGCCAGCCCCTCGAAGTCCACCGACTGGGCCAGGTTGAAACCGCCGTGGCAGTGGAAGCACTCCAGGCGCTCGGAGAAGAACAGATCCATGCCCCGGGTGGCGGCCGCCGACAGGGCCTGCGGCCGGCCCTGGAACACCGCCTGGTCATAGGCCGAGTTGCCGGCGATCAGCGTCGCCACGAACGCGGCCACCCCCTTGGCCACATTCAGCGGCGTGATGGGCTGGTCCGCCTCGGGATAGGCGTCGGCGAACAGGGCCGGGTAGTCCGGATCCCGGCGCAGCCGGTCCAGGATCTCCTGCTCGTGGCCGCTCCAGCCCAGTTCCACCGGGAACTCCCCGAACATAGGGATCAGCGCCTGGTCGTGCAGGGTGGTGATGGCCGGGTTGGCCCAGTTCTGGGTGGCGTTGTAGACGACGTTGGCGAGACCCATGCTGTTGCGCGGGTGGACATCCCCGGTGGCCCCCACCGGCAGTGCCCGGGCGTCGGCGAAGCCGAAGCGCTGCTGGTGGCAGCCGGCGCAGGACAGGCTGTCGTTGACCGACAGCCGGGTGTCGTAGAACAGCCGCCGGCCCAGGGCCACCTTGGCCTCGCTCATGGGATTGGCGGCAGGGGTCACCGGCACCGGGAAGCCCGCCGGCAGGTCCCAGTCGAAGGTCTGGGCCGTGGCCTGGCCGGCGGAGGGTCCGGAGGACCCCCCGCCGCCACAGCCGGCCAGGAGCAACAGCGCGCCCGCCAGCAGCGGGCGCGTCACAGCGCAGCACCGGGTCATGGAGCGCCTCAGGGCGTGGCCTTGCGGAACAGGCTGGCGTGGGCGTCGTGCACCACGGGCGGGTTGGCCCCGTCGTCGAAGGTGAAGTCCAGACCGATGTGGGGCAGGACCGGGATGCACTCCGGGTCGGCGTTGGCGGACATGCAGCCCGGCTGGGTATCCGGCGTGTTAACCACGATATTGGCGTGCTCCAGCGCCACCGCCAGATCGGCCACCACCACATCGCTGGAGGGGTCGAAGTCGGTCAGGCAGAACTCGGCCCGGTTGGAGAAGTTGCACTGGGAGTCCGGGGCCGGATCACCGCCGCTGTCGACGCAGCCGGTGCTGCCCAGGTGCACGTTGTAGGCGACGTTCTGGCCGCCGGGGTCGCCCACACCGTCCACCCGCAGGAACTTGCGCCCGGAGGTCCAGGCCCAGAGCATGCCCGAGGCGTTGAGGGGCGAATCGGCGGTGGCCTCGTCGATGTGGTTCTTGTCGAAGGGCACGCCGAGGGTGAAGCAGAACTCGTTGAGGCCGCTGATGTCGCCCTGGGGCGTGCCGGTGATGGTTTTGTTCATCTCCGGCGTACCGGCGTCACCGCAGCCGTCCTCGAAGTCCAGCAGCGCCAGGTTCTCGAACTGCCAGACGCCGTCCTGCTCGAGGTCCACGTCCACGGTGCGGCCGTTGCCATGGAGATGCACATCGGCGATGTAGAAGCGGAAGTCGTTCACCTGGTAGGTGTTCTGCACGCCCTCGCCGACGCCGCTGTAGATCTGGCCGCACTCCACCGGCTGGTCGGCGACCTGGGCGGCGAACTGCACGGTGAGATCGGTGGGCGCCGCCCCGCCGTCGCTGCCGGAACTACTGCCGCCCCCGCCACAGCCCGCCGCCAGGGCAGCCGCCGTCATCAGAGCACCGCCTAGACGCGCCGAAACAATTCGTGTCATTTCAAACCCCTCCATCACCTACGACAAGATTGTCACGATGGAGGCTACCCAGCTCCCGATGTCGCCCGAAAGAGACACGTTGTCGCAGGGGCAGGTTGTCGCACCCTCCAGGAGGAGGGCTCCCGGCCGTCCTACTCGCGGCGCGGACGTTTGGCCAGCTTGCGCTGCAGGGTGCGCCGGTGCATGCCCAGCGCCCGGGCGGTGCGGGAGATGTTGCCGTCGTGGGCGGCCAGGGTCTGCTGCAGGTACTCCCACTCCAGGCGCCCCACCGACAGGGGGCGCTCGGCGGGCGCCACGCTGGGATCGCCCTGCCCGCGGCCGAAGGCCGCCACGATCTGGTCGGCGTTGGCGGGCTTGGTGAGGTAGTGGCAGGCCCCCAGCTTGATGGCCTCCACGGCGGTGGCGATGCTGGAGTAGCCGGTCAGCACCACCACCCGGGCGTCAGGCGCCAGCTCCCGCAGCCGGTCCACCAGCACCAGGCCGGACTCCCCCGGCATGCGCAGGTCCACCACGGCGTACTCCGGCGGCTGGTCCGCGCACAGGGCGAGGGCGCCGGGCACCTCGTGGGCCACCCGGACCCGGAAGCCGCGGCGGGCGAGCGCTTTTGCCAGCACGTGGCAGAAGGTGGCGTCGTCGTCCGCCAGCAGCAGGGTGGGGCCGGCCGCCCGCTGGTTCATGCGCCCGCCCCGGTGGTGAGCCCGCGCAGCGGCAGGTCCACCCGGGTGCAGGCGCCGCCGCCGTCGCGGTTGCGCAGGGTCACCGAGCCGCCGAAGCGGCCCACGGTGGCGTTGGCGAGGAACACCCCCAAGCCGAAGCGGGCCGAATCTCCCTTGGTGGTGAAGAAGGCCTCGCCCGCCTGGCGCTGCACCTCCTCGGTAAGCCCGGGGCCGCGGTCGCGGATTTCCACGGTGAGAGCCTGCGTGTCCCAGTCGCCACGGATCTCCACGTCCTGCGGTGAGGCGTCGGCGGCATTGTTCAGCAGGTTCAGCACCGCCTGGCCCAGAGTCTGGTCCACCACCACCTCCGGCGCCGGGCGGGGCCCGCCCAGGTTGTAGTGGAACTGGACCTCCGGGCGCAGCAGCCGCCACTTGTCCAGCAGCTCGGCGAGGAAGCGGTCCACCGGCTGGCTGTGGCCACCCGCGAGGCGCTGCTCGCCGGCGCCACCCATCAGGTCGCTCAGCACCTGCTCGCAGTGGCGGATCTGGTCGCAGAGGATGGCCACGGACTCCCGCAGCTCGGCGTCGTCGGCATGCTCCAGCTCCAGCTCCCGGGCCACCACCGCCATGGTGGACAGCGGCGTGGCCATCTCGTGGGCGGCCCCCGCGGCCAGGGTGCCCAGGGCAACGATGCGCTCGTTGCGCAGGGTCTCTTCCCGGGCCGCGGCGAGTTGCCGGTCCCGCTCGCGCAGTGACCGGGCCATGGCGGTGACGAATCCGGCGATCAGCACGGCGCTCACCACGAAGGTGCCCCACATGCCCAGCAGATGCAGGCCGAAACCGCCGTGGGCATGGTCGCCTGCCAGTGGCAGGGAGATGTAGGTGAGCCAGGAATAACAGCCGGTGGTGACCAGGGTTACCAGAGCGGTATAGGCGAGCGGCAGCACCACCGCCGCCACGCACAGCGGCAGCAGGTAGATGGACAGGAAGGGGTTCAGCGCGCCGCCGGTGAGCAGGAACAGGCCGGTGAGCAGGGCCACGTCCACCAGCAGCTGGGCCAGAAGCTCGATGTCCGTTACCGGCCATGGCTGGCGCAGCCGCAGCCACGTGAGGGCACTGGCCGCGGCGGTCAGGCCCAGCAGGGCCGCGATGGGCCCGTGGGGTATGGGGATGGCGAAATACAGGCCGGCCACAGCGAGACCGGCCACCTCCACCGCAAGCAGGAGGTTGCGAAGCTGCAGCAGCCGTCTCAGGTTGGCCTTGGCTACCGGGGGCCCGCCGGGGCTGGCATCAGGCATTGCGCGCCATGCTACTCCCGAGCGCCGCGCCGCCGCCACGCTGCTCAGTGCGGCAAATTGCCGCATTCGTCTATGGCCGGCCGGCGCGTTACAGTGTGCTGCCAACATGCCGCGTGAACTCGAGGGAGGCGCCATGCCCCTGGCAACCCCCGGCCTGCCCCAGGCCATCCGCCGCGCCGCCGCACTGCTGCTGGCGGCGTCCCTGGCCTGGGCGGCCCAGGCCCCGGCGCAGGACTACCCGGAAGCGCCGGACGAGACCGTACGGTTCGAACTGCGGGCCGAGGACGGGCGCACCGTCAGCGCGGAGGATTTTCGCGGCCGCCACCTGCTGGTGTTCTTCGGTTTCACCAACTGCCCGGACGTCTGCCCCACTGGCATGGCCACCATCGCCGCCGCCCTGCGCCAGCTGGATGGCAAGGCGGCGGCACTGAAGCCGCTGTTCATCTCGGTGGATGCCCGGCGCGATACCCCCGCGACCCTGGCGGCTTACACCGACGCTTTCCATCCAGACATCCTCGGCCTCACCGGCGAGAAGCGGGCCATCAGCAAGGCGGCGCGCAGTTTCGGGGCCGCCTACCGCACCATGGACTACCAGGGCAAGTACCTGGTGGACCACACCGCGAGCCTCTACCTGGTGGGACCCGAGGGAAAGCTGCAGGACATCTACCCCCACGGCCTGAGTTCCGAGGAACTGGCGCAGCGCCTGGAGCAGGCCCTGGCCGCCAGTCCCGCCGACACTGCAACCGAGGAGAGCTGATCCATGAAATTCCCGATGCCCCGCCGCGCGGTTCTGATGGGCGTCCTGGCGATGGCGCTGATGCCGCTGGCGGCGGCCGCCGGCGACCACGGCGGCATGGGCCTGAAGGTCGAGCAGCCCTGGGCCCGGGCCACCCCCGGCAATGCCCCCAATGGCGCCGCCTACCTCAGGGTGGTGAACCACGGCCAGCAGATGGATCGCCTGGTGGGCGCCACTTCGCCGGTCTCGCGCAAGGTGGAGCTGCACACCCATACCATGGACGGCGGCATGATGCGCATGCGCCAGGTCTCGGCGGTGGAAGTCCATCCCGGCGAGCCCGCCGTGTTCCAGCCCGGCGGCAACCACATCATGCTCATCGACCTGAAGTCGCCCCTCAAGGAGGGCGAGAGCTTTCCCCTGACCCTGGTGTTCGACGAGGCCGGCCAGGTCACCACCCGGGTCACCGTCCAGGGGGTGGGCAGCATGGGCCCCGGCGGCGGCATGAAGAAGAAGATGGACCACTCCGGGATGGATCACTCCGAAGGTCACAAGCACTGACCAGGCGGCGGCTCCTGG
>CAZAQB010000115.1:0-10442 GCA_964487155.1 uncultured Ectothiorhodospiraceae bacterium
GGCCACCGCGGGTACGCCGCAGGCGGCGGCCTGCAGCAGGATGACGCCGAGACCCTCCATGGAGGCCGGGTGGGCCAGCAGGTCCAGGCAGGGCAGCAGTTCCTCCAGGTCGTCGCGGAAGCCGGCGAACGCGAACCGTTCCCCAAGACCGGCCTCGGTGACCCGGCGGCGCACGGCGAACTCCTCCGGTCCCTGACCGAACAGCAGAAAGCGCGTGCGGGGGTGGGCCTGGAGTACCGCCGGTGCGGCGTCCACCAGCACCCGGTGGCCCTTGCGGGGGATGAACTGCGCCGCCATGCCGACGGTGAGCTCGTCCGCCTCCAGGCCGAACTCGCGCCGGAACCGCTCCCGGTCGCCGCCGGGCCGGTAGCGCTCGGTGTCCACCGCGCTGGGCACGCAGGTGACCTTGCCGGCGGGTACGCCCTCGGCCAGCAGCACCTGCCGGATGGCTTGCGAGATGGTGATGACGTGGTCATAGAGCCGGTACTTCAGCGCCACCCAGGGGCGCGGCTCGGGGTTGTCCACCCGGCGGCTCAG
This sequence comes from uncultured Ectothiorhodospiraceae bacterium, assembly GCA_964487155.1. GTDB lineage: Bacteria > Pseudomonadota > Gammaproteobacteria > Nitrococcales > Nitrococcaceae > CAZAQB01. The sequence continues at coordinate 538 of CAZAQB010000115.1, forward strand.
CACTGCCGGCACGCCGGCCCGGCGGGCGGCGAGACCGCCCAGGACATCCGCCCCGCGGCGGCTGTGCAGGTGCACCAGGTCCGGGCGCTCGGCGCGGATCAGCCGGGTCAGGCGGCCCACCAGGGGCAGGTCCAGGTCGCCGCCCATGGACACCTCCCGGACCTGCATGCCCTCCTCCCGGGCGGCGGCGGCGATGGCACTGCCGGGCGGGCAGGCGAGCACGCTGTCCACGCCGTGGGCGGGCAGCCCGCGCAGCAGGAACAGCACCTGCAGCGCGCCGCCGTAGAGGTGGCGGCCGCTTTCCACATGCAGGACCTTCATCCGGCCTCCAGCAGCTCGCTTGCGGCATCCAGCACGCTGCCCGGCTGGTGCAGGCGCATGCAACTGTACACACCGCCGCAAATGGGCCGGCGCCGGCAGGGAGAGCACCACAGCGCGTGGTAGAGCACCCGGGTGCGGGGGCTGTCCGTGTGCAGGTAGGGCCGGGTGGAGCCGAACAGGGTCAGGGTGGGCACGCCGAAGGCGGTGCCCATGTGGGTCAGGCCGGTGTCGACCCCCACCAGCAGGCTGGATTCGGCCACCAGGGCTGCCGAGGCCCGCAGATCCAGCCGGCCCGCCAGCGACACCGCCGGGCCGGCCCCCGCCAGCAGCCGGCCGGCGTGCTCCCGGTCGCCGGGGCCGCCCAGCACCACCGGGGCGAGATCCAGGCGCCCGGGCAGCTCCCGCGCCAGTTCGCCCCAGCGCTCGTCGAACCAGTGCTTCTGGGGCCGGGTGGTGAAGGGACAGAACACGGCGTAGGGGCCGGTGACGCCGGCCTCCTGCAGGGCGCTGCGGGCGGCTGCGCGGTCTGCCTGTGTGAGCGCCAGGTCCATGGGGAACGGGTCCGACGCCAGGCCCAGGTGGGCGGCCACGTGACGGTACTCCGAACCCATGGCGGGATGGTCCCTGGGGACCTCCAGCACCTCGGTCATCAGCCGGGCGCTGCCTTCCCGGGAGCCCAGGCCCACCCGGCGCGGAGCGCCGGAGGCCCAGGCCCAGATCCCGCTTTTCAGCAGCCCCTGGGTGTCCACGGCCAGGTCGAACTGCCTCCGGCGCAGCTCTGTTGCGAAACGGCGCAGCGCGCCTGCGAGCCGTCCGTAGTGATGGCCCTGGCGCAGCGCCCGCCAGTCCGGCCGGGGCAGCCGGATCACCTCGTCCAGCCGCGGGTTGGCCTCCAGCAGCGGGGCACCCGCCGGTTCCGCCAGCCAGGCGATATGGGCCTCCGGCCAGCGCCCGCGCAGGGCCGGAATCAGCCCAGATGCCATGACGATGTCCCCCAGGGCGGAGAGCCGGATCACCAGGATGCGCATGCCGGCGCTTCAGTCCCCGTGTTCGCCGCGCAGGGCGGAGATGATGGCGGTGGTGGAATGGCCCGCCACGAAGGGCAGTACCCGCACCTCGCCGCCGGCCGCCAGCACCGCTTCGTGGCCGGCGATCTGCTCGATGCGGTAGTCGCCCCCCTTGACCAGCAGGTCAGGACTCACCGCCTCGATCAGCCGGGCGGGGGTGTCCTCGGAGAAGGGCACCACCCAGTCCACCGCGGCCAGGCCCGCGAGCACGGCCATGCGGTGCTGCAGCGGGTTGACCGGCCGCTCGGATCCCTTCAGCCGGCCCACCGACGCATCGTCATTGACAGCGACGATGAGCCGGTCGCCGAGGGCCCGGGCCTGTTCCAGGTAGGCCACATGCCCCGGATGCAGCAGGTCGAAGCAGCCATTGGTCATCACCACCACGTCGTGGCGCGCCCGGGCCTCCTCCCGCAGCCTCAGCAGGGTGGCCTCGTCCAGCACGCCGCGCCGGGTGCTGCGGGGCCGCGAGTGCTGCAGCGCGGCGCGCAGTTCGCCAGGGGTCACCGTGGCGGTGCCGAGCTTGCCCACCACCACGCCGGCGGCCAGGTTCGCCAGGGCCGCCGCCTCGGCCAGAGTCTCGCCGGCGGCCAGGGCGGCGGCCAGGGCGGCGATGACGGTGTCGCCGGCGCCGGTGACGTCGAACACCTCCTGGGCCTGGGCCGGGATGTGCAGCGCCTCGGCCTCCCTGGCCACCAGGGTCATGCCCTGCCCGCCGCGGGTCACCAGCAATGCCTCCCAGTGGCAGCGGGCCAGCAGTTCCCGGGCCCGCTCCACCAGGCTGGCGGTGTCCCGGCAGGGCCCCACCGCGCCCTCGAACTCGCCGCGGTTGGGAGTCACCAGGGTGGCTCCCGAGTAGGCTTCCAGGTCGCGGCGCTTGGGATCCACCAGCACCGGCACGCCGGCGGCCCGGCCGGCCTGGATCAGCGGGCCGGGGTCGGCCAGGGCGCCCTTGCCGTAGTCGGACAGCACCAGGGCCTGGACCCCCTGCAGCAGGGGGGCGAGCTGTTCCGGCCCCAGACCGGCTACGCGCTCCGGCGCCTCTTCGAAGTCCAGGCGGATCATCTGCTGGTGCTGGCTGATCACCCGCAGCTTGGTGGTGGTGACCGCCCCCGGCGAGCGCTGCCAGGCGCTCTCGATGCCGGCCTGGCGCAGGATGGCCTGCAGGGCGTCGGCCGCCTCGTCCGCACCCACCGGGGCGGCCAGCAGTGCCCGCGCGCCCAGGGCGGCCAGGCCCAGCGCCACGTTGGCCGCGCCGCCGGCCCGGTCCTCGCGGGAGCCCACGCGCACCACCGGGACCGGGGCCTCCGGTGAGATGCGCCCGGTGGCCCCGTGCCAGTAGCGGTCGAGCATGACATCCCCCGCCACCAGCAGCCGGCAGGCGCTGAAGTCCGGGATTCTCATGCCGTTGCCCTGCGCCGCGGGCGGCGCTTGCGCCGGTAGGGGGATGCCTCGCCCTCGGGCCGGGTCTTGAACCGGCGGTGCACCCAGTAGTACTGCTCCGGCGCCTCGCGGATGCGCTGCTCCAGGATCTGGTTGATGCGGGCCGCGTCGGCCGCGTCGTCGCCGCTGGGGAAGGCGGTCAGCGGCGGGTCGATGCGGATGATGTAGCCGCGGCCATCGGTGCGGGCGCGGTTGGTGGCCGGCAGCACCGCGGCGCCGGTCATGGCCGCCAGCCGGGACAGCACGGTAATGGTGGCCGCCGGTTGGCCGAAGAAGGGCGCGAATACCGAGTAGCGCCGGCCGTAGTCCTGGTCCGGCGCATACCAGACCACCTGGCCCCGGCGCAGGGCCCGGATCAGCCCGCGCATGTCCCGGCGGTGAATGGCGCCTTCGAAGTGGCGCTCGCGGCTGCTGCGCATGAAGGCCTCTACGACCGGGTTCTCGTTTTCCCGGTAGATCACCTGGAAGGGCACGTGGCGCAGCATGATACGGCCGGTGAAGTCCAGGGAGGTGAAGTGCAGGCCCATGAGGATGACGCCCCGTCCGTCCCGGCGGGCCGCCGCCACGTGCTCCAGGCCGTGCACCTCGCCGATGCCCGCCACCCGGTGGTCGGGCCACCAGGCCGCCATGCCCAGTTCCACCACCGCCCGGCCGGTATAGCGGAAATTGGCCCGCCGCATGCGCCGGCGCTCGGCCTCGGAGCGCTCCGGAAAGCACAGGGCCAGGTTGCGCTCCACCACGTGGCGCCGGTAGGGGGCGAGGGGCAGGGCGATGAGGCCGATCAGGTCGCCTGCCGCCATGGCCGCCCGGTAGGGCAGCCGCGCCAGGCACCACAGCAACCCCAGGCCGGCCCAGGCGGGCCAGTAGCGGGGCGAGTAGCGGGAGCGGGCTTCTGGGGCAGGGCGGCTCACGGGCGACGGGCCGGGCTGACGGCATGGACACCGCGGCCCCGCAGGGCGGGGCGCGCGGCGCGGGGCCGCAGTATAGCAGAGCCCCCGCGACCGGCGGCCGCAGGCTCGGCTGGCGAAAACCACTTGCTCGGGCGCGCGGTGTGGGCTGCGCCCTCCAGTAAACGCCGGCAACTGGTATGCTGCTCGCCCGCCGCCCCGCAGCGACCCCGGATGTCCTGGCGCCCGCTCTACTCCGCCGCCCTGTACCTGCTGATGCCCGCGGTGGTGCTGCGGCTGCTGTGGCGCAGCCGGGCGCATCCGGGGTATCGGCGCGGCTTGCCGGAGCGCTTCGGCTTTGCCCCCCGGCTGCAGGGCCGGCCCGCCTGGTTCCACTGCGTGTCGGTGGGAGAGACCCTGGCGGCGGTGGCGCTGATCCAGGAGTACCGCCGCCGTCACCCGGATACCCCGGTGCTGGTGACCACCATGACGCCCACCGGCTCCGACCGGGTGCGGGCCGCGTTCGGCACGGATGTTCACCATGTCTACCTGCCCTACGACCTGCCGGGAGCCGTGGCGCGCTTCCTGGACCGGGCGCAGCCCCGCGTCGGGGTGCTCATGGAGACCGAGCTGTGGCCCAATCTGCTGGCCGCCGCCCGGCGGCGGGGCATCCCGATGGCACTGCTGAACGCCCGGCTGTCGGCGCGCTCCGCCCGGGGCTACGCCCGGGTCGCCGGCCTGTTGCGCCCGGCCCTCGACGCCCTGGATCTGGTGGGCGCCCAGACCCGGGCCGACGCCCGGCGCTTTGCCTGCCTCGGCCTGGCGCCGGGCCGGCTGCGGGTGCTCGGCAGTATCAAGTTCGACCAGCAGGTGCCTCCGGAGCTGGTGGCCCGGGGTCGCCAGCTGCGCCGGGCCCTGGGACCGGAGCGGCCGCTATGGATCGCCGCCAGCACTCACGCCGGGGAGGAGCAGGCTGCCCTGGAGGCCCACCGCCGGCTGCGCGAGACTCTGCCCCGGGCGGGCCTGCTGCTGGTGCCACGGCACCCGGAGCGCTTCGAGGCAGTGGCCGAGTTGTGTGCCCGGCAGGGCTTCCCTCCTGCCCGGCGCTCCAGCGGCGCTGCACCGGGGCCAGTGGCCGTCTACCTGGGTGACACCATGGGGGAACTGCCGCTGATGCTGGCGGCGGCGGACGTGGCCTTCGTCGGCGGCAGCCTGGTGCCCCGCGGCGGCCACAACCTGCTGGAACCGGCGGCCCTGGGACTGCCGGTGCTCACCGGGCCTCACACCTTCAACTTCCACGCCATCCATCGGCTGCTGGAGCGGGGCGGCGGCTGCCGCATGGTGGATTCGGCCGAGGCCCTGGCGGCGGCCCTGGAATCGCTGATCCGGGATCCGGCCAAATCCCGCCGCATGGGAGAGGCCGCCCGCCAAGTGGTGGCGCGCCACCAGGGCGCCCGGGACCGCATGCTGGAGGCCCTGGAGGAACTGCACAGGCGCCGGCCGGCCACCTGAGTCGTGGGTGCCTCTGCTGCCGCAGCCGGGCGCCGCCAATCAACCGGTCAACAGATGACCCGATTGATCGTGCGCTACGGCTCCCGCCGCAACAGCGCGTTCACCAGATGCACGTCGGCGTCGGACAGGGTGCCCGCCGCCTGCTTCAGGCGCAGGGTCTCCAGCAGGTAGGCGTGGCGGGCCTGCTGGTAGTCCCGCTCGGCCTGGGTCATGTCCTGCAACGCGTTCAGCACCTCGACGATGGTGCGGGTACCCACCTCGAAGCCGGCCTCGGTGGCCTCCAGGGCCGCCTTGGTGGAGGTGCGGGCCTGGTCCAGGGCCTGCACCCGCAACAGGTTGCTCTCCACTGTGCGGTAGGAGTCCGCCGCCTGGCGGGTGACGCTGCGCAGTACCTCTTCCAGGCGTTCCCGCGCCTCGGTAAACCCGGCCTGGGCCTCTCTCACCCGGGAGCTGGTGCCGCCGCCCAGGAACAAGGGCACCTGCAGCCGCAGGCCGATGCTGGAGCGATCAGTCTGGCTGCCGAAGGTGCCTCCGGTCTGGGCCTTGCTGTAGCCGAGACGGGCATCCAGAGTCGGGAAATGGCCGGCGCGAGCCACGCCCACGCCGGTCATGGCAGCCTTCGAGGCCTTCCGGGCTGCCGTCAGCCGCCAGTTCTGCTCCTCGGCGCGGCTGCGCCAGGCTTCTTCGTCACGCGGCTCGGGGACGACCAGCTCCACTTGCTCGCGCACCCGCTGCAACTGGGCCGGCGCCCGGCCGACAATTTCCCGAACGCGCTCGCGGGCGCTCTGCAGGTCGTTGCGCGCCTGGATGGCATCGGCGCGGGCCAGATCGTAGCGGGCCTTGGCCTCTTCCACGTCGGTGCGCGCGATCAGCCCGACTTCGAAGCGCTGGCGCGCCTGCTCCAGCTGCCGGCCGATGGCCTGGACGTCGGCCTCGGCCGCAGTCAGGGCGGCCTGGGCGTCCAGCACGCCGAAATAGCGCTCCGCCACTCGGAAGATGAGGTCCTGCTCCTCGGCGGCGAAATCGGCGACCGCCTGGGCCTCCTCGATGCCAGCCTGCCCCAGGCGCTTGAACAGATCCCAACGGAACACCGCCTGTTGCAGGTTCAGGGAATAATTCTCGTTGTAGAAGGCGGTTTTGTTCGTGGGGTTGAACGTGGTGGTCTGCTTCTGAAACACGCGCTCCACATCGATGGTGCTGGTGATCTGGGGCAGCAGCTCAGCGCGTGCCTGGGGAACCCGCTCCCGTGCCGCCCGCAGCTGGGCCCGGGCTTGCTGGAAAACGGGATCCGCCAGCGTGGCGTCCCGGTAGATGGAGAGCAAGTCGTCGGCGGCCCAGGCGCAACTGCCCCAGAACGCCAGCAGCAGGGCCAGGAAAGGGCGGGTCGGTGGCATGATGTCAGCTCGTCTTATGGCGGACCATCGCTACCCCGCATGGTACCTGGAGGCGGGGCGCGTGGGCCAAGGTCGGACGGGGCATGGGGTCCGGCTCAGAGCTCGAAGCGCTGCTCCCGGGGGGCGCCGATCAGGGCCGGCTGGCTGGTGTCGAACAGGCTCTCCCGGGTCCATTGTTCCTCCGCCACCCGGGTGAACAGCAGCGCTTCCATGATCGGGAACTGGCCGACGATCAGGAACAGCCGCCCGCCGAGGGCGAGGCTGCGGTGGAAGCCCTGGTGCAGCTGGGGCAGGGAGCCGGTGACGGCGATGGCATCGTAGCGCTGGCCGTCGTCCCAGCCCTGGGCGGCGTCGCCCGCCACCAGGGAGACGTTGCCCACCCCCTGGGCCTGGAGTTGCTCCTGCGCCATCTCGCGCAGGTCATCGAAGCGCTCGACGCTGGTGACGCGCCCGGCCAGGCTCGCCATGCAGGTGGTGAGGTAGCCGGTGCCGGTGCCGATCTCCAGGGCGCTGTCCCGGGGCTGGAGGTTCAGAGCCTGCAGCACGCGCGCCTCGACCCTGGGCTCCATCATCACCTGGTCGTGGGGCAGGGGGATCTGCAGGTCGGCATAGGCCACGCGGCGAAAGCGCTCCGGGACGAAGCTCTCGCGGGGCACGTTGCGCAGGATGTCCAGCACGCGGTAGTCCAGCACTTCCCAGGGGCGGATCTGCTGCTCCACCATGTTGAAGCGTGCCTTGTCGGAATCGATCTCCGCCATGGGCGGCTCTCCCCTCACTTGCGGACCGCGCCTGCCGGCCCTCTCAAGCCCCGCTTTCGGGCCCCCGGACGGGCGTCAAGCCTAAGCCGTTTGCCGGGTGCAGGCAACTCGCCGCCGGCGCCTTTGGTCCTGGGCAGGACTAGCCAAGCGCCCGGCCGGGGGCCACACTGTGCAGCCTGGAATCCCTGTCAGGTGGCGCTGGCCCCGGGGGGTCCATGCGGCGAAGCGGGGGTGCTCCCGACAGGGAGCTGAGAGAGTCCCTTGGAACCTGATCCGGTTCGTACCGGCGAAGGGAAGCTTCACGGAGACTGCCGGCACGCGCCCTCCTTCGTCGCCCTGGTTTCAGCCACCGGAGGCGACGCCCATGAGTGCCAACCCCGACGATCTGTTGCTCACCCCCACCGGCCGCCTTGAAGAGGCGGTGCTGCGGCCCTTCCCCGGTTCCCGCAAGGTCTACGTCACCGGCTCGCGGCCCGACCTCCGGGTGCCCATGCGGGAGGTCTGCCAGGATGAGACCCCGGGGCTGTTCGGCGCCGAGGCCAACCCGGCGCTGCAGGTCTACGATACCTCCGGGCCCTACACCGACCCCGGCCACCAGGTGGATCTCACCGCCGGGCTGCACCCCCAGCGGGCTGCATGGATTGCCGAGCGCGGTGATACCGAGACCCTGCAAGGCCCCAGCTCCGGCTTCGGCCAGGCCCGGGCGGAAGACCCCGCGACCGCGGGGCTGCGCTTTCCCGGGACACCCCGGCCGTTGCGGGCCCGCCCCGGCGCCAACGTCTCCCAGATGCACTACGCCCGCCGCGGCATCGTCACCCCGGAGATGGAGTTCGTGGCGCTGCGCGAGAACTGCCGCCTGGAGCAGGCCCGGGACAACGCCGTGCTCGCCCGGCGCCACCCGGGCGCGCCCCTGGGGGCGCAGATTCCGGAGCGCATCACCCCGGAATTCGTGCGCGATGAAGTGGCCCGGGGCCGGGCCATCATCCCGGCCAACATCAACCACCCGGAGAGCGAGCCGATGGCTATCGGCCGCAACTTCCTGGTGAAGGTGAACGCCAACTTCGGCAACTCGGCGGTGACTTCCTCCATCGCCGAGGAGGTGGAAAAGCTGGTCTGGGCGATCCGCTGGGGCGCGGACACGGTCATGGATCTGTCCACCGGGCGGCACATCCACGAGACCCGGGAGTGGATCATCCGCAACTCACCGGTGCCGGTCGGCACGGTGCCCATCTACCAGGCCCTTGAGAAGGTGGAGGGCAGCGCCGAGGACCTCACCTGGGAGACCTTCCGGGACACCCTCATCGAGCAGGCGGAACAGGGGGTGGACTACTTCACCATCCATGCCGGTGTGCGCCTGGCGTTCGTGCCGCTGGCGGCCAACCGGGTCACCGGCATCGTCTCCCGGGGCGGCTCCATCATGGCCAAGTGGTGCCTGGCCCACCACCGGGAGAGCTTCCTCTACGAGCGCTTCGAGGAAATCTGCGAGATCATGGCCGCCTACGACGTGGCCTTCTCCCTGGGCGACGGGCTGCGGCCCGGCTCGGTGGCGGATGCCAACGATGAGGCCCAGATGGCGGAGCTGCGCACCCTGGGCGAGCTCACCGAGATCGCCTGGCGTCACGACGTGCAGACCATGATCGAAGGGCCCGGCCACGTGCCCATGCAGCTCATCCAGGCGAACATGGAGGAGCAGCTCAAGCACTGCCACGAGGCCCCCTTCTATACCCTGGGGCCGCTGACCACCGATATCGCGCCCGGTTACGACCACATCACCTCGGCCATCGGCGCGGCCATGATCGCCTGGCACGGCACCGCCATGCTCTGCTATGTGACGCCCAAGGAGCACCTGGGCCTGCCCGACCGCCACGACGTGCGCGAGGGCATGCTGGCCTACCGCATCGCCGCCCACGCCGCCGATCTCGCCAAGGGCCACCCGGCCGCCCAGATCCGCGACAACGCGGTGTCCAAGGCGCGTTTCGAGTTTCGCTGGGAGGACCAGTTCAACCTCGGCCTGGATCCGGAGCGGGCCCGGGAATACCACGACGCCACCCTGCCCAAGGAGGCCCACAAGGTGGCCCACTTCTGCTCCATGTGCGGTCCCAAGTTCTGCTCCATGCGCATCTCCCGGGAGGTGCAGGACTACGCCCGCGAGAAGGGCATCGGCGACGCCCAGGACGCTGTCGCGGCGGGACTGGAGGAGAAGGCGGTGGAGTTCCGGCGGGAGGGCGGAGAGCTTTATCGGAAGGTCTGACCGCCCGCCGCCGGCGGCGGAAGGACTGAGTGAAAAGGACTGAGGACTGAGTTGGGGCGGCGGATGCGCTTCGCTTATCCGGCCTACGCCCCCACGCCCGACGCCCCCGAGCATGGCCGAGGCCCGCGTAGGCCGGATAAGGCGCGCAGCGCCGCATCCGGCATCTTTGGAAAACGCCTGAAAACGGCGTTGCGCCAGGGGCTTGACAGGCGCCGGGGAGGGGTCACGCTCAGTCCTCAGTCCTCAGTCCTCAGTCCTCAGTCCTCAGTCCTCAG
>CAZAQB010000116.1:0-10440 GCA_964487155.1 uncultured Ectothiorhodospiraceae bacterium
AGGCGCTCACCCTGCTCCAGTACCCGCTGCGCAACGCCTGGCTGCACCAGCAGGCCCTGGAGCACTCGCGCCGGGACCCCCTTACCGGGCTCGACAACCGTACCGTGCTGCAGGCGGAACTGAGCCGTGCCGTGAGCCTGGCCCATCGTCACCGAGAGCCGCTGTCGCTGGCGGTGATCGACATCGACGACTTCAAGCAGATCAACGACCGTTACGGCCACGCCGCCGGTGACACCGCGCTTTGTCAGGTGGCGGGCATCCTGCGCCGCTGTGCCCGCCAGACCGACCTGGTGTTCCGCTATGCCGGCGATGAGTTCGTGGTGGGAGCGAGCCACACCGATGGCGCCGGCATCGAGGTGATCTGCGAGCGGATCCTCGACGCCGTGCGCGGCGCGCACCTGGCCTGCGGGGGCGAGCAGCTTGCGGTGAGCCTCAGCATCGGCACCGCCGTGCTGCGCTCCGCCGATACCGCAGCGAGCCTTTTCGACCGGGCGGACCACGCCCTGCTGGAGGCCAAGCGCCGCGGCCGCGACCGCGTCGTCGCCGCGGAAGACCTGGCCTGACCCTGCGGTGTACGGGGTAGCGTCAGGCCCTTGTCATGGGCGTTGTCGTGCCCAATCCCGGCACGGTGCCCAGTCCCCAGTGGGATGCCGGATGCGGCGCTGCGCGCCTTATCCGGCCTACGCGGGCCTCGGCCGCGCCGGGTGGGCTGGGCGAAGCGCGTAGGCCGGATAAGCGAAGCGCATCCGGCATCTTGGATCGGACCGGGCCTCGGCCGCGCGCCGGGGTCGTGGCGAACGGCTTGGGTGTAGGGTGGGTGGAGCCGGCGTACCAAACGCCAAGGTGCCAATCGCCGAGCCCGCGTGCCCGAACCGATTCGCGGTACCGATGCCATTGCCCGATGGCAGGTTGTCTGCGCAACCTGCCCTACGGCGGGCTTCGCTCGGCGCCGGGCGGGATCGCCACCCCGCGCTCCGGCGCGGGAGCGCCGGGTTGGAGGGCTAAGGGTGGGTGGAGCGTACCGAAACCCACCGTCTTCGCTGATGTTGGGATTGCGCTGCGCTCCATCCCAGCCTAAGCGTTGTGCTGTAGCCGCGGTAGGCTGGGTTGAGCCCGCGAAACCCAGCGTTTTCTAGCCTGCCATCACCCCCCTGCGGTGCCCTTCATCTGCGACTGCTGGTAGTTGGGCAGCCCGATCCGGTCGATGAGTCCCAGCTGGGTCTCCAGCCAGTAGGCGTGGTCCTGCTCGGTGTCGTCCAGCATGGGTACCAGCAGGTCGCGGGTGACGTAGTCCTGCACCTGCTCGCAGTAGGCGATCACCTCCCGCAGGTGACGCACAACCAGGTATTCCAGCTCCAGGTCGTTGCGCAGCATCTCCGGCACGTCGCGCCCGACCTTGATGGCGGGCTCCCGGCGGGTGAGGTTGGGAGTGCCTTCCAGAAACAGGATCCGGCGGATCAGCGAATCCGCGTGGCCTGTCTCGTCCTGGCGCTCGTGCTCGATGCGCTGGTAGAGCGCCTCCAGGCCCCAGTCGTGGTACATGCGGGAGTGGATGAAGTACTGGTCAATGGCCGTCAGCTCACCGGCGAGCAGATCGTTGAGGTGCTGCAGCACCTTGTTGTCGCCTTTCACGGGCCTTGCCCCTTTATTGCCCTGGTCGCGGCCGGTAATTGTCCTCCCGCCGGGCGAAGAGGGCAACGCAGCCATAATTCCATAAGGTATACGGTTGCAAATCGTTCGCATTCACGTTAACTTGCAGGGAAGTTGCTGGGTGCAGGGAGTTGGGGTGGCGCATCGTGACAAGGCCGACGCGGCTGGCAACACCCCCGGCACCAAGCCTGCTCAGCGTCGTATCTCCAGCCGGTCTCTGTTCAGCGGGGCCCACGAGTTGCTCATCGAGCACCAGGGTGAGCACTACCGGCTGCGGGTGACCCGCAACGGGAAGCTGATCCTGACCAAGTAGCAACCACGCGGGCCAGGGCGGCTGCACGGTGGAGGTGGGCGCCGCCGGCGCCCCGACTAACTGAAGTCCGAGCCAGCCACCCGGGCCAGACGGGGCCCGCTGCAGCCAGCCAGGGCGACACTTCCGAGACGGAGGCGTTGATGGCGTGCTGGAACGGCAGCGATGCAGGGCGTGTGGGCAGGCTCCTGGCGCTGGTCGGGGCATTGGCCCCGGCCGCGGCGCCAGGGGAGACCCCGGCGGACCCGGAGGTGTATATGGCGGATCCCATCACCGTGACAGCCACCCGCAACCCCCTCCCTGCGTTCGAGTTCCCCGGCATGGTCTCGGTGATCGGCAGGCAGGAAATGCTGAGGCAGCAGCCGTCCACTCCGGACGATTTCCTCAAATGGGTGCCCAACATGGAGTTCGTGGGTGGCCCGCGCCGTACCGGTGAAGTGCCATCCATCCGCGGCTTCTCCGGCCCCGACGTGGTGGTGACCCTGGACGGCGCCCGGCAGAACTTCGACTCCGCCCACGACGGGCGCTTCTTCATTGATCCCAGCCTGTTGCGGGAGGTGGAAGTGCTGCGCGGCCCGGCCTCCGCGCTGTACGGCAGCGGCGGCAACGGCGGGGTCATCGCCCTGCGCACGCTGCGGGCCGAGGACTTGCTCGGCACCGGCGAGCGGGCCGGCGCCCGGCTCTCCGGCGGCTACCAGTCGGTCAACGAGGAGGGCCGCGGCACGGCCACGGTGTTCGGCCGCCCCGGCGGCGGCCTCGACCTGCTGGGCAGCGTCACCCGGCGCAGCTCCGGCGAGATCGAGCTGGGCGACGGCAGCACCCTGGATGCCAGCGATGACGACATCCTCGCCGCCCTGATGAAGCTTGGCTGGGCGCCCGGCGCCGACCAGCGCCTGGAGGCCTCGTTCCAGCGCTTCCGCAACGAGGCCGAGGAGCCAAACAACGCCCAGGGCGCGGGCGGTGACGATCGGGTGGAGAAGGACATCCAGCGGGATAACATCCGGCTCGCCTACGGCTACCAGCCATCGGACCAGCCCCTGGTGGATCTGGATCTCACGGTCTATCACACCCGCTTCGAGGCCGACGAGCTGCGCCTCGACGACCGCGGCGCCGGCCCGGCGGGTGAGCTGCTGCGCCGGGACCTGGACACCTGGGGCCTGCGCGTGGAGAACCGCTCCCGGCCGCTCGATGCGGCCCGCCACGGTCTCACCCTGACCTACGGGGCTGAGGCCTACCGGGATGTCCAGGACGGCGCCGCGGGCGAGGGCGAGCGTGACGGCGTGCCCGACGCCGACGCCAACTTCGCCGCCGGCTTCGTGCAGGCGGAGTGGCGCCTGAGCGAACCGCTGGGGGTGCTGCCGGGGGATCTGCTGCTGATCCCGGGGCTGCGCTTCGACCATTACGCCACCGATGGCGACCTGGCCGATTCCACCGTGGAGGACAGCGCCCTCTCGCCTCGGCTGGGGCTGAGCTACCTGCCCACGGACTGGAGTCTGTTGTTCGCCAGCTACTCGGAGGCCTTCCGGGCGCCCACCTTCAATGAGCTGTTCCTCACCGGGGTGCACTTTCGCATCCCCATCGGCCCCGGGGTCACCAACCGCTTCGTGCCCAACCCCGATCTCGACCCCCAGCGCACCCGCACCGTCGAGGCGGGCGTGGGCCTGGACTTCCGCTCCCTGCTGGCCCGGGGCGACCGGCTTACCGCCAAGGCCTCGCACTTTCGCACCTGGGGGGATGATTTCATCGACCTGTCGGTGGAGCAGCCCGAGCCGTTCGTGGACTGCGACCCGTTCATCCCCGGCGGTTGCGATGGTGTGACCCGGGCCGCCAACGTGGCCGAGGCCCGGCTCTGGGGCAGCGAGGTGGAGCTCTCCTACGAGAACCGCCGGGCCCGGATCCAGGCGGGCTACTCCAACCTGCACGGCCGCAACGACACCACCAATGAGTTCCTCGGGGTGCTGACCCCGGCCCAGCTCACCCTGGACGCGGCGCTGAAGCTCCCGGAAGTGGACTCGGTGCTGGGCTGGCGGATGCTGGCCGCGGACGATTTCGACAAGACCGACGACCCAGCAGAGGAGCGCGGCGGCTACGCCGTGCACGACTTCTACCTGGCCTGGGCGCCCTCGGGTGGACCCCTGGCGGGGCTGCGCCTGGACCTGGGGGTGGATAACGCCTTCGACCGGGCCTATTCGCGGGTGTTTACCGGGGCCCCGGAGCCCGGCCGCAACCTCAAGGCCCAGCTTGCCTACGCGGTGAGCTTCTGACATGGCGCGGGCCGGGGCAATCGTGGTGGTGCTGGTGGCCGGTCTCGTTGTCGGCCTGCTGCCGGTGGCGGCGGCGTCGGAACCCCGGGTGGTCTCCCTGGGGGGCGACATCACCGAGACGGTGTTCGCCCTCGGTGCCGGCGAGGCGCTGGTGGCGGTGGACAGCACCAGCCGCCATCCGCCGGAGGCCCGGGAGCTGCCTGACGTGGGCTACCTGCGCCGGCTCGGGGCCGAGCCCATCATCGCCCTGCGGCCCACCCTGGTGCTGGCCTCAAAGTCCGCCGGACCCGCCGAGGTGGTGCACCAGTTGAAGAGCGCCGGGATTCGCTGGGTGAGCATCCCCGACACCCACTCGCCCGAGGGGGTGCTCAACAAGGTGCAGGCCGTGGCGGCGGCCCTCGACCGCCCCCGGGCGGGGGCGCGCCTGGCGCAGTCGCTGCGGGAGGCCTTTGCCGCGCTGCCCCCGGCTCCGGAGCCGCCGCCCCGGGTGCTGTTCCTGTTTTCAGTGGGCCGGGGCGCCCCCCTGGCGGCGGGTCGGGACACCTCCGCCGAGGCCATTATCGAGCTGGCCGGCGGGCGCAACGCGCTGGACGGCTTCGAGGGTTTCAAGCCGGTATCGGCGGAGGCCCTGGTGGCTGCCGCGCCGGAGGTGGTGGTGATGCCGCAGCGCAGCCTGGAGCTGCTGGGCGGCACCGAGGCGGTGCTGGCCCGGCCCGGGCTGGCGGCCACACCGGCCGGCCGGCAGCGGCGCCTGATTGCCATGGACGGCCTGCTGCTGCTCGGCTTCGGCCCCCGCACGCCCGAAGCCGCGGCACAACTGGCGCAGGCCCTGGATCGGGCCATGGGAGACTCCCACAGGGCCGCCCGGGAGGTGGCGCGATGAATACCCTGGTGCTGGAGGGCTGGCGGCGCAGGCGCAGCCGGCGCAGTGTCCTGGTGCATCTCGGCCTGGCGGCAGCCCTGCTGGCCGTGGCGCTGGCTGCCGCAGGCCACGGCGCGGTGTCCATCAGCCCGTCGCAGGTGCTGGCCATCCTCACCGGCCTGGAACAGGGCGCCGGCCGATTCCCGCCGGTGGAGGCCACGGTGCTGCTGGAGATCCGCCTGCCCCGGGTGGTCCTGGGTGTGCTGGTGGGCAGCGCCCTGGCAGTGGCGGGCGCCGCCCTGCAGGGCCTGTTCCGCAACCCGTTGGCCGACCCCGGGCTGATCGGCGTGTCCACCGGCGCGGCGCTGGCGGCGGGTGTGGCCATTGTCTTCGGCGGCGGCCTGGCTGCCATGCTGCCGGCGGCCCTGCAGGGCGCGCTGCTGCCGATGGCCGCTTTCGGTGGCGGGCTGGTCGCGACCGCAGTGGTCTACTTCCTGGCGCACCGGGACGGGCGCGCCGACGTCTCCACATTGCTGCTGGCGGGGGTGGCCCTGAACGCCATCGCCGGCGCCGCCATGGGCCTGCTGGTATTCGTCAGCGACGACCAGCAGTTGCGGGATCTCAACTTCTGGCTGCTGGGCAGCCTCGGCGGCGTGACCTGGGAGCGGCTGGTGCCCGCGCTGCCCTTGCTGCTGGCGCCCATTGCGCTGATGCCAATGCTGGCCCGGCCTCTGGATGCCCTGCTGCTTGGCGAGACCGAGGCGGCTCACCTCGGCTTCCGGGTGGAGTCGGCCAAGCGGCTCACGGTGGTGCTGGCGGCTCTGGGGGTCGGCGGTGCCGTTGCCCTCACCGGCGTCATCGGCTTCGTCGGCCTGGTGGTCCCGCACCTGGTGCGCCTGGTGCTGGGGCCGGGGCACCGGCTGCTGCTGCCGGCCGCCGCCCTGCTGGGCGCGAGTCTGCTGCTGCTGGCCGATCTGCTGGCGCGAACGGTGGTGCTGCCGGCGGAGCTGCCCATCGGCATCGTCACCAGCTGCGTGGGCGGCCCGTTCTTTCTCTGGCTGCTGGTGCGGCGCGGCCGCCAGGGGGGCATGCCATGAGCCTCACGGCCTGGCAGCTCGGCGTCAATCGGGGCGGGCGCCCCTGCCTGCGGGGGGTCTCCCTGTCCCTGGCGCCCGGCGAGGTGCTGGCCATCATCGGGCCGAATGGCGCCGGCAAGTCCACGCTGCTGCATTGCCTGTCCGGCGTCCACAAACCCGACCGTGGGCGTGTGTGCCTCGATGGGCTGGGCCTCGCCAGTTATGCGCCGATGGTTATGGCCCGCCGGCGCAGCGTGCTGCCACAGGCGTCGCTGCTGAGCTTCCCGCTCAGCGCCCTGGAGGTGGTGCTGCTGGGCCGCAGCCCGCACCAGGGGCGCTCCACGGCCGCGCAGGATCTGGACATCGCGGCGGCGGTGATGGCCGAGACGGCCACCCTGGAGCTGGCCGAGCGCGCCTACACCAGCCTCTCCGGCGGCGAGCGCCAGCGGGTCGACCTGGCCCGTGCCCTGGCCCAGGTGTGGCCCGACCCGGCCGACCCGGCATCCCGCGGCCGCTTCCTGCTGTTGGACGAACCCACCAACAACCTGGATCTTGCCCACCAGCACGGGCTGCTGCGGCTGGCGCGGCGCCTCGCGGGCGATGGGCTCGGGGTCTGCGCGGTGCTCCACGATCCGAATCTCGCCGCGCT
This sequence comes from uncultured Ectothiorhodospiraceae bacterium, assembly GCA_964487155.1. Classification (GTDB taxonomy): domain Bacteria; phylum Pseudomonadota; class Gammaproteobacteria; order Nitrococcales; family Nitrococcaceae; genus CAZAQB01. The sequence continues at coordinate 6,812 of CAZAQB010000116.1, forward strand.
CTATGCCGACCGGGTGCTGGTGCTGTGCGCCGGCAGCGTCCGCGCCCTGGACGCGCCGGAGCTGGCCCTCACGGCACCGCTGCTGAGTGAGGTGTTCGGGCTGCGGGTGCGGGTGGGGAAGCAACCGGGGGGCGGCGCGCCGCTGGTGTATGTACCCTCCGAGCAGGCGGGTGCGGAGCCCTCGGCGTCCCCCCAGAGGTGCAGCGCATGGGCACGCTGAGGCCACCCCCCGGAGGCCCGGGGTTGCCGCGTCGGAACGCGGCGCGGGCGGCACCGGGGAGGGCCGGCGTCGACATCGGGAAGGGGATACATCCGGCGCAGGCATCGCTGGAGCGGATCCGCCGGGTGCTGGCCCGGGACGCCTCCCGGTCCCTGCAGGACCTGGCCCGGCGCCACGGGCTGAGCCTGCTGCAGGTGGTGCGTTGCCTGCCGGAGGGGTCGGTGCGAGAGGCTCCCGGCGCCGCCACGGTGCCGGCGCTGCAGGCCATTGCCGGCTGGGGAGAGGTGGTCACACTGATTCACGGTAGGCGCGAGGTGACGCGCCGCCAGGGGCCGCTCGGCATTGCCTGGCCGGGTCTGGCCGAGCAGGTGGACAACGGGAAAGCATTCATTGGCCCGGACCGGCGTGAATGCGCCACCATTGCCTTCGTGGCACGCCCCGCCGGCGGCCGCCCGTCGGCCTCGGTGGAGTTCTTCGATGCCGACGGCGACTGGGGGGTGAGGATCCTGGTGCGGCGCGGCGCGCACGGCAGCCTCGATGCCGAGCAGATGCAGGCGTTTCTCGACCTGGCAGAGCGCCTGGCACAGTGGCCCCGAGGGGAGTGCTGATTCATTCCCCGCGGCTGCGCCGACATCCAGCGCTGTCGAGAGATACGATCACCACGCAGAGGAGTTCGAACCATGTTCATCGCCATGAACCGTTTCCGTGTCATGAAGGGCCGCGAGGACGATTTCGAGGCGGTCTGGAAGGGGCGCGACAGCCGACTGGCCGACGTGCCAGGGGTCATCGCCTTCCACCTGCTGCGCGGGCCCGAGGCCGAGGACCACACCCTGTTCGCATCGCACACGGTGTGGAAGAGCTACGCCGACTTCGAGGCCTGGACCCAGTCGGAGGCCTTCCGGGCGGCCCACCGGGACGCCGGCAGCCGCGAGAAACTCTACCTGGGCGGCCCCCAGTTCGAGGGCTTCGAGGTGGTCCAGCACCAGGCATTCGCCGCCGAGCCCGCCTGAGGGTGCCGCCCTCCGTGGGGCCGCTGACCTTGGCATATGGCCCTGCCGGCCACCCTCCCGGTCCGCGCTCTTTCAGGGCCTCCGACGCGTAGGCCGGATAAGCGAAGCGCATCCGGCGATTCGGCGGTGGGCCTTCGCCGCGGGCTGAGCGTGGCCGTGGGGCGGGTATGGCGCGGTGTGGGTGGCTGGCTGGGACGGGGGCGCCGGATGCGGCGCTGGCGCGCCTTATCCGGCCTACGCGGGCTTCGGCTGGCCGCCGGGGTCTGGTCGAAGGGCGTAGGCCGGATAAGCCAAGCGCATCCGGCGACCTGGCCGCGATGCCCCGCCACACCGCGCCGCCCTGCAGCCTGCGCCGGAGCGGGTCCCGCCCACCCCTGGTACGGCCTGAATCGTCCCGGGAAGACTGATGCCAGCCCCTTGTTCATTGATGCCCGCCGTAGTCCCACGTTGCGAAGAAACGTGGGGACCAGCGTCGCAAATGCCAACGCAGTCATCCCCGAGCCCGTGCCAGGCCCAATCGCCCACCGCACCGGCCGATGGCATGTTTCTTCGCAGCGGAGCAGGTACGGCGGGCGGCGTCCAGGAAGGTGCCGAAGCACGAAGCGCTGGCGGCGGGCCGCGATCTGGGCGCCCAGGGATACCGTCAGGGCACCCTTGAGACAACCCGTCAGCGCAGTGATTCGAAACTGCGGGCCCAGGGCCCGTTGGACCGCACCGGCTGCGGAAGGCCGGCCAGCGCGCTGGATGCCGCGTCACGACTGGGGAAGTCGCCCAGCAGGGCCACGTACCAGGGGCCGCCCTGGCGGCGGGTCTCCACCACCACGGCCCGTTCCTCCAGTCCGTGGCGTGCCACGAACCGGCGCACGGCCGCCTCGTCGGTGGCCGCGATGACCTGCAGCGTGTAGTGATCGGCAGGCCGCGATGCCAGCCAGTCCTGGGCGCCGGTCGCCGGCGCCGCCGAGGTGGGTTCGGCGGCGGGCGTCGGCTCGGCGTCTGCCGGCGGCGCTTCCGAAGGCACGGTTTCGGGCTCGGCCATCACGGTGGCCGTATCCGCCGACTGGTCGGACGGCCGGGGTGTGACGCCGGTGCCGGCGGCTTCCCGGGCTTGCGTCGTGCTCTCCAGGCTCGCCACCTCCGGCGGCACCGGGGGCGTGAACCCAGGCAGCGAGATCTCGCTCGCAAGCGGCCGGTCCGGGCCGCCGCGGAGCGTACGCACGCTGGCCTCCTGACCGCCGAGCCTGATCCGGCCCGGCGGGGGCAGTGCCGTGCCGGCCGGCGGCGCCTCGGCATCCGGGGGTGCCTGCGCCAGCCTGGCGGGTTCGGGCGGGCTGCTCACCCGCAGCAGAATCAGCGCCGCCACCGCCACCACTGCGGCCGTGCCCAGGGCCACGAAGGCCAGGCGTCGGACGCCCGGAGCCACCCGCGGCGGCCGGCCCAGATTCTGGACTGCCGCCTCGTGGATCAGCGAGGGGATGCCGCCGGAGCGGCGATGAATCTCGCGTACCGCCGCCGGGTCCGGAGGAGGGGTGTCGGGGCCACCGGCCCGCTGGAATCGCTCGGTGAGGTAGGCGGCGGTCTGCAGTTCGGTAAAGGCCGCCAGGGCCACGCTCTGCACCGACTGGGGCGGGATTTTCTGGTCCAGCAGCTCCTGCAGGCGCCCGGCCCCTGCGGCGGCGGCCATGACCAGGCCCAGGTCGCCGCCGGCGCGCTGCACCTGCAAGCGCAGCTCCACGAGTTGGCGCAGCACCCCGTCGCTCAGCACGTCCGCCTCGTCCAGCAACAGCACCGGCCGGCTGCCCTGGCGACTGAGCTGGGCGAGCTCCGCCACCACGTCAGCGGCCGACAGCGAATGGGGACTGGTCGCCTGCCGCGCCCCAAGGGTGGCCAGCAGCGCCTGGGCCAGCATGCGGGTGTTCATCTCCGCCTGGGCCCGCACCAGCGCCCAGCGCAGGCCCGGCGCCTCGGAGCGCTCCAGCCAGCGCAGCAGGGTGGTCTTGCCGAGGCCGTGGGCGCCGCGCACCAGTACCACACAGTCGCTGCTCTGGATCAGGTGGAGGGCGAGATAGAACGGCGCGGAGACGGACTGGTCCTCGAAGACGAAGTCGTCATCAAAGGGCTGCTGCTGCAGCCCGAGCACCTGCAACGAAGAGTCCGGAAATCGCGCCGTCAAACCCGTATCCGCCGCCAGTGAAACCTGCCGAAGCCGACGTAAAGAAGCATTCTATCAGGGACCCCCACCGCCCGCGCCTTGACTCGCGTGCACCGCCTGCCTAGTATCCCGCGACGCTCGGTCCCCATCGTCTAGAGGCCTAGGACACCACCCTTTCAAGGTGGCGACACGGGTTCGAATCCCGTTGGGGACGCCATCCGAATCCTGCCATCCAGGGCGATCTCGCCCC
>CAZAQB010000117.1:0-10391 GCA_964487155.1 uncultured Ectothiorhodospiraceae bacterium
CTGAGGACTGAGGACTACTGAGCGTGACCCCGCAGAGGCGCCTGCCAAGCCCCCCTCTTCCACCCAGTCCTCAGTCCTTTTCACTCAGTACTCGCCCCAGAGCGCCCGCTGCTGCTCGGCCGGGCTCGGGGGCGTCGCCTCGTCAGATCGGCTGGGCGACCCGCGCCATCTCCCCGGTTCGCACCAACTCCAGAAACTCCTTGCCGAGGCGTTCGCTCTCCCCCAGCACCTTGCGCCAGTCCCGCTGCCGGGTGGCGTCGTCCAGTTTCAGGAAGTCGTGGCGGTCCGGGATGCGGCCCCGGGGCAGGGCCGCCAGGAACTCCGGGTCGGGTGCCAGCAGCACCGTGTCCGCCAGCTTGTCCCGGGAGTTGCCGCGCCAGGGCAGGCCCTTGTCGAACCAGCCCGGCACCACCCGGCGGTGGAAGTGGGGTTGCAGTACCAGCTCGCCGGGGGCCAGGTCGAAGCCGCTGTCGAAGTGGTAGTCGGTGATGCCGCCGTCGCAGTAGAGGCCGGCGGGGGCGAAGGGGATGCCGTTGACCGGCTCCATCACCCCGGGGATGGAGCCCGAGGCCAGCAGGGCGCCCGCCAGGTTGCCGGCGGTGAGTTCCAGGTGGCGGGTGGGCAGGTCCCGCCAGTCGGCCAAGGGCCCCGCCTCGCCGCCGGCATGGAACAAAGCCCGCTCCACGAAAACCCCCAGCGCCCGGCGGGAGACGGCATTCAGCGCCGCGGCGGCCCCCAGCCGGGGCAGCACGGCCTCGGAGCGCTCGCCGGTACCCCGCAGCCGGGCGGCCACCACGTGCAGGCGGCGCCGGGGGTTGGCGGCGATCTCGGCGGCGCCCGCCTTCCCCAGCACCTCGTCCAGCGTGCCCCGGGCCGTCCCCGTGACGTAGGCCGGAGAGGGCTTGGGCGGATAGCACTGGGCGACGTAGGAGTCGGCAAATCGCCGCAGGGCGGCCAGCGGATCGTCACGGGCGGCGCAGGCGAAGCGCCAGCTGCCGGAAGAGGAGCCCACCAGGTGCAGTGGCCCGGGAGCATCCCTCAGGAATTCGCCCCACAGCGCCCGGTCCAGGCCGTAGAGCACGAACCACTTGGGACCGCCGGAGGCACCGGTGATCACCCGCACCGCCTGCGTCGACAGCCCGTCGCGGCGCAGGATCTCCAGGGCCCGGTGGCCGGCGAATACGGTCAGGGTCTGTCGAGGGATGGGCTGCTCCTTTGACTGGCCGGGGCGCCCTGCAGGCTGCGGATGACGCTGGTCTTGTATTGAGCCTCCCACGCTGGGTTTCGCCTCGCTCCATCCCAGCCTACGCCCTTCGATCCAGCCCGCGGGCCCGGCCGGGGCCCGCGCGAGGCCGGGGCACCGGAACGTGCCGCCACGTCACCGCAGACTGCTCGCCGCGTCAGCCCCGCAGCCCCGCAGCCCCAGCACGTCCTGCATGTCGAACAGGCCGGACCCGCCCCGGCGCGCCACCCACAGGGCCGCCCGCACTGCGCCCCGGGCGAAGGTCATGCGGCTGCCGGCCCGGTGGGTGATCTCCACGCGCTCGCCTTCGCCGGCGAACAGCACGGTGTGCTCGCCGACGATGTCACCGCCGCGCACGGTGGCGAAGCCGATGGTGTTTCGGTCCCGGGCGCCGGTGTGGCCCTCCCGGCCGTACACGGCGCAGCCCTTGAGATCCCGACCCAGGGCGCCGGCCACCACCTCGCCCAGGCGCATGGCGGTACCCGACGGCGCATCCACCTTGTGGCGGTGGTGAGCCTCGATGATCTCCACGTCGAAGTCCTCACCCAGGGCCCGGGCGGCCAGTTCCGCCAGTCGGAAGCTCAGGTTGACCCCGACGCTGAAATTGGGGGCCAGCACGACCGCGAGGTCCGTGGCCGCGGCCTGGATCTCGTTGCGCTGGGCATCGGACAGGCCGGTGGTGCCGATCACCAGCGCCGTGCCGGCCGCCCGGCAGGCCGCCAGGTGCGCCCGGGTGGACTCCGGCAGGGTGAAGTCGATGACCACGTCGGCGGTCTCGGCGGCCAGGGCGGCGTCGTCGGTGAGCGCCACCCCCGTCCGGCCAGCGGCCGCCAGCTCCCCCGCATCGCCACCGAGGCGGCCGTCCCCGGCGCGCAGCACCGCCGCCACCAGCTCGGCTTCGGGCCGCTCGAGCACTGCCTGGATCAGATTGCGGCCCATGCGGCCGCCGGCTCCGAGGATGGCGATGCGGGTCATGGCGGGCTCCTTTCGGTCCGGATTACGGCAATTTGGCCACAGATGAACACAGATAAACGCGGATGGGAGGAACTTCTCTCAGATTCCTGAAGTGCCGGCCTCCTGGGCCTGAGGCTGATCGTCGGCGCCGGGAACCGCCGCCTGGCCGGGTAGCGGCGCAACCCGCAGACCGCCGTTTCCACAAGTCAGCTGGTTTCCCAGGCAGCGGCATTGCCCTGCAGTCGACGAAGCCTCGCGGCCTGGACATCCCTCATCCCAATCCGTGTTCATCTGTGGCCAACCACGAGAGTCAGAACTTCATCGAGTCGAAGAAGCTCTTCACCGAGTCCAGCCAGGAGTTGCTGCGGGGGTTGTGCTTCTGGCCGCCCCGCGCCATGGTCTCGGCCAGTTCCTGCAGCAGCTCCTTCTGGCGGGCGGTGAGGTTGACCGGTGTCTCCACCAGCACCCGGCACAGCAGGTCGCCGGGGGCGCCGCCGCGCACCGGCGTGACCCCCTTGCCGCGGATGCGGAACACCTTGCCCGACTGGGTGCCGGCAGGCACCTTGAGGGTCACGCGCCCGTCCAGGGTGGGGACCTCCAGCTCGCCGCCCAGGGCCGCCACCGGAAAGCTCACCGGAATCTCGGAGCGCAAATCGTTGCCGTCGCGCTGGAACAGCGGATGCTCGGCGACCACCACCTGCACGTAGAGATCGCCCGAGGGGCCGCCGTTCTCCCCCGGCTCGCCTTCGCCGCTCAGCCGGATGCGGTCACCGGTGTCAACACCAGGGGGGATGCGCACGGAAAGGTGGCGGCGCTGGCGGACTCGGCCCGCTCCGCCGCAGCGCCGGCAGGGATCGGTGACGATGCTGCCGGTTCCGCGGCAGCGGGGGCAGGTCTGCTGTATGGAGAAGAACCCCTGCTGCACCCGCACGTCGCCATGGCCATGGCAGGTGGGGCAGGTATCCGGGGTGGAGCCCTCCGCCGCGCCGCTGCCACCGCAGGCATCGCAGGACACCATGCTGGGGACTTCGATGTCCCGCTCGGTGCCGCTGACGGCCTCTTCCAGGCTGATTTCCAGGTTCATCTTCAGGTCGGCACCCCGGAACACCCGGGAGCCGCCTCCCCGGCCGCCGCCGAAGATGTCGCCGAACACGTCGGAGAAGATGTCCGAGAAGCTGGCGCCGCCGCCGGAGAACCCGCCGGCGCCGACACCGCCGCCCTCCACGCCGGCATGGCCGAACTGGTCGTAGGCGGCCCGCCGCTGGGGATCGCTCAGCACCTCGTAGGCCTCCTTGACCTCCTTGAAGCGCAGCTCCGCCTGTTCGTCGTCGGGGTTACGGTCCGGGTGGTACTGCATGGCGAGCCGCCGGTAGGCCTTCTTGAGCTCGGCCTCCGAGGCGTTGGGCGCCACCCCCAGGATTTCGTAGAAGTCTCGCTTGGCCATCTGCGCGCCATCCGTCGATTAAGCCGGGCCCGTGGCCGCCCCCAGGCCGTGGCCGGCGATTATACCGGCCTGTTCCGGCCGGGGTCCGATCCGCACGCGAAAGGGCGCAGGCCCTGCGGCCCGCGCCCTGTGGGTGGCGAGGCCGGACCCGGGGCCCGGCCGGAAGGAACTCAGCGCTTGTCTTCCTTGACGTCCTCGAACTCGGCGTCCACCACGTCCTCGTTGCCGGAGGCGGAGCCGCCCTCGGCGCCGCCGCCGCTCTGGCCGCCGCTACCACCACCGGCCTGATCCGCGGCCTGGCTGTAGACCCGCTCGGCGAGCTTGCCGGCCTTCTCGGACAGGGCCTGTGTCTTGGCCTCGATGGCCTCCTTGTCGCTGCCCTTCATGGCCTCCTCCAGATCGGAGATGGCCGCTTCCACGTCCTTGCGCTCGGCCTCCTCCAGCTTGTCCCCGAGCTCGCTCATGGAGCGCCGCGTGGCATGCACCAGGTTGTCCGCCTGGTTGCGGGCCTCGACCAGCTCCCGGGCCTTGCGGTCCTCTTCGCGGTGGGCCTCGGCGTCCTTCTCCATGCGCTCGATCTCCTCGTCGGTGAGGCCGCTGGAGGCCTTGATGACGATGGACTGCTCGCGCCCGGTGGCCTTGTCCTTGGCGGAGACGTGCAGGATGCCGTTGGCGTCGATATCGAAGGTCACCTCGATCTGGGGCACGCCCCGGGGCGCCGGCGGGATGTCCGCCAGGTCGAAGCGGCCCAGGGACTTGTTGTCCTTGGCCATCTCCCGCTCACCCTGGAGCACGTGCACCGTCACCGCCGTCTGGTTGTCGTCGGCGGTGGAGAACACCTGGCTCGCCTTGGTGGGGATGGTGGTGTTCTTCTCGATCACCTTGGTGAACACGCCGCCCAGGGTCTCGATGCCCAGGGACAGAGGGGTGACGTCCAGCAGCAGCACGTCCTTGACGTCGCCGCCCAGCACGCCGCCCTGGATGGCCGCACCGAGGGCCACCGCCTCGTCGGGGTTGACGTCGCGGCGGGGTTCCTTGCCGAAGAACTCCTTCACCGCCTCCTGGACCTTGGGCATGCGGGTCTGGCCGCCCACCAGGATCACCTCGCCGACCTCCGAGGCGGACAGGCCGGAATCCTTCAGGGCGGTGCGGCAGGGCCCGATGGTGCGCTGGATGAGATCCTCCACCATGGACTCGAACTTGGCCCGGGTCAGCTTGATGTTGAGGTGCTTGGGCCCGGTATTGTCGGCCGTGATATAGGGCAGATTAATCTCCGTCTGGGTGGTGGAGGACAGCTCGATCTTGGCCTTCTCGGCGGCCTCCTTGAGGCGCTGCATGGCCAGCCGGTCGCCGCCCAGGTCGATGCCCTGATCCTTCTTGAACTCGGCAATCAGGTAGTCGATGACCGCGCGGTCGAAGTCCTCGCCGCCCAGGAAGGTGTCACCGTTGGTGGCCAGCACCTCGAACTGGTGCTCGCCGTCGACCTCCGCGATCTCAATGATGGAGATGTCGAAGGTGCCGCCGCCCAGGTCATACACCGCCACCTTGCGGTCGCCGCCCTTCTTGTCGAGCCCGTACGCCAGTGCGGCCGCCGTAGGCTCGTTGATGATGCGCTTGACCTCAAGCCCGGCGATGCGCCCGGCGTCCTTGGTGGCCTGGCGCTGGGAGTCGTTGAAGTAGGCGGGCACGGTGATGACCGCCTCGGTGACCTCCTCGCCCAGGTAGGCCTCGGCGTCCTTCTTGAGCTTCATCAGCACTCGCGCGGAAACCTCCGGCGGAGCCATTTTCTTGCCTTGGGCCTCCACCCATGCATCGCCGTTGTCGGCCTTGACGATCTTGTAGGGCATCTCGCGCACGTCACGCTGCACGACGTCTTCGTCGTAGCGCCGGCCGATAAGCCGCTTGATGGCGTAGAGGGTGTTCTCCGGGTTGGTCACCGCCTGGCGCTTGGCCGGCGCTCCCGTGAGCACCTCGCCGTCGTCGCTGAAGGCCACGACGGAGGGCGTGGTGCGGGCACCCTCGGCGTTTTCCAGCACCCGCGACTTGCCGGCTTCCATCACGGCCACGCAGGAGTTGGTGGTACCCAGGTCGATGCCGATGATCTTGCCCATCTGACTGTGTCTCCCTCGAATGGGGCGCCCGTCGCCCGGACGGCCGCTGAATTTCAATCTCTGTCGAACTGCTTAGTGGTGTCGGGCCGGCCGCGATTCAAGCCTGCTCGTCGATCTGCCCGCCCTTGCCGCTTTGGCCGCCGCCCCGGGCCACGATCACCATGGCCGGCCGCAGCAGCCGTTCGCCGAGCTGGTAGCCCTTCTGCACCACATGGATGACCGTGTTGGGGTCGTGCTCGGCAGACTCCTGGGCCGCCATCGCCTCGTGCCGGCTCGGGTCGAAGCGCTCCCCCTGGGGATCGATCTCGTCGACCTGGAAGCGCTCCAGCACCTGGTTGAGCAACCGCAGGGTGAGCTCGGTGCCTTCGCGCAGCTTGGCAGGGTCGGCGACGGTCTCCTGGGAGGCGTCCAGGCCCATTTCCAGGCTGTCCTTCACCGCCAGCAGCTCGGTGGCGAACTTCTCTACGGCATAACGGTTGGCCTGGGCGACGTCCCGCTCGGCCCGCCGCCGGACGTTGTCCAGCTCGGCCCGGGAGCGCAGGAACTCGTTCCAGTTCTCCTCCGCCCTGGCCTTGGCCTGCTCCAGTTCGGAGCGCAGCTCAGCAACAGTCTGCTGCGGATCCTGGGCGTCCGCTGCCGCCTCCGGCCCGGCGCCCGCGTCCGGCTGCTCGGGCTTCGCCTGCTCGGGCTTGGGATTCTTCTCAGCCATGGTCTGGTCTCTCCGTCGTACCTGCATTCAGGTGGGCGCCGCGCTGCCGAGGCCGCGTGGGGGCGCACCGCCAGACGGCGCCGACGGGCGCGCCGGCGCCCGGTCACCGCGGGGAGATGGGGGTCAATGCTGGGGATTCAAGGCGTGGCCGAGCAGCCGGGCGGTGACGTCCACCACGGGAATGACCCGGTCGTAGGGCATGCGGGTGGGGCCGATGACCCCCAGCACCCCCAGCACCACGTCGTCGGCCCGGTAGGCGCAGGTCACCAGGCTGACGCCGTCGAACACCTCGTAGCCGGATTCCTGGCCGATGAAGATCTGCACGCCTTGCGCGGACAGACAGCGATCCAGCAGGTCGAGGATGTCACGCTTGCGGCTGAAGGCCTCGAACAGCTCCCGCAGGCGATCCACATTGCAGAGCTCGGCGACGTTCATCAGGTTGGTTTCGCCGGCGAGCACGAAGTCGCCGCCCCGGGGCTCGTCCTGGAACAGAGCCTGCGCCATGCCGATGGCATCGGTCATCAGCTGGCTCATGCGGTCCCGGTCCGACTTCATGCCATTGACCAGGGCCCGGCGCACCTCGCTCACTTCCCGGCCAGCGAATTCGGCGTTCAGGTAGTTGCCGATGGCCTGCAGCTCGTCCCGTGAGTATTCCCGGTCGGTGTGGATGATGCGGTTCTGGATCTCCCGGTTGTTCAACACCACCACCGCCAGCAGCCGGTCCTCGCTCAGGGGCAGGAACTCCACCTGACGCAGGGCGCCGAAGCCGCGCCGGGGCAGGGTCACGAGCCCGGCCAGATGGGTGAGCCCGGAGAGCAGGTTGGAGGCAGAATCCACCAGCGAACCCAGATCGCCGTCGCCCTCCAGCCGGATGCGCAGGCGCTCCATGTCGGTGCCCGCCAGGGGCTGCACGGTGGTCAGGCTGTCCACGAAGAAGCGGTAGCCCTTGTCGGTCGGCACCCGGCCGGCGGAGGTATGGGGGGCGCGGATGAAGCCGCCCTCCTCGAGATCCGCCATGACGTTGCGCACCGTGGCGGGGCTGAGGTCGAGCCCCGCGCCCCGGGTCAGGGTGCGCGAGCCGACCGGCTGTCCGTCGCGGATATACAGCTGCACAAGCACCTTCAGCAGGTGCTGGGCGCGCTCGTTCAGGGTGTGGGCGGGTGACTGCTCCACCATGGCTGGACTGGAACTCCCAGGTTGGCACTCCCGGCCGGAGAGTGCCAAACCGACGCTAGCAAGGGTGGGAAAGGGTGTCAACGCACGGGGAGCGCTGCCCGCGCGGCGCGATGAACCGGCTGGCGACCGCCGCAGAGTGCCGTGTTGGCCGGTCCCGGTGGTCATGGTAACGTCCGCCGAGCCCCGCCCGAGGCAGTCCATGGCTAAATTCCACACCATCGGCGTAATCGCCAAGGTCGGCGATCCATCCGCCGACGAGACCGTCGACCGCCTGGCCGCCCATCTGCACCGAGCCGGCCGCGAAGTGCTGATGGACGCCGATACCGTGGCCGACGCCATCGCGACAGGCTACCCCCGGCTGCCCGCCGATCGGCTCGCCGAGGCCGTGGACCTGCTGATCGCGGTCGGCGGCGACGGCACCATGCTGACCGCGGCGCGCACCGCCGCCCGCCACCCGGTGCCGGTGCTGGGAGTGAACCGGGGCCGGCTGGGCTTCCTGGTGGACGTCTCCCCCGCCCACTTGGACGAAATCGATGCCGTGCTGGAAGGCGACTACGTGGCGGACGACCGCATCGCCCTCTGCGCCGAAATCCAGCGCGACGGCGAGGTGCTGAGCCGGGGGGTGGCCCTCAACGACGTGGTGCTGTTCCGCTGGAACACCGCCCGCATGGTGGAGTTCGACACCTACATCGACGGCGAATTCTGCAACCACCACCGCTCCGACGGCATGGTGGTGTGCACGCCCACCGGCTCCACCGCCTACGCCATGGCAAGCGGCGGCCCCATCATGCACCCCGACCTGGAAGCCGTCGGACTGATCCCCATCTGCCCCCACACGTTAAGCAACCGTCCCCTGGTGGTGAACGCCACCAGCCAGGTGGAGATCCGGCTGCACCGCCGCTCGGTGACCCGGGTGCGGGTGAGCTGCGACAGCCAGGAGGATCTGGGCGCGGTGGACGGCGGCACGCTGATGATCCGGCGCCTGCCGGGCAAGCTGCGCTTCGTGCACCCCCGCAGCTACCGCTTCCTGCAGATCCTGCGGGCCAAGCTGCGCTGGGGCGACTCCAGCGTCATCTGAGCGGCCCGAAGAATAATGTTGCGCCATCTCTATATCCGCGATTTCGCCATCGTCCAGGAGCTGTCCATGGAACTGGAAGCAGGCATGAGCGCCCTGACCGGGGAGACCGGTGCCGGCAAGTCGATCCTGCTGGACGCCATCGGCCTGTGCCTCGGGGACCGCGCCGACAGCGCCGCCGTTGCCAGCGACGCCAACCGCTCGGAGGTGGTGGCGGGCTTCGACGTGGCGGACAACCCCGCGGCTCGGGACTGGCTTGCCGAGCACGAGCTGGGCGCCGATGACGACTGCCTGCTGCGCCGGGTGGTGCAGCGCAATGGCCGCTCCCAGGGCTTCATCAACGGCCGGCCGGTGCCGGCGCAGATGCTGGACACCCTGGGCCGGCACCTGGTGGACATCCACGGCCAGCATGCCCACCAGTCCCTGCTGCGCCCGGACCCGCAGCGCGAGCTGCTGGATCACTACGCCGGGCTCGGTGCTCAGCTGCGGGAAGTCGCCGCCGCCCACCGGGCCTGCCGCGAACTGGGCTCGGCCATCGCCGAGCTGGAAGGCGGCCAGGACAGCTACCAGGACCGCCTGGAACTGCTGCGCTTCCAGGTGGGCGAGCTGGAGGGCCTGGCCCTGGGTCCCGGCGAGCTCGCCGAGCTGGACGCCGAGCAGCGCCGCCTGGCCTCCGCCGGCCAGCTGATCGGCGCCTGCCAGGGGGCCCTGGCCGCCCTCTACGACGACGATGCCGCGGCCCAGTCCCTGGTGGCCGGCGCCGCCCGGGCTCTGGAAGAGTTCGCCGACGTCGACCCGCAACTGGTCGAGGCGGTGCGCATGTTCCGCGACGCGGAGGTGCAGTTGCAGGAGGGCTGCGAGAGCCTGCGCCGCTTCGCCGACCACCTGGAACTGGATCCGGAGCGCCTGGCGTTCGTGGAGGAGCGCCTGAGCGCCGTGCACGACATGGCCCGCAAGTACCGGGTGCGCCCGGAACAGCTGCCGGAGCGCCTGACACGGCTGCGCGCCGAGCTGGAGGCCCTGGACGGCGCCGGCGAGCGCCTCGGCCAGCTGCGCGGCAAGCTTGAGCAGCGCGAGCGCCAATACAGCGAGGCGGCGCAACGTCTCAGCCGGGCACGCCGCGAGGCCGCCGCGGAGCTCTCGGCGAAGGTCACCGCCCTCGTCCGGGAGCTGGGCATGCCCGGTGGCGAGCTGATCGTCGCCGTGGAGCCCCGCCCCTCGGAGCGGGCCGCCGCCCACGGCCTCGATGACGTGCGCCTGGACGTGCGCAGCAATCCCGACCGCCCCGCCGGGCCGCTCGCCAAGGTGGCCTCCGGCGGCGAGCTCTCCCGCATCGGACTGGCGCTGGAAGTGGCCACTGCCGGCACCGCCCGCATTCCCACCCTGATCTTCGACGAGGCCGACGCCGGCATCGGCGGCGGCGTGGCCGAGGTGGTGGGCCGCAAGCTCCGCGAGCTGGGCGAGGCCCACCAGGTGCTCTGCGTCACCCACCTCCCGCAGGTGGCCGCCCAGGCCCACCACCAGTTCCGGGTTGCCAAGCAGCTCGCCGGCGGGCGCACCCGCACCTCCGTCGACCCCCTGGCCGACACCCAGCGCCTGGACGAGATCGCGCGCATGCTGGGCGGCGTGGAAATTACCGAGCACACCCTGAACCACGCCCGGGAGATGCTGGCCCGGGC
>CAZAQB010000118.1:0-10317 GCA_964487155.1 uncultured Ectothiorhodospiraceae bacterium
GCCTAACTCTCCCACAGGCTGCTAGCCCGCGGGTTGCCGGGGCTCGGGGGCCTTCGGCGGCTTTGTCTCAAAGAGTCCTGCGCGGGGCCGGCTGGAGCGCGCGGGGCAATGTGCCAGCTGCCGCGCCCCCCTGGCCTCACGGCACGAAAACCGCCAACATCAACCCCAGCCGCCCCGTCTGCGGCTCCCGTCTCAGCGCAACCCCCGCCCACCGAGGTGTCACGTGCCGCGGCGACTCTGGCTGCTGATCGCGTTTCTGACAAGCCTTGCCGTGCTGGCCGTCCTCTGGCAGTGGCTGGCGTTCAACGACGTACTCACCCCCGAGATGCTGCGCCAGGCGCTGGACCGCCTGACCGGCCTGTCCCGGGAGGGCTGGATGCCCGCGGTGGTGCTCGCGGCGTTCGTGGTGGGCTCTCTGCTGGTGTTTCCGCTGAGTATTCTGGTGGCCGCGACCGGTCTCATCTACGGCACGGCGTGGGGCTTTGTCTACGCACTGGCCGGCACCCTGCTGGCGGCAGTCGTCACCTATTGGGTGGGGCGGGCCCTGGGCCGTGAGGCCGTGGTGCGCCACGGCGGCCAACGGCTCAACCGGCTGGCCCGGGTGCTCGCCCGGCGGGGCGTGAGCACCATGATTATCATCTCGCTGCTGCCCCTGGCCCCCTTCACCCTCACCAATATGATGGCCGGCGCCTTTCGTCTGCGCTTCAGGGACTACCTGCTGGGCACCCTGATCGGCATCCTGCCCGGGCTGCTGGCCATGGCCGTCGTGGGCAGCCAGCTGGCGAGCCTGCTGCAGGCGGAGGATCTGGGGGCCGTGGCCTGGACGGCCGCCGCCGTCACCCTGGTGGTGGCCCTGGTGGCAGTACTGCGCCGCTACGCACGCCGCCGCGAGCGGGAGTTGGAGTGACCCCGCGATGCCGGCTTGGCCCCGCTCCCCGCCTGGCTACTATCCCGGGGGCGCCTCCAAGCGCAAGGACGGGCGCCGCCAGGTCACCTACAACGGCTGGCCGCTGTACACCTTCGTCAAGGACACCGCGCCGGGCAACACTGCCGGCCAGGACGTGGAAGGCTTCGGCGGCGAATGGTACCTGGTCACACCTGAAGGCGAGCACGTGGAGCACCACTAAGGCCCCCTCTCCCCAACCCCAATCCCGCAAGGGGAGAGGGGCCTGAAAACCGGGCCGTCGCAGCCGCGTAGGGGGGGCAGAGCGAAGCCAAGCCCACCATCTTCGCTTTGGCGACTTATCCGTCCGCCGGAATCTCCGCCGGGCGCTGGCAGTCGGGGAGCCGCCCCCGGGCCTGGGCCACTTCGTAGAGATTCACGGCCTGGGGCATCCATCTCTGCAGGTCGCTGATGCGCGTCTGCCGGGACGGATGGGTGGAGAGGAACTCCGGGGGGCCCTTGCCGCCCGCCTCGGCCATGTTGCGCCAAAGGTTCACCGACTCCCGGGGGTCGAAGCCGGCCTCGGCCATCAGGTCCACGCCGATACGGTCGGCCTCGGACTCATGCAGCCGGCTGAAGGGCAGCACCACCCCCACCTGGGCACCAAGCCCCAGCAGTCCCATGGCGGTGTCGCGGTCCACGGCACCGCTGGCGCCCGCCAGCACCGAAAGCAGGGTCACGCCGGTCTGGGCCGCGTAGTTTGTGGACAGCCGCTCGTTGGAGTGGTCCGCCAGCACGTGGCCCACCTCGTGGCCGATCACCGCCGCCAGCTGGTGCTGGTTCTCCGCCACCTTGAGCAGGCCGGTGTAGACGCCGATCTTGCCGCCGGGCAGTGCGAAGGCGTTCACCTGTTCGGAGTGGAACACGGTCACCTCCCAGGATTGTGGCGCGCGGCCTCCAGTCACCTGGGCGGTGATGGCGTCCGCCACGCACTGCACGTAGCGCACCACCGGCCCGCTGGAGAGGGTGGACGTGTCCTCCTTGATCTGCTGGAAGGCCTGCACGCCCATGGCCTGCATCTGGCCCGGGGGGAAGAGATTGAGCTGGCGCCGTCCGGTGGGGGACGTGGCGCAGGCGACCGCCGCCAGGGCGGCGATCAGCGCAACCGTGAGGCTACGAGCGGACACCATGAGCATCTCTCCGCCATGTTCGCGTACCCGACCGGGATGGCCCGGCCCCGGGGGTGAGTCTATTACGCCAGCCCGCATTGTGGACCCGGCGCACGCCCTGTCGGTAGCCGCCTTTTCAGCGTGCATTCAGCCAACCCCCCTAACGTAGGCCGTGCACATTCAGACAAGGAGCACCAGACCATGAGCAACCGAATCGTCAGCACCCTGACCACCGCCGCCGGCACCGCCGGCATCCTGTTCACCGCCCTGCTGGTGGCCGCCCCCGGCGACAGCGAGCGCATGTCCGGCGCCAGCAACGCCAGCGGCGAGCGCATGGAACGCGGCATGGACGAGCGCCGTTACCGCGGTGATGACAGCGATCGCCGGTACGGCCGTGGCGACGATGACCGCCGCTACCGGGGTGACGACACCCGCCTGTCCGACGTGGTGCGCCAGGTCGAGGACCGCCACCAGGTACGCGTCCGGGAGGCCGAGCGGGAGTACGAGCACGGCCGCAATCTCTACGAGCTGAAGGTCACCGACGCAGACGGCCGCTGGCGCAAGCTCTACGTCACGGCCGACGGGGATATCGTCCGCGACCGGCGCGACGACTGACGCGCGGCGCCGGCCCGCAGAAGCGTCGCCTCAGCGGTGGTCCCCGTCGTGGTGGGTAGCATCGTGCTCGGAGGGCGGGCGCATCTCCACCGGCGGCTCGATGGGGGGCAGACCCACCTTGGACTGGGCGTAGATCTGCCAGACCATGTGCCAGATGCCCAGGGTGAAGGCCACCAGGCTGACCAGGGGCAGGAACGCCGGCGTCACCACCGCGGCCACCAGCCCGGACAGAGGCGAGAAAGCCACGGCCCAGCACACCGCACCGGTGCCGAACCAGCGCGCGGCGAAGCTGCCGCAATGATCCCGGCACCATAGCCGCCGCCGGCGCAGGCTCTCGGCGTCGCCCGACGGCATGCCGCGCAGGTGCCAGGAGGCGAAATAGAAGGCCAGCAGGCGTTGGATCCAGCGGGTCACGGGGGGCTCCGGGGAACTGTGGCCTCAGTGTGGGCGCGGCGGGGGAATGGGGCAAGGCGCCGGCCGCAAGCCTCGGCTGGCCCCACCCAGAAAAAACGACGCCAAGAGCCGCGGTCCAGCCCGGAGACGCCGGATGCGCTTCGCTTATCCGGCCTACACCTTCGCCCAGCCCCGGGGCGCTGGCGGGGCCCGATACGCCCTTCGCCAGCCCCGGGGCGCTGGCGGGGCCCGCGTAGGCCGGATAAGGCGCGCAGCGCCGCATCCGGCGCCTCGCCGGCGACAGGCCAAGGCCCATGAATCCACCCCACCCGCAGCCCGGGCCTCCCTCTCCCGCTCAGTCCCCAGTCCCCAGTCCCCAGTCCTTCCCCTCTTCCCCGCCCACCGGAACGCGCACCCGCACGCCCAGGCCTCCCAGGCGCCCGCGCGGCAGGAACGCCAGCGACCCGCCGTACTGCTCCACCAGGTCGGCGGCAATGGCGAGGCCCAGGCCGCTGCCCGGGCGCGACTCGTCCAGGCGCCGGCCGCGGCGGGTGAGTTCCGCGACCCGTTCCGGGTCCACCCCGGGGCCGTCGTCGTCCACCTCCAGGCGGAAGCCGTCGTCCTGCGAGAGCCGCACGGCCACCCGGGAGCGGGCCCAGGCGAAGGCGTTGTCAAGCACCACCCCCAGCAGTTCCAGGAGATCCTCCCGGTCACCGGGGAAATCCAGGTTCTCCGGCAGCGACAGGCTCACCTGCGGGCAGCCCTCGGCGTGGATGTGACGCAGGGTCTCCAGCATGTCCTCCAGGGCCGGCCCCACCGGCGTGCCCGCCCCCGGCGCCCGGCCGGCCAGCCGCGCCCGGCGGAGCTCACCGTCCACCAGGGTCTGGAGCCGGGAGAGCTGGGCCTGCAGGCGGCGGTCCAGCTCCGGGTGGTCCCCCAGCGGCGGTTCCCGCCGCAACTGGGCCAGGGCGGCCAGCGGCGTCTTGAGGGCGTGAGCCAGGTCGCCGACCGCGCGCCGGGAGCGGGCCAGGCGGGCGGCGGCCGCTTCCAGCACCCGGTTCAGGGCATCCACCAGGGGCAGCACCTCGCGCGGCGAGCCGGCCGGGTCCAGGCGCTGCAGGCGGCCCGCCTCCAGGGCCAGGGCGTCGCGGCGCAGCCGCTCCACGGGGCCCAGCAGCCGGCGCAGCAGCCGATGCTGCAGCAGCAGGGCAAGCCCCACGGCGAGGATGCCCGCCAGGGCCATGGCGCCGTAGATGCGGTTGGCAACGGCGCGCACCGGCCCGGTGTCCTCGGCCACGCCCACCACCACGGTGGCGCTGCCGCGGGCGACGCCGGTGGCCAGCATCAGCAGGCTCTGCCCGCGGGGGCCGGTTCGGTGTCCGCGCCAGCTCTCGCCGGGCTCCAGCGCCGGCAGATTGAGCTCCTGGTCCCAGAGGGAGCGGGAGCGCACTGACAGCCCGGCCCCCTGGATCTGGAAGTAGTGGCCGGACAGGGGCTGCTGATAGATCAGCGCCAGCCGGGCACCGGCCGGATCGTCCTGATCGAGCCCCGCCACCAGGGTGTCCCGGTCGTGGACCAGGCGGGTCACCAGCAGCACCTCGGTGAGGCGGGCGACACCCAGGGATACGCCCACCACCGCCAGGGCCAAGGCCCCCACCACGGACAGCGCCAGCAGCCAGGACAGCCGCCGCCCCAGGCTGGGATGGCGGGCGCTCACCACCGTCGGCTCATGGGTCCGCGCACAGCTCGTAGCCCTGGCCCCGGTGGGTGAGGATGCGCTGGCGCCCAATCTTGCGCCGGAGCCGGTTGATGTAGACCTCCAGCACGTTGCTCTCGCGCTCGTCGTCGAAGTCGTAGACGTGCTCGGCCAGGCGGCTCTTGGAGAGGATGCGGCCGGGGTTGAGCATGAAATAGCGCAGCAGCCGGAACTCGGTGGCGGTCAGGGGCTGGGGGGCGGCGCCCTCGACGCTGACCTGCTGGCGCTCCTCGTCGAGGGCCAGCGCGCCGCAGCGCAGCGGCCCGGCGGGCCGGCCGTGGGCCCGGCGCAGCAGGGCCCCCACCCGGGCCAGCAGCTCCCCGGTGTGGAACGGCTTGCCCACGTAGTCGTCGGCGCCGGCCCGGAAGCCGTCCACCCGCTCCACCCAGGCGTCCCGGGCGGTGAGCACCAGCACCGGCACGGCGTTGCCCTGCGCTCGCCAGCGGCGCAGCACCTCGAGCCCGGAGCCGTCCGGCAGGCCCAGATCCAGGATCACCAGGTCGTAGGGCTCCTCCGCGCCGAGAATCGCGGCGTGGGCGGCGTTGTCGGTCAGATCCACCGCATAGCCCGCCTCCTGCAGGTCCCGCTGCAGGCCGCTGGCCAGTTCCGGGTCGTCTTCCACCAGCAGCAGGCGCATGTCAGGTGTGTCCTCCAGTCCGGGAGCGCCGGTGCTCGCCGGCGCCGGGACGGCCGGCGGGGGCGGCGGCAGGCTCCATGCCGGGTTTCGCATGCTCAACCCAGCCTACGGCGGACGCGAGCTAACGGGTAGGCTGGGATGGAGCGCAGCGTAATCCCGGCATCTGCGCGAATACGGTGGGCTTCGCGAAGCTCTGCCGACCCTACGCACGCCGTCCGGCGCCGGGTCGGGGCCTGCGTAGGCCGGATAAGGCGCAACGCGCTGCATCCGGCGCCCCACCTGCTCCAGGCAAGGTCTGCGTATCGGCTCCGCCCCCCTCTCCCCCAGCCCCTCTCCCACGAGGGGAGAGGGGGGATCTGGAGGCGGTTCGCCGGCGTTCTCCAGGGCGATGACCGGCGCCGGCCGGCGTCGCGGTCAGTCCTCGCGCTTGCGCTCCAGCAGGCGGCCGGTGGCGGCGTCGACTTCCAGCTCCCAGACCTGGCCGTCCGGGGCCAGGATCTCCAGTTCGTAGACGTAGCGCCGCGAGTCCTCGTCCAGTTCCACCTCGATCACCCGGCCCGGCTGGTAGCCGCGCACCACCTCCAGCACGCGCTCCAGCGGCAGGATGGCGCCGGAGCGGAACAGCCGCCGGGCGTCGTCCTGATCCAGCCGGCCCGCCCAGGCCAGGCCGGGCACGAGCAGCGCCAGCAGTGCCAGGTGGCTCAGCCGGCGCACCAGACCGGACAGCCACAGATGAACACCGATGAACGCTGATGTCGGAAGGGGCGCCGCGGCTGAAGCCCCGGACCCGCCGCTGGCGCGCTCCCCGGCAGGGCGCCTGCTCAACACCACGGCGTCATGACTGCACCGGGCACGGCGCGGCGAGTCCCAATTCATCCGCTTCACCAGTGTTCATCTGTGGCTGCTGATGACCGACCTAGCAGCCTGTCGGACTTAGGCTGCTAGCGGTCGGTGCCCGCATCGAGGCGGCGCTTGTAGCCGTGCCACATGCTCGCCACCAGGTTCTCGCGGTGGCGGAAGCTGCTCAAGGCCACGCCGGCCACGTGCAGGATCACCAGCAGGTTCCCGACCTGGGAGTCCCGGCTGGGGCACATGGGCTGTCTGCGCGTACTGTGGACAATTCGACAACGCCGGCGAGGTGGATGCAACGTCCAGCCCTGAATCGGCTGCTCCCGCTTGGGAGGGCCGGCAACCGGTCCGCCGGGACCCACGGTGCTGCAGCGATTATGGGCCCGTCGGGCTGAAGCCAGGCTGAACAGCAGTAGCGTGGCGAGGGCGGTGCAGCTTATGCCCCTGGACCCGGCAGTAGGGGATGTGTCCGACGCTCTGCGCTGGGGCGCCCTTCAGATCACGGATTCCGGGCGCCCAAACGAGAAGGGCCCCGGCCAGAACGACCGGGGCCTGTTGGGGGTTGTCGTCCTGCCCTACTGGGCGGAGGGCTGACGCAGACCCAGCAGGATGGACTGGAAGGTCGAGTCCAGCCCGGCGGCGTCGGTGCTCTGCTCGTAGGTGGCGATCACCAGCATGCTGCCATCCGGGCTGACTGCACCGAGGACGCGATCCCCGGCCTCGTCCACCACGGTGACCCGGCAGTCGGCAGATACGGAGTAGGGGAGGTTCGGCTCATCCTCGCCCACGGTGGCCTCCGTGGTCAGGCTGGTATCCAGATCATTGAACTGCAGCCGCACCCCCCGGAACCGGCTCTCCTGCAACGCCAGCGCGCCGGCACCGTCGGCGTCCACCACGAGAGTCTCACTCTCGAGATCAAAGCCAGCGCCGAACACGGCATTGGGGTCGCCGCCCTCGTCCAGGCCCCCGCCCAGGGAGACCAGGTTGTAACGGCCGTCCAGAGTGGTGTCGTCGCACGTTCCCTGGGGCAGGCCGACGATGAAATCGTGGAACAGGGTGGTTGAATCGTCGGCCGCCATCTGCACCACCAGCAGTTGCCCGTCGCGGGCCAGGAAGCCGCGGGTCTCGAAGTCGAGGTCCCCATTCACCGTGGACGTGCCGCCGAGCTGCCCCGTGTCGTCCAGGGTCACGCCGCTCAGGGTCAGCACCCCGTCATTGCTGGAGTCATTGGTGTCAAGCCCGCCGTCGGGCCCAGCCTGGGCGAAGAACTTGCGCGAGGTGCCCTCCGCACGGCTGAGCCGGTCCAGTTCCAGGCTGCAGTTCCCGGCCACGCAGGCGAGGTCGGCCGCGCCTCGCAGGGTGCTGGTATAGCCCCACTGCACCTCGGTGAAACCGGTATCCACGTAGGCGTCGAACTTCACGAAGTTGAACGCCTGGGTGACATCGCCAGGAGTCCACTGTGACGCACCGGCGATGAGCGCCTGACCCTGGCGGAAGTCTCCGTCATCCCGGCGCTCGGTCATGAAGAACACCGAGCCGTCACCAGCGATGGCACCGCGCAAGGCACCGTTTTGGGCAAACAGCCGGCCGTCGGAACCGATTGTGAGGTCGAAGGCATCGTCGTCGTCTTCGGCGGGGATGGTGCTGAAGGCCTGGAAGAGATTTCCCGCATCCGTATTGAGCGCCAACTCACCCGTGTTCGCGTCGACCTCCTCGATGCTCCAGCGGCGCTCCACCTCCGCCTCTTCGGTGGGGCGGCCGCCCAGGTCGATCTGGCGGTCGCTGGTGAGGTCCACCACCAGGGCCTCGCTGTTGGCCCGCAGGTTGGCCTCCGCCCCGAAAGCCTCGAACTCGATGCCGAGAATGGCCACGTTCGTGGCGCCGACGGCGTCAGTGGCCAGGGTGGGAGGACTCTGAACCGCGTCCACCAGATCATCGTCCGATGTGCCGGCGCTTACGTCGGCCTGCTGTGCAGCGTCGTCGTTACTGGTGGCAAACACCACATCGTCGGCCCGGGCCTCCAGCTCTTCGATGATGATGCCGATCAGGTTGGCGAGGTCGGCCGCGCGGAAGTCGGCGAACTCGGTATCACCGCTTTGCACCCGGGCGATGATCTTGTTGACGATGCTGAGACTGACGGGGTTGACGATGATTTCCTCGCCGGCCGCCGGAGCGCGCACCGGGTCATCTTCAGGACCCGCCTCGATCAGCAGGTCGGCGCTGTCCAGATCCAGGTCCGCGGGGACGTCCAGATCGAAGCGACCGCCGGCCTGCGTCTCGCCGGTGGCAAGAGTCTCCACCACGTTGCCGTTGGCATCGATGCGCACCAGCCGGACCGGCGTCCCCGCCGGCGCATCCACCAGGCCAACGATAGCGGCATGGGCCATGGGCAGCACGTAGCCGATCAGGCGCTCACCCAGCCCCTGGGCCTGAGCGCTGGTGTCGACCAGCTCCACCTGGCCGGAGAGCGTCGTCACCGACGGCGTGGGGTCGGGGTTGGTGGTACCCGGGTCAGTGCCGCCGTCACTGTCACTGTCACAGGCGGCAAGGGCCAAGGCGGCGGCTGCCGCCAGGATGAAACGGTTCGATTTTGAGAAACGCGCCATTATCAGTTCTCCGCATTTTGGCATCGCCCCGTCGTGCGCGGGGATCATCACAGGCGCGGAGCTGCCCCGGTCTTTCACTGCCCCCGACCGGCGCCTACCCCATCACCCCAGGGCAGGGTAAGGATGGCGTACGGAGCCCTACGTAGAATTACTTCACAGTCTGATGAACGGCGCGACGAATCTATCCGAAGAACTCATTTAGTTATTCGATAATGTTTATGTATTTCATCACAACAGGCCGGGCAGCCACTGATGAACGTTGATGCCTGACGGAGCGCCGCGGCTGAAGCCCCGGACCCGCCGCTGGCGCGCTCCCCGGCAGGGCGCCTGCTCAACACCACGGCGTCATGACTGCACCGGGCACGGCGCGGCGAGTCCCAATTCATCCGCTTCACCAGTGTTCATCTGTGGCTGCTGATGACCGACCTAGCAGCCTGTCGGACTTAGGCTGCTAGCGGTCCGTGCCCGCATCGAGGCGGCGCTTGTAACCGTGCCACATGCTCGCCACCAGGTTCTCGCGGTGGCGGAAGCTGCCGAGAGCCACGCCGGCCACGTGCAGTATCACCAGGAACAAGGTGAAGTTGGCCAGGAACTCGTGGATGTCCTCGAAGAACTCCCCCGCCTCATCTTCTTCTTCGTACTCGTCGTCGTCGGACACCGCCATGAGCCTGGCCACGCCGAGGCCAGCGTCGGCCTCGGGCCCGGCAGCGATCACCCCGGCCAGGGGCCCTTCGCCCTCCTCCACGGCATACAGGGCCATGCCCGCCAGGGTGGTGGCCAGAAGGCTCAGAATCAGGGCGATGACCATCCAGCCGCCGGCGGGGTTGTGGCCCAGAGTGCGTGGGGCCCGGCCGGCCACTTCGGCCACCAGGTAGCGCACGGCCGTGAACGGGCCGGTTACGAAGTCGCTGAAGCGGGCGTGGCGGGTGCCCACCAGGCCCCAGATCAGCCGCACGGCGAGCAGGATGACGATCAGGTAGCCGGCATTGGTGTGCAGCCAGGCCGGTTCGCCCTCGCTCAGGTAGGCGGTGAAGAAGGCCGCCACCAGGGTCCAGTGGAAGACGCGCACCAGCGGGTCCCAGACCCGGATGTCGCGGTGGTCGTTCATGAATCGAATCCCTCGGACCGATGAAAACTCATTACCCCTGCGCCTGATTATGCAGTCGTCTCAGCCAGATGAATAATCGCGGCGAAGGCGCGGCTCCCACAGGGGCTTTGCCCCCGCGCCCCTGCGAGGCCCCCTGTGGGAGGTCCGCCCTCGGGGCGATGGGGCACCGACGCATGTCGCCGAGCCTCGATCAGCCGGCCCGCTGAGACGGGGACACGACGAGGCCCTTGCGAGTGCCGCGCGGCGGCCATCTCAAACGACGAAAAGGCCCCCGAAACTCTCGCTTCGGGGGCCAGGATGG
>CAZAQB010000119.1:0-10202 GCA_964487155.1 uncultured Ectothiorhodospiraceae bacterium
ATTCTCCTCAAATGAGCGAAAAAACCGCCTCCGTTTCCCACTCGCCTCGCTACGATCCCCTAAGCCCGACAGGCTGCTAGCGCTGAGTGCTGAGAGGGTGTGTACAAAACCAGGCACGCCGGAGCGCGGGGTGGAGATCCCGCCCGGCGCCGAGCGAAGCCCGCCGTAGGGCAGGTTGCGCAGAAACCTGCCATCGGGCGATGGCATCGGTACCGCGGATCGGTTCGGGCACGCGGGCTCGGCGCTTGGCACCTTGGCGTTTGCTACGTTGGCCCCCACGTTTCTTCGCAACGTGGGTCTACGGCGGCGGTGTCCAAGGCCGTGCCGAGGCCCGGCGCATGGCTGGCGCGGCACGCCATGAGCGGCGGAGAGAGCGATGAGGCGCGTAATTCTTTTGTAAACACCCTCTGAGGACTGAGGACTGAGGACTGAGCGAAGACGGTGGGCTTCGCTGCGCTCTGCCCACCCTACGCCCTCCGCCACGGCGCCTTGCAAGGCCCGGGCGCCCCACACAGTCCTCAGTCCTCAGTCCTCAGTCCCTCCCCGCGATTCGCCTTGTGCGCTGCAAGGCGCGTATCATCCCGCCATTGTCGTCACTGGACCGTCCCACCCCCCTGGGATATGCATTCATGAGCCTGAATTTCCTGGACTTCGAGAAGCCCATCGCGGAGCTGGAAGCGAAGATCGACGAGCTGCGCTACGTGGGCGACGACGCCGCCGTCAATATCAGCGAAGAGATCGCCCGGCTGCAGGCCAAGAGCCGCCAGCTCACCGAGAGCATCTTCGCCTCGCTGAGCTCCTGGCAGATCGCCCAGCTGGCGCGCCATCCGCGCCGCCCCTACACACTGGACTACGTAGACGCCGTGTTCACCGAGTTCCAGGAACTCCACGGCGACCGCGGGTATGCCGACGACCCCGCCCTGGTCACCGGCATTGCCCGCCTCGACGGCCGCCCGGTGGTGGTGATCGGCCATCAGAAGGGGCGCGACACCCGCGAGAAGGTGCGCCGCAACTTCGGCATGCCCCGGCCGGAAGGCTATCGCAAGGCATTGCGGGTCATGCGGCTCGCCGAGCGCTTTGGCATGCCGGTGCTCACTTTCATCGACACGCCGGGCGCCTACCCCGGCGTGGATGCCGAAGAGCGCGGCCAGAGCGAGGCCATTGCCCGCAACCTGGAGGTGATGTCCACCCTGCGCACCTCGGTGATCTGCACGGTGATCGGCGAGGGCGGGTCCGGCGGAGCGCTGGCGGTTGGGGTCGGTGACAGCGTCCTGATGCTGCAGTATGGCACCTACTCGGTGATCTCCCCGGAAGGCTGCGCCTCGATTCTCTGGAAGAGCGCCGAGCGCGCCGCCGACGCAGCCGAGGCCATGGGCATCACCGCGCCCCGGCTGAAGGAGCTGGGTCTGGTGGACCGGGTGCTGCAGGAACCCCTGGGCGGCGCCCACCGTGACCCGCCGGCCATGGCGGAGACCCTGCGCCTGACCCTCAACGAGGAGCTGGCCCAGCTTGACACCCACCCCCTGGATGCCCTGCTGGAGCGCCGCTACCAGCGCCTCATGGGCTACGGTCAGTTCCGGGAGTAACCCGGAGGCCGCGTGAGCGCCCCTCTGGACCTGCAGCGGCTGCGCCGGCGGCTGCGGGCGGCTCCCGCTCAGCCCCTGCTGCTGGGCTACAGCGGCGGGCGTGACTCCCACGTGCTGCTGCATGCCGTATGGAGCCTGGGCCTGCCCCTGCGGGCGCTGCACGTCGACCACGGCCTGCATCCCGATTCCCGCCACTGGGCGGAACACTGCACGGCGGTCTGCCGGGAGCTGGACGTGCCCCTGGAGCTGCACCGGGTGGCGGTGGACGTCGCTTCGCCCCGGGG
Source organism: uncultured Ectothiorhodospiraceae bacterium (assembly GCA_964487155.1). Classification (GTDB taxonomy): domain Bacteria; phylum Pseudomonadota; class Gammaproteobacteria; order Nitrococcales; family Nitrococcaceae; genus CAZAQB01. Next base: position 1,871 of record CAZAQB010000119.1, read on the forward strand.
CCCGGAAGCCGCCGCCCGGGAGGCCCGCTACCGGCTGTTCGAGGCGGCCCTGGCCGGCGGCGGCACCCTGCTGCTGGCCCACCATCGGGACGACCAGGCCGAGACCGTGCTGCTGCGGTTGCTGCGAGGTGCCGGTCCCCGGGGCCTGGCGGCCATGGCGGCGCTGCGCGGGCTGGGCGGCGGCTGGCTGCTGCGCCCATTGCTGGACGTCCCCGGCGCCGCCCTCCAGGCCCATGCCCTGGCCCACGGCCTGGCCTGGGTGGACGACCCCGGCAACGCCGACCCCCAGGCCGCCGAGCGCAACCTGCTGCGCCACGAGGTGCTGCCTCGATTGAGGGCCCGGCGCCCCGGGCTGGATGCGGCACTGGCCCGGGCCGCCAGCCTGCAGCGGGAAACGGCCGAGCTGCTGGATGCCGTGGCCGACCAGGACCTCGGCGCCCTGGAGCGAAGCGGCGCCCTGGATCTGGCCGGGCTGCGGGCACTGCCGGAGGCGCGGCGGCTGGCGGCCGTGCGCCGCTGGCTGCAGCTCGCCGGCCGGCGCCCGCCCGGGCGGGAGCGGTTCCGCCAGGGCATTGCCGACCTGCTGGAGGCCGCCGCCGACCGGCGCCCCGAACTGATCTGGGAGGACGCCCGGCTGTGCCGCTACCGGGGCCGCCTGCACCTGCTGCCGCCCCGGCTGCCCGATCCGCCCGCCGCTCCGCTGGCGTTCGATCCGGCCCGGGGCGTGAGACTGCCGGGGCTGGGCCGGGTCTGGGCGGAACCCGCCGGCGCCGGGCTGGATCCGGCCCTGCTGGCGCGCGGTGACCTGAGCCTGGACTTCCGCCGGGGAGGCGAGCGCTGCAGGCTGCCCGGCCGCGGCAGCCGGGACCTGCGGCGGCTGTTCCAGGAACTGGACCTGCCACCCTGGGAGCGGGACCGCCTGCCCCTGCTGCGGGTCGGTGGCCAACTGGCGGCGGTGGGCGACCGGCTGGTCTGCGAGGGCTATGGGGCGCCGGCCGGGGCGGGCGGCTGGCGCCTTCGCTGGGACTGGTGAGGCCCTGGCGCATCTGCTAGTGTTGGCGCGTTTTCAGCGGCCCGAGCCCCACCGCGCAGCCCCTCCATGACTCGATTCATATTCATCACCGGCGGCGTGGTGTCCTCCCTGGGCAAGGGCATCGCCGCGGCCTCCCTGGGCAGCATCCTGCAGGCCAGGGGCCTGTCGGTCACCCTCATCAAGCTCGACCCCTACATCAACGTCGACCCGGGCACCATGAGCCCGTTCCAGCACGGCGAGGTGTTCGTCACCAGCGACGGGGCCGAGACCGACCTGGACCTGGGTCACTACGAGCGCTTTGTGCGGGCGCCCATGACCCGGGACAACAACTACACCGCCGGGCGCATCTACGAGGCGGTGATCCGCAAGGAGCGCCGGGGCGAGTACCTGGGGGGCACCGTGCAGGTGATCCCCCACATCACCGACGAGATCAAGCGCAGCATCGTCGCCGGCGCCGGCAGCGCGGACTGCGCCCTGGTGGAGATCGGTGGCACCGTGGGCGATATCGAGTCCCTGCCGTTTCTGGAGGCCATCCGTCAGATGGGCACCGAGCTGGGCCGCGAGCGCTGCCTGTTCATGCACCTGACCCTGGTGCCCTACATCGGCACCGCGGGCGAGATGAAGACCAAGCCCACCCAGCACTCGGTCAAGGAGCTGCGCTCCATCGGCATCCAGCCGGACGTGCTGCTGTGCCGGGCCGGCCGCCCCATCCCGGCGGAGGAACGGCGCAAGATCGCCCTGTTCACCAACGTCGAGCCGGCGGCGGTGATCTCGGCGGTGGACGCCGACAACATCTACAAGGTCCCGCTCATGCTCCACGCGCAGGGCCTCGACAACATCGTCGCCGAGAAGCTGCGCCTGGAGCTGCCGCCGCCCAACCTGGGCAGCTGGGAGCGGGTAGTGGAGGCCATGGAACACCCCGAGGGCGAGGTCACCATCGCCATGGTGGGCAAGTACGTGAACCTGGCCGACGCCTACATGTCGCTGAACGAGGCGCTGCGCCATGCCAGCGCCCAGGCCCGGCGCCGGGTGAACATCCGCTACGTGGAGTCCGAGGAGCTGGAGCGCTCCGGAGTCGGGCTGCTGGCGGACGTGGATGCCATCCTGGTGCCCGGCGGCTTCGGCGAACGGGGCATAGACGGCAAGATCACCGCCGCCCGCCACGCCCGGGAACACGGCATTCCCTACCTCGGCATCTGCCTCGGGATGCAGGTGGCGGTGATCGAGTTCGCCCGCGACGTGGCGGGCCTCGAGGGGGCGCACAGCACCGAGTTCCAGAACCATCCCCAGCATCCGGTGATCGCCCTGATCACCGAGTGGATGAGCGAGGAGGGCCTGCTGGAGCGGCGCAATTCCGACTCCGAACTTGGCGGCACCATGCGCCTGGGGGCGCAGCCGGTGCGGCTGGTGCGGGACAGCCTGGTGCACCGCATCTACGGCAAGGACGTCGTCCGCGAGCGCCACCGCCATCGTTTCGAGTTCAACAACCGCTACGCCGAGACCCTGGAGGCCGCCGGCATGCGGTTTACCGGCTGGTCCCATGACCAGACCCTGGTGGAGGTGGTGGAGCTGCCGGACCACCCCTGGTTCCTGGCCTGCCAGTTCCATCCGGAATTCACCTCCACCCCCCGGGACGGCCATCCGCTGTTCACCAGCTTCGTGCGCGCCGCCGCCGAACACCGGTCCCGGCAGCCGGCCGAGGCCGGCGGCGCCGCCCGCCGGGAAGCATGAGCGCAATGGAACTCTGTGGCTTCCAGGTGGGGCTGGAGGCGCCGCTGTTCCTGATCGCCGGGCCCTGCGTCATCGAGTCCCGGGAGCTGGCCCTGGACACCGCCGGGCGGCTCAAGGAGATCTGCGCCGCCGCCGGCGTGCCGTTCATCTACAAGTCGTCCTTCGACAAGGCCAATCGCTCCTCCCACGGCAGCTTCCGGGGGCCGGGCCTTGAGGCCGGGCTGGCCATACTGGAGCAGGTGCGCCGGCAGATCGGCGTGCCGGTGATCACCGATGTGCACGAGGACACCCCGCTGGCGGAGGTGGCCGCGGTGGTAGACGTGCTCCAGACCCCCGCCTTCCTCTGCCGGCAGACCAACTTCATCCAGAACGTGGCCCGCCAGGGGCGGCCGGTGAACATCAAGAAGGGGCAGTTCCTGGCGCCCTGGGACATGGCCAACGTGGTCGACAAGGCCCGGGCCGTGGGCAACCAGCAGGTGATGGTCTGCGAGCGCGGGGTCTCCTTCGGTTACAACAATCTAATCACCGACCTGCGGGCGCTGGCGGTGATGCGCGCCACCGGCGCGCCGGTGGTGTTCGACGCCACCCACTCGGTGCAGCTGCCCGGGGGGCAGGGCAAGGCCTCCGGCGGCCAGCGGGAATTCGTACCGGTGCTGGCGCGCGGCGCGGTGGCGGCGGGCGTGGCCGGGGTGTTCATGGAGACTCATCCGGACCCGGACAAGGCGCTCTCCGACGGCCCCAACGCCTGGCCCCTGGACCGCATGGCCGAGCTGCTCGCTACTCTGGCGGAGATCGACCGCCTGGTGAAGCAGCGCGGCTTCCCGGAGCTGGAGCTGGCTGAGGGTTCGTAGGGGCGCCTAAGGCCGACGGAGCCGGGTATTTGAGCCGCGGATGAACGCGGATCAACGCAGATGCAGATTGGGTATGGCGCTGGCGCGGCGACCTCACGGGGCCCGGGTATCCGCCTCCGGTTCCTGCCCGATGCCTTTGGCATGCGGAACACGCAGGCCGGTCCGCGCTGGATCGACCAACGGAGGTAGCTGAACCCGTGATCGGGCTACCATCTGCGTAAATCGGCGTTCATCTGCGGCCAGATTCTCTTTTCAGGCTTGGGTAACGGGCAGGGGGTTCGGAACATGGCCACCATTCGCAGCATTCGCGCCCGGGAGATCCTGGACTCCCGGGGCAATCCCACCGTCGAGGCCGACGTCATCCTCGACAGCGGCATCGTCGGCCGGGCGGCGGTGCCCTCCGGAGCCTCCACCGGTGCCCGCGAGGCGGTGGAACTGCGCGACGGCGAGGCCGAGCGCTACCTGGGCAAGGGCGTCCGGCGCGCGGTGGAGAACGTCAACGCCGAGCTGCGCGACGCCCTGGCCGGCATGGACGTGGGCGACCAGGCCGCCCTGGACAGGCGGCTGGTGGAAGTGGACGGCACCGAGAACAAGAGCCGCCTGGGCGCAAACGCCCTGCTGGCCGTGTCCCTGGGGGCAGCCCGGGCGGCCGCCCTGGACCAGGGCCTGCCTCTCTACCGGTACCTCGCCCCCGAGGGCCCGTACCGGTTGCCGGTGCCCATGATGAACATCCTCAACGGCGGCGCCCACGCCGATAACAGCGTGGACATCCAGGAATTCATGATCATGCCGGTGGGCTTCGAGCGGTTCTCTGAGGCGCTGCGCTGTGGGGCCGAGGTGTTCCATGCGCTGAAGAAGGTGCTGCATGGCCGCGGGCTGTCCACCGCTGTGGGCGACGAGGGGGGGTTCGCCCCGGATCTGCCCTCCAACGAGTCCGCCATCGAGCTGGTGCTGGAGGCGGTGGAGGCCGCCGGCTACCGCCCCGGGGAGCAGGTGCTGCTGGCGCTGGACGCCGCCAGCTCAGAGTTCTTCGCCGACGGCCGCTACCGGCTGGCCTCCGAGGGTCGCGACTTCGCCCCGCAGGAATTCGTGGAAGTGCTGGCCGGCTGGGTGGACCGTTACCCCATCATCTCCATCGAGGACGGCATGGCCGAGGACGACTGGGATGGATGGTCCGCCCTGACCGAGTGGCTCGGTGCGCGGGTGCAGCTGGTGGGCGACGACCTGTTCGTCACCAACAGCGCCATCCTGCGCCAGGGCATCGAGCGCTCGGTGGGGAACTCCATCCTCATTAAGGTCAACCAGATCGGCACCCTCACCGAGACCCTGGATGCCATGGCCGTGGCCGCCGAGGCGGGCTACACCTCCGTGGTCTCGCACCGCTCCGGGGAAACCGAGGACACCACCATCGCCGACCTGGCGGTGGCGAGCCCCGCCACCCAGATCAAGACCGGTTCCCTGTGCCGCTCCGACCGGGTAGCGAAGTACAATCAGTTGCTGCGCATCGAGGAGGCCCTCGGCGCGTCCGCCCGTTACGTGGGCAGCGATGCCTTCCCCAACCTCGAGGGCGGGGGCTGAGCGGCCCATGCGCGCCCTGCCGCTGCTGCTGGCCGGCCTGCTGCTCGCCCTGCAGGTACGGCTGTGGTTCGGGGAGGGCAGCATGCCGGACGTCTGGCGCCTGGAGCAGGCCATTGCCGCGCAGCAGGCGGAGAATGACCGCCTGGGGGAGCGCAACGCCGCCCTGGCGGCGGACGTCAGGGACCTGCGGGACGGCCTGGCCGCAGTAGAGGAACGGGCCCGGCGCGAGCTGGGCATGATCCGCCGGGGCGAGTCCTTCTACCGGATCGTGCAGCGGGCCGAGCGCCCCTGACGCCCGCGCCGCCCCGCCGGGCGAAGCCACTGCACACCCCCTGAGCGCGGTATGGCCGGCGCCGCCGCGAACCTGACATGTGCTCCGAGAGGGCTGCAATGACCGATATCTGGGCTGTAATTCCCGCCGCCGGCGCCGGCAGGCGCTTTGGCGGCGACTGCCCCAAGCAGTACCTGAGCCTGCTGGGACGGCCGGTGCTGGAGTGGTCCCTGGCAGCGGTGCTGGGTGACTCCCGGGTGCGAGGCGCCATCGTCGCAGTCTCGCCGGGGGACGACCGGGCCCGCTCGATCCGGGCTCCGGCGGGCCGCGACCTGCAGTTCTGCGAGGGGGGGCTGGAGCGCTGCGAATCGGTGCTGCGGGCCCTTGAGTCCCTGCTGGCCCGGGGCGCCGCCCCGGAGGACTGGGCTCTGGTCCACGACGCCGCCCGACCCTGCCTGTCCACGGCCGAACTGAACGCCCTGCTGGTGGAGACGGTGGAGCGGGGGGAGGGCGGGCTGCTGGCGGTGCCGGTGCGCGATACCCTCAAACAGGCCGACGGCCAGCTGGTGGCCGGCACCATTCCCCGCAGCGGCCTGTGGCAGGCGCTGACCCCCCAGGTGTTCCGGCTGGGCCAGCTGGAGGACGCCCTGCGGCGTGCCTGCTCGGACGGGGCAGCGGTGACCGACGAGGCTCAGGCCATGGAGCGGGTGGGGCTGCGGCCTCGACTGGTGGAGGGATCCCCCGAAAACCTCAAGCTCACCCGCCCCGCCGACCTGCCCCTGGTGGAGGCCATTCTCAGCACCCGCCACCCGGCGGCCCCGGCCCTGGTCCGCGCATGACCGGCTTCCGGGTAGGCCAGGGGTTCGATGCCCACCGTTTCCGGGACGGGGGGCGGCTGGTGATCGGCGGCGTGGAAATACCCCACGACCAGGGCCTGGAGGCCCACTCCGACGGCGATGTGCTGCTGCACGCTGTGACCGACGCCCTGCTGGGGGCCGCCGCCGCCGGCGACCTGGGCGCCCATTTCCCGGACACCGACGCGGCCTTCGCCGGCATCGACAGCCGGCGGCTGCTGCGCCATGCCCTGGCAGTCGCCGCCGAGCGCGGCTGGCGGCCGGTGAACGTGGACGCCACCGTCATCGCCCAGCGGCCGCGGCTGGCGCCCTACATACCCGCCATGGTGGAGCATCTGGCTGCCGACCTGGCGCTGGCGCCGGACGCCGTCAACATCAAGGCCACCACCACGGAGCACATGGGGTTCACCGGCCGCGGGGAAGGCATTGCGGCCCTGGCCGTGGTGGCCCTCAGCGCCGATCCGTCCCGGTGAAACCCGCCCCGGATGACCGGCTGCTGCCGGCGCCGGTGCCATCCGCCCTGGGTGGGCCGGCGGGCGCGGCGCTGCTGCGCCATGAGCCGGAGGACTTCCAGGTCACTGAACGCCTGGGGTTCGAGCCGGATGGCGACGGGCCGCATCGCCTGGTGCTGGTGCGCAAACGCTGCCTCAGCACCCCGGAGGCCGTGGCGCGGCTGGCTCAGGCCGCCGGTGTGGCGCGCCGGGATGTGGGCCACGCCGGGCTGAAGGACCGCCGTGCGGTGGCCGTGCAATGGTTGAGCTGCCCGGCCGGAGCCGCGCTGGCGCCCGGTCCGCTGGGGGCGGGGCTTGAGATCCTGCGCCTCGTCCCCCACCGGCGCAAACTCAAGCCCGGCAGCCTGCGGGGCAACCACTTCGAGCTGTTGCTGCGGGAGGTCAGCGGGAACCGCCGGACCCTGGGCCGGCGGCTGCGCGAGATCGCCTGGCGTGGAGTGCCCAACGCCTTCGGGCCCCAGCGCTTCGGCCGCGGCGGCGCCAATCTGGACAAGGCGGCAGCCTGGTTCGCGGGTCGGCTCCGGGTGCGGGACCGGGGCCTGCAGGGCCTGCTGATCTCGGCGGCCCGGGCGGAGCAGTTCAATCGGGTACTGGCGCAGCGCATCCGCGCGGGCAGCTGGGACCAGGCCGGGCCGGATGATCTGATGGTGCTGGATGGCCGCGGCAGCCTGTTTCCGGCGGCGGACGAGGTGCCGCAACGCCTGGCCCGGCGCCTGGCCTGGCACGCCGTCCATCCCACCGGACCGCTGGCAGGGGTGGGCGGGCCCCGGCCGGGCCCGGCGGTGGCGGCCTTGGAGACCGCGGCCACGGCGCAGCTGCAGGAACTGCAGGCTGCACTGGAGGCGCGACGGGTCACCGCCGGGCGCCGCGCGCTGCGGCTGTCGGTAGGCGGGCTCTGGTGGCGCTGGGAGGGGACGGACTGCCTGCGGCTGGGCTTCGAGCTGCCTGCGGGGAGCTATGCCACGGCGGTGCTGGCGGAGCTGGTTGAGGTGGTGAATTAGTTGATCCGTTGATCCGTTAATTAGCGCCCGTAGCCCCACGTTGCGAAGAAACGTGGGGGCCGGCGTGTTGAAAGCCACGGCGGTCATGCTCGGGCCCGGCCAGGCCTAAGCCGCAGTCCCCAGCCCACCGCCCTGCCTGGGGTAGTGAATCGGTTAATCCGTGAATTGGTTGCTCAGGGGCGCGCCGGCGTTGGGCGGGCTGATTAACCAATCAACCAATCAACCAACTAACTGATCACCCGCCCTTCCCGGGCCTGAGCAGCACGTACAGGGCGCCGGTGCCGCCGTCCACCGGGCGGGCGGAGCAGAACGCCAGCACGTCGTCCCGGCGCTGCAGCCACAGCGCCACCTTGGCCTTCAGGACCGGGCCGCGATTACCGGAGCCGAGGCCCTTGCCGTGGATGATGCGCAGGCAGCAGCGGCCGCGGTCATGGCAGCTCGCCAGGAAGGCGTCCAGTTCCTGCTTGGCCAGCGCCACGGTCATGCCGTGCAGGTCCAGCT
>CAZAQB010000120.1:0-10126 GCA_964487155.1 uncultured Ectothiorhodospiraceae bacterium
CCCACAGGGGGCTTCGGGCAGGCGCCGGGGAACAACTCCTGTGGGAGCGGCGCCCTCGCCGCGATTCTTGGTCCGGCTGAGACAGAGACATAATCAGGCAACGCCATCCATCAGCCGCTTCGCTTGTCGGCGTCGGCTGGATGGGCTGGTTATGTGCTTTCTGCAAACCGATCTGCGATATTTTCAAGCAGTCTTTTTCCATGGATCACGGCGACTATCAAGATTCGCTGGGATTCAATCCGATATATCAGGCGATAGCTGTAGATAAATCGCTCTCGTATGCTCTCGTGACCTATCTCAGGAACGATGCGCCCTATCAGGGAAAATTGACCCGCGCCACGGGAAACCGACAACGTTTCTGTGACAACAGCCCGCGCATAATACTCAGAATCCCGCGCTATATATTCAGCAATGGCTTCAAGGTCCTCGGTGGCCTCTGGCGACCACCTTACTTCGAGGTCCATTTACTGAGCTTCCTTTCAGCTTCACCCTGGCTAATGGTGCCTTCCTTCTCGGCACGCTCGATCCCTCTGTGGATTTTTTCCACCACGTAAAGATGGTACTGGACATCTTCTATTGAGCAATCGTCAGGAAGTTTATCCAGAAGCGCTTTCACTTCATCTTTTGCAGTATTCATAATTCATCGTCTCCTATATTCTTGCACATAACGTTCCGGTTCAGCGGCCGGAAAAGTTCCGTGCAGCGCGCCGGTCCTCCCGGACGCCCATGCACGCGCTCGAAACCGCCATTCTCGAAACCCTACCCCAACCCAGGCACTTACGCTCGTCGCACCTCCCGCCCACACCTCCGTCAGCGCCGCGCCCCTGCGCGATAGGCGGCCAGGGACGGCGGTATGGGGATAGGCGGCCTGGAGGGGGTTGCCTTGGGTGTGGTGACAGTAATACTGTGCATGCATTCAGTAGTCGCTGGCATGGAGCAACGTCATGGCAAGGAAGCCCTCGCCCTTCCTGGAACGGGTCCGCGACGCGATGCGGGTTCGACACTACAGCCTGCGCACCGAGCAGGCGTATCTGATGTGGGTTCGGCGGTTCATCCTGTTCCATGGCAAGCGGCACCCGGCGGAGATGGGCGCGGTGGAGGTGGGGGCCTTCCTCACTCACCTCGCGGTGGCGCGAGACGTTGCGCCGGCCACGCACAACCAGGCGCTGAACGCATTGGTGTTTCTCTACGGCAAGGTTCTGGAGCAGCCCCTCGGGAATGTCACGGGTGTGGTTCGGGCGGCGCGGCCGCCGCGCTTGCCGGTGGTGCTCAGCCAGGCGGAGGTGGCGCGGGTGCTGGCACGGCTGTCGGGGGTGTACTGGCTGGTCGGCTGCCTGCAGTACGGCTCTGGCCTGCGCCTGATGGAGAGCCTGCGGCTGCGGGTTAAGGATCTGGATTTCGATCACCGGGCGATCTTCGTGAGCCACGGCAAGGGCGGGAAGGATCGCATCGTCACCCTGCCCGATGAACTGCTGGAGCCGCTGCGCCGTCACCTGGCCTGCCGCCGGGATCTTTTCCGGCAGGATCAGCGGGCCGGCTGCGCCACGGTGTTCCTGCCCCACGCCCTGGAGCGGAAGTATCCCCATGCGGCATCGGAGTGGGGCTGGCAGTACGTGTTCGCCGCCACCCGCGTCGGCGTCGACCCCCGCAGCGGGGTGCGCCGGCGCCATCACCTGGATGAGAGCTCGGTGCAGAAGGCGGTCCGCCGCGCCGTCACGGGGGCGGGTATCTTCAGGCCGGCCAGTTGCCACACCCTGAGGCATTCCTTCGCCACCCATCTGCTGGAGCGCGGCGCCGACATCCGCACGGTGCAGAAGCAGCTCGGCCACGCCGATTTGCGCACCACCCAGATCTACACCCACGTGCTGCAACGCGGTGGCCCGGCGGTGGGAAGCCCGCTGGGGGAGGCATTGGGTGGCCACGGCGGGGGCACTGGCATTGCGCTGTGATCGCGGGGCGGGCCGGGTGTTCCGGGCAGCACGGCGGCGCGCGCAGTTCCCTGTCATCCCTTGCATGCCCCCTCCGGCGTCCCTCGGGCGCTTTTACCACAGGCATGGGTTTGTGATCGAACGAGCGGGGGGGGTGGAGAGCGCTTTTTCCAGCTCGGCACTTGAGGGTGTTTCTGCCTTGGCTGTACGGAGAATCGCGGCGAGGGCGCCCCTCCCACAGGAGTCGTCGCCAGCGCGGCCTCAAGGGGCCGGCGGCCCGGGCTCAGCCGGCCGGGCCGCCAAGGCGGTAATCAGTTCGGCGGTGGGGGCGGGTCGTCGTCGCGGCGCACGTAATCGCCCTCGATCACGTTGTGGCGGCCGTCGGCGGAGCGCCGGGCCTGGCCCGGCTCCGGCTCCCGGGGTTCTCCGGCCGGGCCATACACGACGTGCATGCGGGAGAGCACCGCCTGCACCAGCAGCCGGCGGGTCACCGGGAACAGGCACGCGAAGCCGATGGCGTCGGTGGCAAAGCCCGGAGTCATGAGCAGCGCACCGCCGATCACCAGGGCCACCCCCTCCATCATTTCCAGGGCCGGCAGCGTGCGCCGTTCCAGGTTGGCCTGGGCCCGGCGCAGGGTGTCCAGGCCCTCCTTGCGCAGCAGGGCGCCGCCCAGCAGGGCAGTGAGAACGCACAGGCCGATGGTGTTGAGGGCGCCGATCTCCTGGCCCACCTGGATCAACAGGTAGATCTCCACCAGGGGGACGACGAAGAACAGGACGATGAAAATGGGCACGAGGGGCTCCGGGGCGATCAGCTTCCCTGCAACATGACGGCGGTGCGGCCGGGTTTCAACGTGGGGCGGGTCCGGCGTGGACAGCAAGACGGGCGCGGGGCATGGTGACGGCCCTTGATGCAGACCCGCCGCGACCCCCTCGGAGCCCCTCACCCATGAGCGACCAACGCCTGCTGATTCTGGAGGAGAAGCTTGCGCACCAGGAGCACGCCCTGGCGGAGATGAGTCATGAACTCTACCTGCAGCAAGGCCGCATCGACACCCTGGAGCGGCGGTGCCGGACCCTGACCGAGCGGCTGCAGAGCCTGCGCGAGCAGGTGGGCGAGCCCGAGGGCCAGGGACCGGAGACGCCGCCGCATTATTGAGCGCGGATGTCGGCTGCCATGGGCAGCCGGCCTTGTACCGGCTCGCCGAAGCCCGCCGTAGGTCACGGTGCGAAGCTCCGTGACGGGGAGCCCGGGGTCGACACCACGGCACTGAACCGCGCAAACAGCTGCGTCACTTAGCGCTTTGCGCAACGTGACCTACGAGTGCTGCTTCCCGGCTCCCTCCCCCTCTCCCCCGGCCCCTCTCCCGCGAGGGGTGGGAGAGTTGGCGATATCTACCTTTCCGGGCGGCCGGCCGGGTGGGCTGGGGATGCCGGATGCGCCGCGCTTATCCGGCCTACGGCGCAGTCTGACGACGATTCCGCAGGGCCCTTCGGCACGGCCTACGCGTCGGGTGGGTAGAGCGCAGCGAAACCCACCGTCTTACCGGCGGATCGCCCGACTGGTCAGGCCGGCACCGGCTGTACCCGCATCAGGCGACGCGCCGCCATCAGGCCAAGGGCCGGGCCTGGCGCCAGGGCGAAGCCCACCCCGAAGCGCAGCACCAGTACCCAGGCCATCACCGAGGGCAGCGCCAGCACAGCGAGGTTGGCCGCCGCGCCCGCCAGGGCGCAGGCGAAGAACACGTTACTGGCGTGGAAGCGGTCGGCAACGCCCAGCAACGCGAAGGTCAGGGTGCCGGCGATGAAGCCGGCCTGCACGGCGCTGGTCACCAGGGCCACACCGCCCTCTACGGCCCAGTAGCGCTCCAGCGCCACCATCACCGCGTTCGGGGCGAACCAGATGGAGGTGGCCAACAGTTGGGCGATCACGATCACGGGCAGCAGCCAGCGCGGGCGGTGGGGATGGGTCAATCGGGGTCTCCCGGCACGGTGAGCAAACCGGAAATCTAGCCCGAAGATTTCACAAATTTGCACCGATCTCGCTTGTCTCTTGGCCCCACAAGGGATCTTTTCTCAGTCGGCCGTACTCACCGATACGCCGCTCCTTCGAAAAGTCCCTCGTGAAACCAATATCCTACGCGATATCAGCACAAATTCATGAAATCTTCGGGCTAGCAGCCTGTCGGACTTAGGGGGTCGTAGCGAGGCGAGTGGGAAACGGAGGCGGTTTTTTCGCTCATTTGAGGAGAATAGTGGGCGCTATTTGACGAAAAGGAGCGGAAAAAGAGCCCCGTTTGCCGCCGCCGCAGTAGATCATCCCTAAGTCCGACAGGCTGCTAGCAGGGGGCGGGGCGGATCTCATCGAAACACGGTTCGCTGGCAGGTTTGCTGTGGGCGAGACCCCGGGCGGAGACGGTGGGCTTCGCTTTGCTCTGCCCACCCTACGGCCTGGGCGCCTGCGCCCGGCGTTGCCCCTCTCCCGCCGGGGACGAGGGTTGTTGGGAGGCGCCTGCCGAGCCTCGCGGAGACGGCCTCGGGGCCGGGGCCGGGGCTCAGCCCGGTAGGTCGGCTGCTCTTGGCAGCCGACATCTCTGGCTGCCTGCCTCAACCCCCGTCCAACTCCTTGAACACCCGGTTGGCGATGCGGAAGCACTCGACGCCGGCGGGGATGCCGCAGTAGATGGCGATCTGGTGGAGCACGGCGCGCAGCTCGCCGCGGCTGCAGCCGTTGGTGATGGCACCGCGGAAGTGCAGCTCCCATTCGTGCATGCGGTTCAGGGCGGCGATCATGGTGAGGTTGAGCAAGGAGCGGGTCTTCGGATCCAGGGTCTCGTCGCCCCAGCCGAAGCCCCAGCAGAAATCCGTCAGCACCAATCCTCTCGGCAGCATTGTCAGGGATCAGAGCGCCTGTGCGGTTCGCCTGCAAGGCGCGGGAGCGATGGCGTGGCAGGATCACGTTGAGCGAGCGCAACGCCGCAGGCGGGCCGCACAGGCGCTCCCTTCGGGCGCGGCTCTCGGGCGGCGTGGCGGTGTTGCTCGTCGCTCATGTAGCGGTGCTACACCACGCTCCTCGCGCCTGGCCACGCCGCCCGAGAGCCGCGCTGAACCTGACAATGCTGCCGAGAGGATTGGTCCCTCCTGGAACGGCCGGTTGAATGCGTCGGCGTTGTCCAGGGTGCGCTGCACGTAATCCGCCCCCAGCACGGCGCTGCGCTGGGCGACGCCCTTGTCGAATCGTTCCTTATCCATGATGGCCTCCGCGGCAGTGGATCCCGGCTGGTCAATGTAGTCCATGGCTGGCTGCGGCACCCGCCAGTGTGGGCCGCCACGCCTCCAGGCCCGGCGCCCCTGTGGAAGCCGCGACCCCGCCGCGATCTCCTAACCTGCCTGTTCGGACACCGGCAGGCTGAAGCGGAACTCCGCGCCCTGCCCCGGCGGGCTGGCCACCCGGATCTCGCCGCTGTGCAGCTCGACGATGCGTCGGGCGATGGCGAGCCCCAGGCCGGCGTGCTCGGCGCCGTGGGCCCGGTCGGCGCCCCGGAAGAAGGGCTCGAACACCTGCTCCACAAGCTCCGAGGGGATGCCCGGGCCGCTGTCCCGGACCCGGGTCCAGACCTGGCCGCCCTCGGCCTCCAGGGACAGCCGCACGCTGCCGCCGGATGGCGTATGGGTCACGGCGTTGTCGATGAGGTTCTCCAGCACCCGTTCGGTGAGACCCACGTCGGCGGCCACCAGGGGCAGCGGCGGGGGCGGTTCCACCTGGAGGCTCACGCCGTGCTCCTGGGCCCGCAGCCGGAACTTCTCCGCCACATCCGCCGCCAGCTCCGCCAGCGGGAAGGGCTCGCAGTGGGGCTGGCGCTCCCGGGCATCCAGGGCCGCCAGCTCGAAGAGCTCCGCCACCCGGCGGCTGAGGCGCTCGCTGTGGCGCAGCGCCACCGTCAGGTACTCGGCCCGCTCTGACTCCGAGAGGCCCTCGCGGCGCATCTGCAGCGACTCCAGGTAGCCCCGCAGGGAGGCGAGCGGCGTGCGCAGGTCGTGGGAGACCTGGGCGACCAGGCGCCGGCGCAGGGCGTCCTGCTCCTCCAACTCGCCGATCTGGGCGCGGATGCGCCGGGCCATGTCGTCGAAGGCGGCCTCCAGGCGGTCCACCTCGTCGCCGGCGGCCGGCGGCGAGGCGGTGCCCGGAGTGGCGGCGACGAAGGCGTCCATGCGCCCGGCGAGATGCTGCACCCGCCGGGTCACCAGGCGCAGCACCAGCAGCCCTGCCACCAGGCCCACCCCCAGGCTGATGACCATGGCCCAGCCGCCCAGGCGCAGCACGTGGCTCTCCCGCAGCAGGGCGTCGACGGCGTCGTATTCCTCGCCCCGCAGCACCACGTACAGGTAGCCCTCCAGGTTGTCGGCGGAGGGCACCGGGGTCACCGAGAAGGCCTTGCGGCCGTCGTGGCTGCGCGGGTCGTCCCCCAGCAGGGGGAACTCCGGCTCGCCGGCCAGGAAGCGGCGGATGGGCTGCAGGTCCACCCGGCGGCGCTTGACGTGGCCGGGGTCGGCGGAGAACGAGAGGATCTTCCCGTCGGCATCCAGCAGGTAGATCTCGATGCCCGGGTTGATGGTCATGTACTGGGCGAAGGTGCGCTTCAGGGCCTGCTGGTCCAGCCGGCCCTCCGCCACCAGGTTGCGGTCCATGACCAGGTTGCGGGCCAGGTCGCGGTTCAGGCGCTGGCTCACCTCCTGGATGTAGCGCTGGGTGGCGGAGACGCTGATCAGCGCGTAGAGCAGGCCGACGAACACCAGCAGCATTGCCAGCCCGGCGGCCAGCTTGGTGTAGAGACCGAGGCGCCGGGTCACGGGCCGGCGAACTTGTAGCCCACGCCCCACACGGTGAGCACGTGGGCGGGGCGGGCCGAGTCGCGCTCGATCTTGGCCCGCAGCCGGTTGATGTGGGAGTTGACGGTGTGCTCGTAGCCCTCGTGGCCGTAGCCCCAGACGGCGTCCAGCAGCTGGGCGCGGCTGTAGACCCGCCCCGGGTGGCGGGCGAAGTGCACCAGCAGGTCGAACTCCCGGGCCGTGAGGCTCACCGGCTCGCCGTCGCGCAGCACCTCCCGGCGGTCCAGGTGGATGGTCAGGTCACCGGCGCTCAGGGTGCCGCCCTCGGCCTCGGTGGCCGGCGCGGCCAGGGCCTCCACCCGGCGGAACAGCGCCTTGATGCGGGCCATCAGCTCGGGGAGGCTGAACGGCTTGGTGAGGTAGTCGTCGGCGCCCAGCTCCAGGCCCAGCACCCGGTCCAGCTCCGAGGACTTGGAGGTGAGCATGAGGATGGGCACGTAGCCGGGCCGGGCGCGCAGCCGCCGGCACACCTCCAGGCCGTCCAGGCCCGGCAGCATCAGGTCCAGCACCACCAGGTCGAAGCGCTGGCGGCCGGCGAGCGCCAGGGCCTGGTCGCCCGTGGACGCCACCTGGCTGGCGCAGTCCAGCTCCCTGAGGTGCACCTGAAGCAGCCGGGCGATATCGGCGTTGTCTTCGACGATCAGCACGTTGCGGGTCATGGCTTGAGTATGGTCGCAAGCGCTCCGGGCGGAAACCGGAGGCCCCCGCGGGGCCTCCGGCTGCGGTTGCCGCGGGTCAGTGGCTAGCAGCTTACGTCCGACAGGCTGCTAGTGGTTACCGTCGTAGCGGCCGTAGCCCCGGTGCTCCGGGCCCACCGTGATCACCACCCGGGCCACCGGGTTGCGCCAGCGGTGGACGCTGCGGTCCAGGTCGCTGGCGCCGCCTGCGGGGTCGTCGTCCCCCAGCACGCCCCGGTGCACGTGCACGGTGGAGTTGACATCCGGCCCGGCCGCGCCGGCGGCGCCGCTGCCGTTGCGCCCGCCCGGGTCGGCGGGGATGCCGGGCACGCCGGGAGCGCCGCCGCCGTTGACGATCTCGTCGTTGGCCTCGGTGCCGGCGTCGTAGGCATTCAGGTAGACCACCGTGCGGCCCCGCCGCTTGGGAATGGGCAGGGAGTCCAGGCCGACGAAGCCGTCGTTGGTGGGCAGCACCATGGCGGTGATGGACAGCCGGTTGTCCCGGCGGCCACGGCGGCGGTCCAGGTCCAGCACCGCGGCGGCCGTGGCCCCGGGAGCCAGCACGCCGCCAGCGGGGTCGGCCACCACGGTGCCGCCGCCGGCTTCCACCTCCGCGGCCAGGACGGCGATGTCGCCGCCCTCCGCCATGGCCTGGAGCGCGGCGGAGGCGGGCTCGCCGACCTCGAACAGGTCCACCCGCGGCGAGTGGGCCGCCACCAGCAGCGGCGTGAAGTAGGAGCCGTGGGTGAGGTTGGTCACCTCCACGCGCACCTCCCGGGCGAGGGCGGCGGTGGAGGCCAGGGCGCCGGCGCCGAGCAGCGCCGCGGTCAGCAGGGTCTTCATGGTCGGTGTCTCCGTGATCCGATGAATGAATGAGTGGGAGTGGCTCTCTCCCACGCGCCCAGTCCAACAACGGGGCCTCCCGTCGCCGTCCCGGGGAGATCACGATTTGTTCACGGAGCGGGCGAAGCGGCGGCGCCGGGCAGCCGGTGGTAGCCTTTGGACGGGCCCGGCACCGGGCGCGCCCACCCTCTGGCAACCAACCCAGGAGCCGCTACGCCATGGAAAACGATCACCAGGAGAAGGTCTGGCGCCTCGACATCGGCAACCAGCCCCGCGGGCCCTACAGCGTGGCCCAGATCGCCAAGGCCCTGCAGGAGGGCCGCATCGCCCCCGACACCCCCGCCTTCGGGCCAGGCATGGTCACCTGGTCGCCGCTCAACACCCTGCCGGTATTCATGGCCGCCGCCGGCGTCGCGCCGCCGGAGCCCCCGGCACCGCCCTACACCCCCTCCCGGCTGGCCCACGAGATCGACTTCCAGGTGTTCGGCGACGACGCCCAGTACGTCGAGATCGAGCTGGACCCGGGGGAGGCCGTGGTGGGCGAGGCCGGCGCCATGATGTTCATGGAAAACGGCATCCAGATGGAGACCATCTTCGGCGACGGAGCTCCCTCCAAGGGGGTCCTGGATCGCCTGGTGGGGGCCGGCAAGCGCCTGCTCACCGGCGAGGGGCTGTTCATGACGGTGTTCAGCAACGAGGCGGCCGGCAAGCAGAAGGTGGCCTTCTCCGCCCCCTACCCCGGCCGCATCGTGCCGCTGAACCTGGCGGAGCTGGGCGGCGAGATGCTCTGCCAGAAGGACGCCTTCTTGTGCGCCGCCAAGGGGGTGAGCGTCGGCATCGCTTTCCAGAAGCGCCTCGGCGTGGGCCTGTTCGGCGGCGAGGGCTTCATCATGCAGCGGCTCACCGGCGATGGGCTGACCTTCGTGCACGCCGGCGGCAGCCTGGTGCGCCGGGATCTCGCCCCCGGCGAGCGGTTGCGCCTCGACACCGGCTGCCTGGTGGCCCTCGATCCTTCAGTGGATTACGACATCCAGTACGTCGGCAGCATCAAGAGCGCCATCTTCGGCGGCGAGGGCATCTTCTTCGCCACCGTCGCCGGCCCCGGGACGGTATGGATGCAGTCCCTGCCCTTCAGCCGCCTGGCCGGGCGCATCTACCAGGCCATGCCCAAGGGCGGCGGCAAGGACGTGGGCGAGGGCTCGGTGCTCGGCGGCCTGGGCAAGATCTTCGAGCGCTGACGGCGGCAGGGCGGCGTTGCCTCGGGGCGCTGGCGAGGACCGGGTCTGGCCCGGTCTCCTTATCTCGGGCCCCTGATCCCGCCAGGGGTGAGGGGGTGGGCGCAACGCCGGATGCGGCGCTGCGCGCCTTATCCGGCCTACGCGGGCCCTGCCCGGCGCCGGAGACACCGGCGTAGGCCGGATAAGCGCAGCGCATCCGGCATCTTGGGCCGCGCCCCACCGTGATCCAGCGGTTCGCGGACCTGACCATCCGCGAACCCACACCCCACACCGCGTTCTCCCCACCCCACCAATTCACGACACTCAGGGCGCCAACGGATTGTGCCCCGCCCCCCGGTTGGGTGAGGATACGCGGCCATGAGAAGCCTGCTGGCCTTTCTTGCCCTGCTGGCCTGGGGGAGCCTGGTCTCCGCCGCGCCGGATCCGGGCAAGCTGCGGCTTGCATCCGTGCATGCGGTGGTGGCCCCGCTGGATGGGGGCTCGCCGCTGGTGGCGAAGAACGCCGATCGCCCGGTGCCCATCGCCTCGCTCACCAAGCTGATGACCGCCC
>CAZAQB010000121.1:0-9889 GCA_964487155.1 uncultured Ectothiorhodospiraceae bacterium
CAGTCCTCAGTCCTCAGTCCTCAGTCCTCAGTCCTCAGTCCTCAGTCCTCAGTCATTCGCCCAAGAACCACCCGCCGGCTCAGCCCAGCTCCGGCATCTCGACCATACCGGCCGCGTTGGCGATGACGAACTCCCGGAAGGCCTGGCCCAGGGGCGAGAGCCGCTTGCCCTGGCGGTATACCAGGTACCAGCGCCGGCGGATGGGGAAGCCCTCGGCGCGCAGCACCTGCAGGCGTCCTGCCGCCAGGTCGGGACCGAGGGTGCAGGCCGGGATCACGCTCAGGCCAAGCCCCGCGGCCACTGCCTCCTTGATGGCGTCACTGTCGGCGATCTCCACCCGGATCTGCGGCTCCACCCGAGCGTCCCGGAACAGCCGCTCCATGGCCGCCCGGGTGCCGGAGCCATGCTCCCGCACCACGAACGGCTGGCCCGCCAGGTCCAGCAGGGACACCGGCTGGTGGGCTGCCAGCGGGTGGCCGGCCGCCGCGATCAGCACCAGGGGGTTGGCCATGATTGGCGTGGCCTCAAGGTCCAGCTCCGGCGGCGGCTGACCCATGATCGCCAGATCCCGGTCGTTGGCCGCGAGCTGGGCCAGCAGCACGCTGCGGTTGGTGACGTCCAGGCGGATGGTGGCGCCGGGGTGCTCGCCCATGAAGGCGGCCAGCAGCCGGCTGGAGAATCCCGCCGCCGTGCTCGCCACCGAGACCGATATGGTGCCCCGGGAAATGTCCTTCATCTGGGCCAGCACTTCGGCGGCCTCGTGCAGTTCCCGGAACACCGCTTCGGTGCGCACCAGCAGCTCACGGCCGGCCTCGGTGAGATAGACCTTGCGGCCCACCTGCTCGAACAGTGGCAGCCCGACCACCTGCTCCAGGCGCTGCACCTGCAGCGACACGGCGGGCTGGGTCAGGTGCAGCTCCCGGGCCGCCCCGGAGAAGCTCAGCAGCCGCGCCACACGGTTGTAGATGGCCATCTGGCGCAGGGTCAGGTGGTGCGGGTTGAACATGGCATCCAGCCTCATCTCGGCCAACACATTACTAATAGTATATAGATAATCGTCTCATAATAAATTTTATCTTATGTCTTGGCGAGGCTATCGTACCAGCATCCAAACCGGGCCGAGGCCCGATCAACCCCAAGGAGCCGCCGCCATGGCCTGGAAAGAGACCGCCCCCGACCGCTACAAGTCCGGCGTGATTCCCTACAAGAACATGGGCTACTGGGAGCCGGACTACGAGCCGGCCGACACCGACATCATCGCCCTGTTCCGCATCACGCCGCAGCCGGGTGTCGATCCCGAGGAGGCCGCTGCCGCCGTGGCCGGGGAGTCCTCCACCGCCACCTGGACAGTGGTCTGGACCGACCGGCTTACCGACGCCGAGCGCTACCGGGCGAAGGCCTACAAGGTGGAAGCGGTGCCCGGCAGCACGGAGCAGTACTTCGCCTGGATCGCCTACGACCTGGATCTCTTCGAGCCCGGCTCGGTGGCGAACCTCACCGCCTCGATCATCGGCAACGTGTTCGGCTTCAAGGCAGTCAAGGCTCTGCGCCTGGAGGACATGCGCCTGCCGGTGGCCTTTGTTAAGACCTTCAACGGCCCGCCCACCGGCATCGTCGTGGAGCGCGAGCGCCTCGACAAGTTCGGCCGGCCGCTGCTGGGGGCCACCACCAAGCCCAAGCTGGGCCTGTCCGGGCGCAACTACGGCCGGGTGGTCTACGAGGCCCTGCGCGGCGGGCTGGATTTCGTCAAGGACGACGAGAACATCAACTCCCAGCCCTTCATGCACTGGCGTGACCGCTTCCTGTTCTGCATGGAGGCGGTGAACCGGGCGTCTGCCGCCACCGGCGAGGTGAAAGGCCACTACCTGAACGTCACCGCCGCCACCATGGAGGACATGTACGAGCGCGCGGAATTCGCCAAGGAACTGGGCTCGGCGATCGTCATGATCGACCTGGTGATTGGCTATACCGCCATCCAGTCCATGGCCAACTGGGCCCGGCGCAATGACGTGATCCTGCATCTGCACCGGGCCGGGCACAGCACCTATACCCGGCAGAAGAGCCACGGCGTGGCATTCCGGGTGATCGCCAAGTGGATGCGGCTGGCCGGCGTCGATCACATCCATGCCGGTACCGTGGTGGGCAAGCTGGAGGGCGACCCCCGCACGACCGCCGGCGTCTACGACACCCTGCGGGAGACCCGCACCGAGGCCAACCTTGAGCACGGCCTGTTCTTCGACCAGGACTGGGGCGGCCTGAACCGGGTCATGCCGGTGGCCTCCGGCGGTATCCACGCCGGGCAGATGCACCAGTTGATCACCTACTTCGGCGAGGACGTGGTGCTGCAGTTCGGCGGCGGCACCATCGGCCATCCCCAGGGCATCGCGGCCGGCGCCACCGCCAACCGGGTGGCCCTGGAGGCCATGATCCTGGCCCGCAACGAGGGCCGCGACATCTGGAACGAGGGCCCGGAGATCCTGGATGCCGCCGCCCGTAACTGCCCGTCGCTGCGCGAGGCGCTGACGGTCTGGAAGGACATCACCTTCAACTACGAGTCCACCGACACGCCGGACTTCCAGGTCACGGCCACCAACGCCGGCTGAACCCGGCCACCGATCAAGGGAGCCAGAACCATGCGTATCACCCAGGGACAATTCTCTTTCCTGCCCGACCTGACCGACGATCAGATCGCCGCCCAGGTGCGCTATGCCCTGAAGCAGGGCTGGGCGCTCGCGGTGGAGTACACCGACGACCCTCACCCGCGCAACACCTACTGGGAGATGTGGGGCGCGCCCCTGTTCGACCTGCACGACCCGGAGGGCGTGATGGAGGAGGTGCGCGGCTGCCGCAACGCCTTCCCCCGTCAGTACGTGCGGGTGCTGGCCTTCGACTCCCGCAGCGGCTGGGAAACCCCCCGCATGGGCTTCATCGTCAACCGCCCGCCCGAAGAGCCGGGCTTCCGGGTGGACCGCGAGGAAGGCCCAGGGCGCATCCAGCGCTACTCCATCCACAGTTACGCCACCGAGCGTCCAGAGGGTGGGCGCTACGACTGAGGCCCGGGCGGCGGCGACATCCGCATCCCCCGGACCCGGCGGCCAACGGGAGATCAGGCATGGCCGAGCAAGGTAAAACCAGCGCCAGCGCCGAGACTGTGGAACTGGACAGCGAGGCCGTGCGCCCGCTGTTGGAGCGCCTGGACCGGGAACTGGTGGGCCTCGCCCCGGTGAAGCGGCGCATCGCGGAGATCGCCGCCCTGCTGCTGGTGGAGCGGGCGCGGCGCAGCCTGGGCCTGACGGCGGAGCCGCCCACCCTGCACATGTCCTTCACCGGCAAGCCGGGTACCGGCAAGACCACCGTGGCCCAGCGCATGGGGGAGATCCTGCGGGGTTTGGGCTACCTGGAAAAGGGCCACCTGGTTAGCGCCACCCGGGACGACCTGGTGGGCCAGTACATCGGCCACACCGCGCCCAAGACCAAGGAGATGATCAAGCGCGCCCTGGGCGGTGTGCTGTTCATCGACGAGGCCTACTACCTGTACCGCCCGGAGAACGAGCGCGACTACGGTCAGGAGGCGGTGGAGATCCTGCTGCAGGCCATGGAGGAGCACCGCGACCGCCTGGTGGTCATCCTGGCGGGCTACGGTGACCGCATGGAGCAGTTCTTCCGCTCCAACCCGGGCTTCCATTCCCGGGTGGCTCACCACATCGAGTTCCCCGACTACGCGCCGGACGAACTGATGACCATCGGCGAGAAGATGCTTGAGGAGCAGGGCTACCAGTTCGCCCCTGCCGCCCGGGAGGCCTTCGTCGACTACCTGAGCCGGCGCATGGCCCAGCCCCATTTCGCCAACGCCCGCTCGGTGCGCAACGCCCTGGACCGCTTCCGGCTGCGCCAGGCGGGACGGCTGTTCCATCAGGGGGGTGCCCTGGGGGCGGCGGAGCTGACCACCATCGAGGCGGACGACATTCTGGCCAGCCGGGTGTTCCGGCAGCCCGATACCCGCGCCGACCCCGGTCCCGGGGACTGAAGCGGGCCGCCTTGCCGGGCCCCGACGACTTGGCGAGAATGGCGCGGCCCCGGCCGCCGCCCCGCCCCCTGTCAATCCAGGAGACTGAACCGATGCCCTCCCGACGCCATCTGGCCAACGCCATCCGCGCCCTCGCCATGGACGCGGTGCAGCGGGCCAACTCCGGCCACCCTGGCGCGCCCATGGGCATGGCCGACATCGCCGAGGTGCTGTGGAACGACTTTCTGCGCCACAACCCGGCCAATCCGGACTGGTTCAACCGCGACCGCTTCGTGCTCTCCAACGGCCACGGTTCCATGCTGCAGTACGCGCTGCTGCACCTCTGCGGCTACGACGTCTCCATCGACGATCTGAAGAAGTTCCGCCAGCTCCATTCCAAGACCCCGGGCCACCCGGAGCGCGGCGACACCCCCGGTGTCGAGACCACTACCGGCCCGCTGGGCCAGGGGCTTGCCAACGCCGTCGGCATGGCCCTGGCGGAGAAAGTGCTGGCCGCCCAGTTCAACCGGCCCGGCCACGACATCGTCGACCATTACACGTACTGCTTCCTGGGCGACGGCTGCCTGATGGAGGGCGTCTCCCACGAGGCCTGCTCCCTGGCGGGCACCCTGGGCCTGGGCAAGCTGATCTGCGTCTACGACGACAACGGCATCTCCATCGACGGCAAAGTCGAGGGCTGGTTCACCGACGATACCCCGGCGCGCTTCGCCGCCTACGGCTGGCACGTGGTGCCCGAGGTGGACGGCCACGACGCCGAGGCGGTGCGCGCCGCCCTGGAGCGGGCCCGGGCCGAGACCGGCCGGCCGTCGCTGATCTGCGCCAAGACCGTGATCGGCTTCGGCGCCCCCAACGTCTGCGGCACCCATGGCGTGCACGGCGCGCCCCTGGGCGAGACCGAGATCGAGGCCACCCGGGAATATCTCGGCTGGACGCACCCGCCCTTCGAGGTGCCCGGCGAGGTCTACGAGGGCTTCGATGCCCGGGGCCGGGGCGCAGGGCTGGAGCAGCAGTGGGACGCGGCCCTGGCGGACTACCGCCGGGCCCACCCCGAGCACGCCGCCGACCTGCAACGGCGCATCGCCGGCGAGCTGCCCGCCTCCTGGGAGCGCCACGTGGCCGATCTGCTGGACCGCCTCCAGGACGAGGGCAAGGACGTGGCCACCCGCAAGGCGTCCCAGGCGGTGCTGAATTCCCTGGGGCCGTTCCTGCCCGAGCTGTTCGGCGGCTCCGCCGATCTCACCGGCTCCAACAACACCTGGTGGGACGACTGCACCGCCGTCACCCGCGACGACGGCGACGGCAACTACCTGTTCTACGGCGTGCGCGAGTTCGCCATGACCGCCATCGCCAACGGCATCGCCCTGCACGGCGGCCTGCTGCCCTACACCGCGACCTTCCTGGTGTTCTCGGATTACGCCCGCAACGCGGTGCGCATGGCCTCCCTGATGGGCGTGCGCCAGGTGCTGGTCTACACCCACGACAGCATCGGCCTGGGGGAAGACGGCCCCACCCACCAGCCCATCGAGCACCTCTGGGCATTGCGGCTGATTCCCGGCCTCAGCCTGTGGCGGCCCTGCGACGCGGTGGAAACCGCCGCCGCCTGGCGTGCAGGCCTGGAACGGCGCTCTGGTCCCACGGCGCTGTGCCTTTCCCGCCAGAACCTGCCCCACCAACCCCGCTCGGCGGCCCAGCTGGAGGCCGTGGCCCGGGGCGGCTACGTGCTGCGCGAGGCCGAGGGCGAGCCGGAGGTGGTGCTGATGGGCACCGGCTCCGAGCTGGCCCTGGCGGTGGAGGCGGCCGAGGCGCTCACCGCCGAGGGCCGCCGGGTGCGGGTAGTCTCGATGCCCAGCGTGGACGTGTTCCTGGCCCAGGACGAGTCCTACCGCCGGCAGGTGCTGGGGGCCGAGGACCTGCTGCCCCGGGTGGCCGTGGAAGCCGGGGCTCCGCTGGGATGGTATACGCTTGTGGGGTCTCGGGGGGCGGTGCTGGGGATCGAAGGTTTCGGCGCCTCGGCACCGGCACCGGAGGTCTACCGCCACGTCGGGCTCACCGCGGAGGCCGTGGCGAACGCCGCAAGGGGTCTGCTGGCGGGCTGAGTCCCGGCGCCGGTGGCATCCGGTGGCCGCCCCCAATCCTTTCTGAAACTCGGAGGCAAGCATGGCAATCAAGGTAGCCATCAATGGTTACGGGCGCATCGGGCGCAACGTGCTGCGGGCGCTCTATGAGAGCGGCCGCGGCGACGAGATCCGCATCGTGGCGGTCAACGACCTGGGGGATGCCCGCACCAACGCCCACCTCACCCGGCACGATACCGCCCACGGCCCGTTCCCCGGCACGGTGGAGGTGGATGGTGACCAGCTGGTGGTGAATGGCGAGCGCATCCAGGTGCTGAGCGGCCGGGACCCGGCGCAGCTGCCCTGGGGCGAACTCGGCGTGGACCTGGTGCTGGAATGCACCGGGCTGTTCGCCAGCCGGGAAAAGGCCGCCGCCCATCTCCAGGGCGGCGCCCGCAAGGTGCTGATCTCCGCCCCCGCGGGCAGCGAGGTGGACGCGACGGTGGTATATGGCGTCAACCATACCGTGCTGCGCGCCGACCACCAGGTGGTCTCCAATGCCTCCTGCACCACCAACTGCCTGGCGCCCCTGGTGCGGGTGCTGGCGGACAGTGTGGGCCTGGAACACGGTCTGATGAACACCATCCACAGCTACACCAACGACCAGGTGCTCACCGACGTCTATCACAGCGATCTGCGCCGGGCCCGCAGCGCCACCACCTCCCAGATCCCGACCAAGACCGGCGCAGCGGCGGCCCTGGGCCTGGTAATCCCGGAAATGACCGGCCGCCTGGACGGCTTTGCCATCCGGGTGCCCACCCTCAATGTTTCGCTGGTGGACCTCACCTTCACCGCCTCCCGCGATACCACGGTGGAGGAGGTGAATGCGGCAATGCGCGCAGCGTCCGAGCGTGGCCCCCTGTCCGGCGGCATCCTCGCCTACAACGAAGAGCCCCTGGTGTCGGTGGACTTCAACCACAACCCGGCCTCTTGCATCTTCGATGCCACCCTCACCAAGGTGCAGGGCGGGCGGCTGGTGAAAGCCTGCGGCTGGTACGACAACGAATGGGGTTTCTCGAACCGCATGCTGGACGCGGCCGTGGCCATGATGGCCGCGGGCTGAGCCCGCAACATCCCTGGAGGGCAGGCCGCCATGGCAGTGCTCAAGATGATGGACCTGGATCTGGCCGGCCGCCGGCTGCTGATCCGCGAAGACCTCAACGTGCCCGTATCCAACGGTGTGGTGACCGACGATACCCGGCTGCGGGCGGCGCTGCCGACCCTGCGCCATGCCCTGGAGGCCGGCGCCCGGGTGCTGGTCATGAGTCATCTGGGCCGGCCCAGGGAAGGTGAATACGACCCCGCCCTGTCCCTGGCGCCGGTGGCGGAGGCGCTCGCCGGCCTGCTGGGCTGTGAGGTGCCCCTGGCCCGGGACTGGCTGGACGGCGTGGCGGCTGCCCCCGGCGAGCTGGTGCTGTGCGAGAACGTGCGTTTCAATCCCGGCGAGGGCGCCGACGACGAAGCCCTCGCCCGGCGCATGGCGGCACTCTGCGATATCTTCGTCATGGACGCCTTCGGCACTGCCCACCGGGCCCAGGCCTCCACCCACGGCGTGGCCCACTTTGCTCCCATCGCCTGCGCCGGCCCCCTGCTGGCCGCCGAACTGCAGGCCCTGGGCCAGGCCGTGGAGCATCCCCGCCGGCCGGTGGTGGCGGTGGTGGGCGGCGCCAAGGTCTCCACCAAGCTCACCGTGCTGGATTCCCTGACCCGGGTGGTGGACCGGCTGATCGTCGGCGGCGGCATCGCCAACACCTTCATCGCCGCGGCGGGCTTCGGTGTCGGGCGCTCGCTCTACGAACCGGATCTGGTGCCCGAAGCGCGGCGCCTGATGGACAAGGCCGCCGCCGAGGGCGGCGAGATCCCCCTGCCCAGTGACGTGGTCTGCGCCCGGGAGCTGCATCCCGATGCCGAGGCGCGCTCCTGCGCCGTGGGCGAGGTCGAGCCCGACGAGATGATCCTCGACGTGGGCCCCGACACCGCCGGGCGCTACGCGGAGCTGCTCTCGGACGCCGGCTCCATCGTCTGGAACGGGCCGGTCGGCGTGTTCGAGATGGAGGCCTTCGCCGGCGGTACCCGGGCGCTGGCCCAGGCCATCGCCGCCAGCCCGGCGTTCTCCATCGCCGGTGGCGGTGACACCCTGGCAGCCATCTCCCGGTTCGGCGTGGCCGACGGCATCTCCTACATTTCTACAGGCGGCGGCGCCTTCCTGGAGTATCTGGAGGGGCGCAGCCTGCCCGCCGTGGCGGTGCTGGAGGCCCGCGCTCAGGGGTGAGGTCGCGAGTGACCGGTGACGAGTGACGGGTGACGAGGGGAAAAGAGGTGACCGGTGATGAGTGACCGATAACAACAGGGGTCGCTGGCTTTTTCCTGGCGCGTGCCGGCCGTCACCAGTAACTGCGTCACTCGCCACTTGAACCGGAGGCACCATGCACGAGCGCCGCACCAAGATTGTCGCCACCCTGGGGCCCGCCACCGACGCCCCCGGCGCCCTGGACGACATCGTCCAGGCCGGGGTCGACGTGGTCCGCGTCAACATGAGCCACGGCGCCCGGGAAGAGCACCGAACCCGCATCGAGAACCTGCGCCAGGCCGCTGCCCGTCAGGGCCGGGCCGTGGGGGTGCTGTGCGACCTGCAGGGCCCCAAGATCCGTGTCGCCGGCTTCCGGGACGGCCCGGTCAACCTGGAGACCGGCGCGTCCTTCTTCATCGACCCTTCCCTGGGTGAGGCCGACGGCACCGTGGCAGGCGTGGGGATCGGCTACGCGGGCCTTCCCGGCGACGTCTCGGCAGGCGACGTGCTGCTGCTCAACGACGGCCTGATCCGCCTGCAGGTGGAACGCGTCGAGGGCAGTCGCATCCATACCCGGGTGGAGGAGGGCGGCCGGCTGTCCGACCGCAAGGGGGTCAACCGGCTGGGCGGCGGCCTGGCCCTCGGCGCGCTTACCGACCGGGACCGCGAGGACCTCGCCTTCGCCGCCGGGCTGGGCATCGATTACCTGGCGGTGTCCTTCCCGCGCAACGCCGACGACCTGCGGGAGGCCCGCTCGCTGCTGGAGGCCGCCGGCGGCGGCGACGCCGGCATCGTTGCCAAGATCGAGCGCCGCGAGGCGCTGGACGTTCTGCCGGAGATCATGGAGGCCGCCGACGCGGTGATGATCGCCCGGGGCGACCTGGCGGTGGAGATCGGCGATGCCCGGCTGCCCGGCGTGCAGAAGCGCATCATGCGCCTCGCCCGGGAGCGCGACTGCGTGGTGATCACCGCCACCCAGATGATGCAGTCCATGGTGGAGAGCCCCACCCCCACCCGCGCCGAGGTGCTGGATGTGGCCAACGCGGTGCTGGACGGCACCGACGCGGTGATGCTCTCCGAGGAGACCGCCGCCGGGCGCCATCCCTCGGTGGCGGTGGCCGCGATGGCCCGGGTGTGTATCGGCGCCGAGGACTACGCCGACGAGGTCCCGGGCTACCGCCTGGATGCGCTGCCCCACTATGAGCGCATTGACGAGACCATCGCCAAAGTGGCCATCGACGCCGCCAACCGCCTGGGCGCGGCGGCCATCGCTGCCCTCACCGAGTCCGGCGCCACGGTGATGTGGATGTCCCGCATCGGTACCGACATCCCCATCTATGCGCTCTCCGAGCAACCCCGGACCCGGGGCCGGGTGACGCTGTTTCGCGGCGTATGGCCGGTGGAGTTCGACAGCCGCGGCCGGGATCCGGGCCAGGTGTCCCGGGATGCGGTGGCCGA
>CAZAQB010000122.1:0-9740 GCA_964487155.1 uncultured Ectothiorhodospiraceae bacterium
GTCCTCAGTCCTCAGTCCTCAGTCCTCAGTCCTCAGTCCTCAGTCCTCAGTCCTGCCTCCCCTACCGCAACACCCGCCGCTCGCTCTGGAAAAACGACCAGGTGAAACCCATCCCACCGGAGATGTTGACGTCGCGGCGAAACAGGGGGCTGTCGCTGTTGGCGGCGCCATCGTAGATGCCGATCTGGGTGCCCAGGAACAGGCTGATGCGCGAGCTGATCGGGTACTCCCCGGCCAGGGAGATTTCCGTTCCCAGGTAGCCGGCCTCGGCCTCGAAGGCGGGCCGCTCCGGGCGGGCGAAGCGGGGATCCACCTCGTAGAAGAATTCGTGCAGCCCCCGGCTTGCCCAGATGGGGGCCACCTCCAGGTCGGCGTTGAAACCGCTGCCCAGCAGATTCTCGTGCTCGTAGGCGATGCCGGGCTGCAGCACGAAGCCTTCGTGCTCCATGGAGGTGAAGTCGGTGGAGAACACCGCCCGGGCCTGCAGCGGCAGCTTGACCTGGCCCCAGCCGCTGGCCCCGAAATCCAGCTCCAGCAGCCGGATGGTCAGCTGCGGGCCGGCCTCCAGCAGGAAGTCCAGGTCCGGCATGCCTTCCCGGGCGTCGTTGTTGTCGGAATCCGAGGAGAATGCGGCATCGAAGGAGACGTCCAGCTCATAGGCCGGTTCGTCCACAGGTACCACGCTGGCCACGGAATCCTCGCCCACCCGGAACAGCTCGCCCCGGTAGATGCCGAACGGAATGCCGAGGCCGATGGGCCGGCCCTCCTCCGCCGCCGGGTAGTCGGGGGCGTGGGCGGCGAAGCCGCCGATACCGACCTCCCAGAGGGGTTCTTCCCGGGTGTGCCGGGCTTGCGGCTCCTGCTCGGGATCCCCCACGGCCACCGCCGGGGCGGCGTCCTGGGCGCCCACCCCGGCGGGCAGGGCCAGGATCAAGGCCAACGGCAAGCCCAGGGCGCGGCCGCGGTGCGAGTCGCTGAGAGCCGGTTTCATCCGGGTCGAGATCCTCTGTGGGGGGCGAGCGGCACATGCTACCGGTCGGCCTTGCCTCTGCCGAGCCGGTTGGCGGTGAGGTTTGGCCGGGGAGGGGCTGCTTTCAAGGCGGGATTGCGTCGGGATGCCGGATGCGGCGCTGGCGCGCCTTATCCGGCCTACGCGGGCCTCGGCCGGGCGCCGGGCCCCGGGCGAGGGGAGTAGGCCGGATAAGCGGAGCGCATCCGGCGTCCCCGGGACGGGGCCGGGCCGCCGGATGATGGGCGTTGCGCCTTGCCGGGCCGACGCGGGCTTCGGTCGGGCGCCGGGGCCCCAGGCGAAGGGCGTAGGCCGGATAAGCCGTAGACCCACGTTGCGAAGAAACGTGGGGGCCGGCGTGGCAAACGCCCCGGCGTCGATGCCGGGGTCAGTGCCCGATCCAAGGCAAAGTCCCCATGCCACCGTCCTCTGGCAGGTTTCTTCGCAACCTGCCCTACGGCGGGCTTCGCCCGGCCTCGGGTGGCTTCCCAAGCCCCTACTCGGACGGCTCGGTTTTTGTAACCACCCTCTCAGTCCTCACTCCTCAATCCCCACTCTCCCGTCCCGTTCCAGGCGCTCCGCGCGGCGGCCGATCTCCCGGGTGAGGCCGTCGAACAGCAGCAGGTGGGCGGGGGCGAGGGCGTACCAGTACAGCAGGCCGGGGCTGCCGGCGGGGTGCCAGTGGGCGGTGGCGGTGATGCGGGTGCCGCCGCCAGGCTGCGGCTCCAGGAGGATTTCCAGCGCCCCCGAGCCCGGGGCCTTCATGCCGAAGCCCAGCAGCAGCCGGCGCTCGGGCTCCACCGCCAGCACTTCCCAGGAGTCCACCGGGTCGCCTTCCCGCAGTTCGGTGGGGTGGCGCCGGCGGTGCTGCCGCCCGGAGCCGCCGACCAGGGTGTCCAGGACCTCCCGCAGGGTCCACAGCGAGTTCAGGTAGTAGTAGCGGTTGTCGCCGCCGATGGCGGACACCACCCGCCAGACGGCGGCCGGCGAGGCGGAGGTCTCGGCGCTGCCGCCGGCCCGCTTGGCGTAGAAGGCGTGGTCGTGGCGCCGGCCGCGCAGGTTGAAGTCGCCCTCGCTGCCGGGGGCCGCCTGGTGCCGCTCCGCGTCGAAGGCGGCGGCCACCGACTCGCGGAAGTTCAGCAGGCGCTGGGGGACCAGCCGGCGAAGCGGTTCGTCGTTGGCGGTGAAGTCGTGGCGCAGGCCCTCCACCAGGGCCTGGGCGATGGGCGTGGGCACCGAGGTGACGAAGCGCAGCCAGTAGGCCGAAAGCTTCGGGGAGAGCACCGGCAACGGCACCACCCGGGGCGGGCGCTGGCCGGCGGCGCGGGCCAGGATGCGCATCATCTCCTGGTAGCTGAGATCCTCCGGTCCGCCGGCGTCGTAGATCTGGTCCGTGGCCTGTTCCAGCTCCGGCAGGCGCACCAGGTAGTGGAGCAGATTGTCCAGGGCGATGGGGGGCGACTTGGCCCGCACCCAGCGAGGCGTGAACATCACCGGCAGGTTCAGCACCAGGTCGCGCATCACCTCGAAGGCCGCCGAGCCGGGGCCGACGATGATGCCGGCCCGCAACTCGGTAACCGGCACCGATCCCTGGCGCAGGATCTCGCCGGTCTCCCGGCGCGAGACCACGTGCTCGCTGCGGGCGCCGGCCGGCACCAGGCCGCCCAGGTAGACGATGCGCCGCACGCCGGCTTCGGCCGCCGCGGCAGCGAAGTTGCGCGCCGCGCGCCGGTCGACGGCACCGAAGCCGGGGCCGGCGGCCATGGAGTGCACCAGGTAGTAGGCCGTGTCCACGCCTTCCAGGGCCGGCCCCAGGGTGTCGGGGTCGAGGGCGTCGGCCCGCACTCTTTCCACCGACTCCGGCAGGTGCAGCCGCGACGGGTCCCGGGCGGCGGCCCGCACCGGCACGCCCTCGGCCAGCAGCCGGGGCAGCAGGTGGCTGCCCACGTAGCCGGTGGCGCCGAACACCAGGCGCAGGCCGGGAGGGGCGGAGGGTTGGGAGTCGGTTGGCATGGGCTGGATCCCGGTGGCGAACGCCCCCGAGGGTATCACTCGGCGAACGGCTGATGCCGCGCTGCGGGCCTGCTACCGCGGGCCGGCAATCGGCACCATCACTTCGTTGCGGCGCAGCCAGGGCAGGGTCCAGGGCGGGTTGTAGCCGGCCGCCTGCCAGGGGCCGGCGGGCTGCTCGCCGCGGCTGTCCAGCCAGCCGGCCAGGCGCCGGCGCTGCGCGGCGATGTTCTCCGCGTCCAGGAACCCGCTGAAGCGCACTACCGCGACCCGGCGCGCCGGCAGGGTGTCGATCTCCACGTCGGGGTCGGTGGGCCGCGGTGCGTTGCGGGCGTCGGTCCCGGCAGGTAAAACGAACATCACCTGCCAGGCGTCGCTCCGCTCCTGCGTGATCACCGGCGCCGTCATGGGGATCTCCCGGCCGGCGGGCTCGGTGATCACCGGGGCGGTCATGGGGATGTCCTCGGCGGGGAGGTTGGCGCCGCGGATATAGTCGAACAGCCGGCGAAAGCCCGTGTCCACCGCGTCGTCCCTGGGGCCGGCGGCCTGCGTGCGGGCGACGGTGAGGGCCGGGTAGTGGCGGATCTCGAAGGGGGGTTCCGAGACCACTGCCCGGTAACCGGGCTCCGGCGCCGCAGCGCCGCCGAACACGGAGCAGCCGCTGACCAGGGCAGCGGCCAGCAGTGCCGCGGTAATTGTGAAGGGCCGCATCAGGTTCTCCCTGGTCATGGCGTTGGCGGCAGTTTCGTCTTGCTTGGCCCAGCCCAGCCCGGCAGGCTGCTGCTTTGGGGCCGCCCATGGGCATTGCTTCAACGGTCGCGCTCCAGCGCCCGGGCGCCCCCCAGTGCAGAGGGCTCGGAGCCACCCTTCTACCCACACCTGCCGGGGGCCGCAACTCCGTGGCAAGGGAACCGATGCGCTCCCGGGAGCGCCTAATCGCTGGTGATGGCCCAGCTCGCCCCGCGCCCCGCCCCCATCCCACCCTCACATTCGGAATCCGCCCCTTGAGTTGCCGCCGTCTTCGATCAGCTCTCAGCGTTCTGGCCGCCGCCCTGCTGGCCGGGGGTTGTGTCAGCGCGCCGCCCGGGCCCGGGCGCGAGGACGTGCCCCTGCCCGGCACCTTCTCCGAGGCCGGCGAGCAGCCGCTCCCGGAGCGCTGGTGGCGTCATTTCGAGGATCCGCGCCTGGATGCCCTGATGGACCAGGTGGTCGACGCCAACTTCTCCCTGGCCGCCGCCCGCTCCCGGCTGGAGCAGGCCCGGGCCGCGGCCCGGATCGCCTTCGGGGCCCAGCTCCCGACCCTGGATATGAATGCGGACGCCAGCGCCGCCCGCCGCCACCCCGGCATCAATACGGAGCAGTACACCGTGGGCGCAGCCGCCGGCTACGAGGTGGACCTCTGGGGGCGGCTCGATTCGGCAGCCGATGCCGCGGCCTTGCAGGCCCGGGCGAGCCGCGGGGATCTGCGGGCTGCCGCCATCACCCTCACCGCCCGCACCGCCACCACATACTATGGAGTGTTGCGCCAGCGTGCCCTGACGGAGCTGCTTCGCCGCCAGGAGCAGATCAACCGCCAGGTGGAGGAGCTGGCCGAGCTGCGCTACCGCAATGGTGCGGCCAGCATCGACGAGCTGCTGCGCCAGCGCCAGCTGGTAGAGCGCACAGTGGCCGATCTGGCCACCGCCGTCGGCGAGTTGCAGCGGCTGCGCGCGGAGCTGGCGGCGCTGCTGGCCCTGC
Organism: uncultured Ectothiorhodospiraceae bacterium; assembly: GCA_964487155.1. Taxonomy (GTDB): domain Bacteria; phylum Pseudomonadota; class Gammaproteobacteria; order Nitrococcales; family Nitrococcaceae; genus CAZAQB01. The sequence goes on from CAZAQB010000122.1 coordinate 4,757, forward strand.
CGGGACCGGACGCCCTGGAGCTCACGGCAGGCCACGCGCTGGTGGATGTCCCGCCCCTGCCTGACACCGGCGTCCCCTCGGTGTGGTTGAACCGCCGCCCCGATCTGCAGGCGGCCTTCCTGCGGGTGCGCGCCGCCGACGCCGACCTGGCCTCGGCCATCGCCAACCGCTATCCGCGGCTGGACCTCAGTGCGTCCATCGAAAGCCTGGCGGAACGTCCGTCCTCTCTGTTCACCGACTGGATCAGTCGGTTTGTCGGCAATCTCACCGCGCCGGTGTTCCGGGGCGGGCAGCTGGCCGGTGAGGTGGAGCGCCAGCGCGCCGCCCGGGCGGTGGCGTTCAACGACTTCGCCCAGACGGCCCTGGACGCGGTGGCCGAGGTGGAGTCAGTGCTCTGGGCCGAGCGTACCAACCAGGCCCGGCGCCGCAGTCTGGAGCGCCAGGTGGAGCTGGGTGAGCGCGCCCTGGAGCAGCTCCGGTTCAGCTACCGCAACGGCGCGGTGGATTTTCTGGACGTGCTGGATGCCCAGACCACGCTGCAGACCAGCCAGCGCCAGTTGCTGCAGGTGCGCTGGGATCTGGTGGTGGACCGCATCGACCTGGCCCGCGCCATCGCCGGGGGCTGGCGAGTGGAGCCGGGCGGGCAGACCGTCGCCGGCGGCGCGCCCGCGTCCCCGGGAGCGCGCTGATGGACGATCGCACACGGCACCCCCTCCGGCCCCCGGTGGCCGCCCGTTCGCCGCGGCGGGCCCTGGCCCATGGCCTGCTGGCGGTGGCGGTGCTGGCCGGCGGTCTCTGGGCCGGCTGGGGCCTGCTCACCAGCGAGCCGGAGGTGGGCCGCCGCCCGCCCGCGGAGCGCTCTGCCCGGCTGGTGCAGACCGTGCCGGCCCGGGTGGCCGACCATCCGGTGCCGGTGACCGCCTGGGGCGAGCTGCGCCCGTCCCGGGAGCTGCAGCTCACGCCCCGGGTGGGCGGCCGGGTGGTGGCCGTCCACCCGGATCTGGAGCCCGGTGCCGTGGTGGCCGCGGGCACCGAGCTGTTGCGTCTGGACCCGGAGCCTTTCCAGGTGGACCTGCGCCGGGCCCGCACCGCGCTCACCCGCGCCCAGGCCGACCGGCAGCTGGAACAGGGCCAGCAGACCGTGGCCCGGCGGGAATACCAGTTGCTGGAGGGCGAGGTGGGGGAGGCCGAGCGCGCCCTGATCCTGCGCCGTCCCCAGCTCGCCACCGCCCAGGCCGCCGTGGACGCCGCCGAGGCGGACGTGGCCGATGCCCGCCGTGCCCTGGCGCAGACCCGGCTGCGCGCCCCCTTCGACGCCCTGGTGGGCAGCGTCGAGGTGGCGCCGGGCGCCGAGCTGAGCGCCGGTACCGGGGTCGCCCGGCTGATCGGCGTCGATACCTGGTGGTTGGAGCTGGCGGTTCCGGTCGGCGCCCTGCAGTGGATCCGCTTCCCCGGCGATCCCGGAGGCGAGGCCTCGGCGGTGGAGCTGGCCTATCCCGGCGTCTGGCCGCAGGAGGCCCGGCGCAGCGGCCGGTTGCTGCGGCTGCTGGGGGAGCTGGAAACCGACGGCCGCCTGGCCCGGGTACTGGTGGCGGTGGACGACCCCCTGGCCCGGGGCGCCGCTGTCGATGGGCCAAGGCTGCTGGCGGGCTCCTTCCTGAGGGCACGCATCCAGGGCCGGGTGCTGGAGGATGCCGTGGCCCTGGAGCCCGGCTGGCTGCGCCCGGAGGACACCGTCTGGGTGATGGATGCCGACGGGCGCCTGGCCATACGGCCGGTGACCGTGGCCCACCGGGGGGCGGACCGGGTGCTGCTGAGCGCAGGCCTGGCCGACGGCGAGCGCATCGTCACCTCGCCGCTGGCCTTGCCGGCCGAGGGCATGCCCCTGCGCAGCGAGGACTCCAGCGGAGGCACCGCCCGTGACCCGTGAGCCGAACAGCGGCCTGATCGGCTGGATGGTGGCCCACCGGGTGGCCCCCAACCTGCTGATGCTGGTGCTGATCCTGGGCGGCCTGTACATGACCACCCGGGTCACCCAGGAGGTGTTTCCGGCCTTTGAGGTGTCCTCCATCCAGGTGTCCGTGGCCTACCCCGGCGCCACCCCCGAGCAGATCGAGCAGGGCGTGGTGCTGCCGGTGGAGGAGGCGGTGCGGGGCATCGCCGGCATTTCCAAGGTCACCGCCAGCGCCGGTACCGGCAGCGGCAGCCTGACCCTGGAGCTGGTGGAGGGGGTGGAGCCCCAACGCACCTACCAGGACGTGATCCGGGCCGTGGACCGCATCCAGACCTTCCCCGACGCCGCCGAGGAGCCGGAGGTGGAGTTCAGCGGCTGGCGCCGGGACGTGGTGGACTACCTGGTGCACGGCGAGGTGCCCGAAATGACGCTGCGCCGGGCCGCCGAGCAGGTGCGCGACCGGCTGGCGCTGGCGCCCGGCATCACCCAGGCGGACCTGGACGACGTGCGCGACTACGAGATCCACATCGACGTCGACCCGGGCCGGCTGCGCGCCCACGACCTGACCCTGGCCCAGGTGGCCGAGGCCGTGGCCGCCGGCGCCCGGGACCGCTCCGGGGGCACGGTCAGGACCAGCGCCGGCGAGATCCTGCTGCAGGTGGACGAGCGCCGGGAGGATGCCCTGGCCTTCGGCGACATCGTGGTGGTGCAGGGGGCGGGCGCCGTCCTGGTGCGGCTGCGGGACATCGCCACCATCACCGACACCTTCTCCGAGCGGGTGGAGGAGATCTCCACCTTCAACGGCGAGCCGGCCATTGAGCTTGAGACCTTCCGGGTGGCCGCGGAGACCCCCATCGGCGTGTCCCGGGCGGCGGCCGCGGTGCTGCCGCAGATCCAGGCCGACCTGCCCCCGGCGATCCAGGTCTCGGTGCTGAGCGACGCCTCCGAGGTCTACCAGCAGCGCGTGGAGCTGCTGCTCAAGAACGGCTTCGTGGGGCTGCTGCTGGTACTGGTGCTGCTGTCGGCGTTCCTGGAATTCAAGCTGGCGTTCTGGGTCACGGTGGGCATCCCCACCGCGTTCCTGGGGGCGTTCCTGTTTCTGCCGTTGTTCGACGTCTCCATCAACATGATCTCCCTGTTCGCCTTCATCATCGCGCTGGGGATCGTGGTGGACGACGCCATTGTTGCCGGCGAGAACATCTACGAATACCGCCAGCGCGGCATGGGGCTGATCCCGGCCGCGGTGCAGGGGGCCCGGGACATCGCCGTGCCCATCATCATCGCGGTGCTCACCAACATCGTCGCCTTCCTGCCGCTCGCCTTCATCCCGGGCGGCTTCGGCCAGCTTTGGGCGGTGATCCCGCTGGTGGTGGGCTCGGTGTTCGCCATCTCCCTGGTGGAGGCGCTGATCGTGCTGCCGGCCCACCTGGGCCACACCGGCGAGGGCGGGCGCACCGCCCTGGGCAGCCGCCTGCACGGCTGGCAGCAGGCCTTCAGCCGGGGGTTCTCCCGGTTCATCGCCGAGGTCTACGGGCCCGCCCTGGCCACCGCCATGCGCTGGCGCTACGTCACCCTGGCCGGCGCCGTGGGCATCCTGGTGGTGACTCTGGCCTGGCCGCTCAGCGGCCGCATGGGCTTCATCCTCATGCCCCGGGTGGAGTCGGACCGGGCCGAGGTGACCGCCGTGCTGCCCCAGGGCAGCCCCCAGTCCGAGGCCTTCCGGGTGCGCGACCGCCTGGAGCAGGCCGCCCGCGAGGTGGTGGAGGAGGCCGGCGGCGAGCGCCTGAGCCGCGGCATCTACACCGTGGTGGAGGGCCGCGAGGTGGACGTGCGGGTCTACCTCACGGCGCCGGATGAGCGCCCGGTGGGCACCGGCGAGTTCGCCCGCCGCTGGCGGGAGCGGGTGGGCGAGATCCCGGGGCTGGAGTCGATCCGCTTCGACTCCGACCGGGGCGGCCCGGGCGGCGGCGCGGGGCTCACCGTGGGCCTCAGCCACCGGGACGTGACGACCCTGGAGCGGGCCGGCGCGGCCCTGGCGCAGCGCCTCGCCCGGCTGGAACACGTGGAGGACATCAACGACGGCGCCAGCGCCGGCAACCCCCAGTGGAACCTGCGCCTGACGGAGTCCGGCCGGGCCCTGGGGCTCACCGCCGAGGCCGTGGGCAGCCAGCTGCGCAATGCCTTCTTCGGGGCCGAGGCGTTCCGGCTGCTGCGGGCCGGCAACGAGGTCACGGTACGGGTGCAGCTGCCGCCGGAGGCCCGCGGCAGCGAGGCCGCGGTGCTGGGCTTTATGGTGCGAACGCCGGCGGACCGCTACGTGCCCCTGGAACAGGTGGCCAGCGTCAGCCGGGCCCGGGCGCCGACCCGCATCCGCCGCGAGAACGGCCGGCGCATGCTGCAGGTCACGGCGGACGTCAGCCCCATCAGCCAGACCAACCGGGTGCTGTCCCAGCTGCGCGGGGAGATGCTGCCCCAGCTGCAGGCGGATTTCCCGGGGCTCACCCACAGCTTCGGCGGGCGCCAGGAGACCATGCGCGAGGCGGTGGCGAGCTTCTACTCCAGCGTCACCCTGGCGCTGCTGGGCGTCTACGTGCTGCTGGCCATCCCGTTCCGCAGCTACCTGCAGCCCCTGGTGGTCATGGCCGCCATTCCATTCGGCATCGTCGGCGCGGTGCTGGGGCACCTGATCATGGGCTTCGGGCTCAGCCTGATCAGCGTCATGGGCATCATCGCCCTGGGCGGCATGGTGGTGAACGGCGCGCTGGTGATGATCGACTATGCCAACGCCCGGCTGCGCGAGGGCCATGGCGCGTTCGCGGCGGTGCACGCCGCCGGGGTGCGCCGCTTCCGGCCCATCGCGCTCACCACCATGACCACCTTCGGCGGCCTGGCGCCGATGATCTTCGAGACCTCCATGCAGGCCCGGTTCATGATCCCCATGGCCGTGTCGCTGGGCTATGGGATCGTGTTCTCCTCGGCCATCCTGCTGTTCCTCATCCCCTGCCTGTTCATGGCGCTGGACGACCTGCG
>CAZAQB010000123.1:0-9671 GCA_964487155.1 uncultured Ectothiorhodospiraceae bacterium
CTTATCCGGCCTACGCCCTGAGCGTGACCCCGCCGAGGCGCCTGTCAAGCCGCCTCTTCTACTCAGTCCACAGTCCTCAGTCCTTTTCACTTCCCATGGTGGGTTTCGCCTCGCTCCACCCACCCTACGCCCTGCGCCGCAGCCCCCGGGCACGGCCGAGGCCCGCGTAGGCCGGATAAGGCGCGCAGCGCCGTATCCGGCATCCCCCTGGGGACCGGTTCAGTAGTCCTGGTACTGGTTGAACAGTTGGAAATCCCCGTTGCGCTGGAAGCCCACCACCGGGAACGGGTCCTTGCGCTCGCCCATCTCCATGCCGGGTGAGCCGGCCGGCATGCCCGGCACGGCCAGGCCGGCGATCTCGGGGCGCTGGTTCAGCAGGCGCTTGATGTCGTCGGCGGGCACGTGGCCTTCGATCACGTAGCCGTCAATCACCGCCGTATGGCAGGAAGCCATCTCCCGCGGCAGGCCGAGACGCTGTTTCTGGGAGGCCATGTCGCCCGTCACCATGTCGCGCACGCCGAAACCGTGGGCCTCCAGGTGCTCGATCCAGGCGTGGCAGCAGCCGCAGCTGGCGCTGCGGTAGACGGTGATCTCCAGCGGGCCGTCGTGGCTCACCTCGCTGCGGCTCCAGTCCGGAGGCGCCGCCACCACGGTGAGCGGCAGGCACACCAGCGCCAGCAGCAGCAAGCGGGAAAACACATTCATCATCATCATCCTCTGAGTGCGGCCCTCGCTGCCGGCTGGCGCACGATGCCATGCAGGTGACGGGCCTTCGACCCGGCGTTCAAGGTCATTGCAGCCCATACGAAGGCCAGCGTCCTTGAGCCCGGTCAGGTAAGACGACTGCGGCGCTCAGGCCGGGGCGTTGCCCGGCTTCCACTTGATGTTGCAGCCCATGCTGGGGCGCTGCTGTTCCGGCGGCTCCGCCCCCGCCAGCAGGGCATCCGCCGCGGCTCGCAGGTCGGCGCCGGTGACCGGGTCATCCTTGCCCGGGCTGCTGGAATCGAAGCGGCCCCGGTAGAACAGACGCCGGTCGCCGTCGAACAGGAAGAAGTCCGGCGTGCACGCCGCGCCATAGGCCTTGGCCACCTGCTGGCTCTCGTCGTAGAGGTAGGGGAAGGGATAGCCCGCCTGCGCCTTCTCCCGGGCCATCTTCTGCGGCGAGTCCGCGGGATGGGTGGTGACATCGTTGGCGCTGATGGCCACCACCGACAGGCCGCGCTCCATGTACTCCCGCGCAAAGGCGGACAGCTCCGAGCGGATGTGGCGCACGAACGGGCAGTGGTTGCAGATGAATGCCACCAGCAGGCCCGGGGCGTCCCTGAAGTCGTCCCGAGCCACGGTGCCGCCCTCGGTGTCCGGCAGGCGGAAATCCGGGGTCGGCGTCCCCAGGGGCAGCATGGTCGATTCGGTGCGCGCCATGTTCTGGCCTCCAGCAACAGGTTGAACAGGAACTCCCAGTGAGACCGGGCGGTGCCCCCAAGGTTCAGAGCAGATCCTGGAGCACCGGCTGCATGCGCCGGACGGTGCGCGCGCCTTCCTCGATGGTCTCCGCCGCCCGGTCGAACTCCATCAGCGCCACGTGCCGCACCCGGGGGCTCAGTACCACGTCCGGGGGATCCCCCACCAGCCGGCTGCGGGTGATGCGCACCTGCATGATGTAGATGCTGCGCGCGAGGATGTCGAATAGACCCGGATCCGCCTCGGCGTTGCGAAACGGCGCCAACACCGTCGCGGCCCGCTCCCGCAGGCTGCCGGTGAGGCGCTCCAGCAGCCCCTCCTCGTTCTCATCGGCCTGGCCGGGGTCCTCCATGTCCCGAACCGACAGCCGGTCCCGCCCGCCGGCGCCGTCGCCGTCGAGGTTGACGGCGATGACCACGTCGGCCCCCAGAGCATGACAGAGGGTCACCGGCACCGGGTTCACCAGGCCGCCGTCCAGCAGCCAGCGCCCGTCCAACTTGGCGGGGGTGAACAGGCCCGGCAGAGCCACTGAGGCGCGCAGGGCCTCGACCACGGAGCCTTCCCGCAGCCAGACCTCGCGACCCGTGTCGAGCTCCGTGGCCACCACCGCGAAGGGCCGCTCGAGCTCGGCGAAGTCCAGGTCGCCGAAGCGCTCCCGGAACAGGCCGGCCAGGCGCCTGCCCTCGATGAGCCCGCCGCCGCCTCCGAGGGCGACGTCCAGCAGCCTGAGGATGCCGCCCCGCGAGAGCTTGCGCACCCAGCGCTCGAAGTCACTCAGATGGCCACTGGCGTAGGCGGCACCCACCACCGCCCCCACCGAGGTGCCGGCCACCACGTCCGGCTTCAGGCCCATCTCTCCCAGCGCATTCAGCACGCCGATGTGGGCCCAGCCGCGGGCGGCGCCACCTCCCAGGGCAATCCCGAGGCGGGGCGTACGGCGCGCGCCGGCCATGGCTCAGGCCTGCCCCGAAACCGGCTTGCGCCACGCCCGGGACCACAGCGGCTCCACAAACACGGCACTGCAGATGACCAGCATGGCCAGCACCGCCATGAGCGTGACCGGCTGGTCCAGGAATGCCAGGGTCAGCAGGGCGGCAATGACCGGCTTGAGAAAGAACAGATAACTGCCCCGGGTGATGTCGGGCACCGCCGCCAGGCCGCCGATCCACAGGAACTGGGTGGCGGTGGTGTTGAACAGCGCCAGCACCAGGATGGCCGTGACCTCCGGCGCCGGCCGCTGGAACAGGGTCGCCGGGTTGACCCAGTCCCCCCAGGCCACCCCCACCAGCAGCCACAGGCCGATCGCCCCTACGATCATGGTCAAGGCCGTGATGCGCAAGGCACCGTACTGGGCCACCGCGGGCCGCACGGCGACACTGTAAACGCCGACAGCGGCAGCACAGCCGAGCGCCATGAGCACGCCCGGGAGGGTGCTGGCGGAGCCGGCAAGCTGGGTCAGATAGCCATCGGTCAGCAGCAGCCCGACCCCCGCCAGCGCCGCGACGCCGGTGACCGCCTTGGCGAGAGTGAAGGCCTCGCCGTGGAGCAGGCGGTTGGACAGCCCGACGAAGATGGGGATAGTGGTGACCATGGTGGCCACCTGGGGGACCGTGGCGAAATCGAGCGCCCAGTGGAACAGCAGGTAGCCCACGGTGATCCCCACGGCGGACAGCCACAGCATGCGCAGCGGCTGCTCACGCAGGGGCAGCAGCAGATCCCGGGAATCGCTCCGCGCCAGGGCCAGCAGCACCAGGCCGAGGCCGCCCAGCAGGAATCGCCAGACCGAGAGCTCAGGCCCGGCGACGCCGGTCTTCACCGCGGCGAACTCGCTGGAGCCGTGGCCCACCACGCCGAGGAAGACCGCCAGGTAGGCCACCCACGCATGCCGGTGCCAGAGTCCCATCAGGTGCGCTCCGCCAGCACCAGCAGCTCGTCGATGAGCCGCTGCGGGCGCTCCGCCGGCAGCATGTGGCCGGCGTCGGTGACGTCCACCCGTCGCGCCCGGGGCAATCGGGCCAGCAGCCGGTCGATGTCGGCCTGGTCGTAGAACAGCCCGTCCTCCAGGCCGGTCATCACCAGGGTCGGCAGGTCCAGCTGCTCCCAGGGTACGTCCCAGTCGCTGCCGGCGGAGTCGCGCAGCAGCCGGTAATGGCCATCGGCCGGGTCCAGGGGCTGGTAGGGCGCGGGATCCAGGAATTCGCTGCGGTGGGCGGCCAGCCAGTCCTCACCGAACAGGCGTGGCGCGAACAGATCCCGCAGCAGCCGCAGCCCCCCCACCTGGGCGGCCCGGAACAGGGCGTCGTTGATCCAGCGCAGCCGCGGGCTGTCCCGGCGCAGCGTGTTGATCAGGGCCAGGGCCCGGGCCGGGTAGCCCCGCTCCACCACCCGGGCGGCGTACAGCCCGCCGATGGAGTGACCCACCAGTACCGGCCGGGGCGGCTCCAGCTTATCCAGCAGGCGGCGAGCGTCGGCAATGGCGAGCTCCGTGTCCAGAATCCGGTCGGCGCCGGCCGGGCTGTCCGCCTGGCCGCGCAGGTTCCACAGCAGGGTGCCATGGCCCTGGGCACGCAGCGCCGGGGCGATGCCCCCGGCCCAGAGATCCAGGCTGCCGGTGAGGGGGTTGAAGAACACGAAGCAGACCCCGTCCGGGCCCGCGGGCGGGCTGTACTCGTAGCGCAGCGCCTCGCTGCCCTCCAGCGGCACGTGGGGCATGTCTCCTCCCGCAATTGGCGCGGCCGCCGGCCGCTGTTTTGCACGCAAGTCTAGCCGCATATCTCACGAACCACGGCCGGCGGGGGAGACCTGGCTGCAAGCGTCTGGCGCCGCTGGGCGGCAGATGCCGGGAGCCGCCACCGCCGGCGCGTCAGGATCTGCGGTAGGCGCCCGGCGCTCCGATCAGGAGCAACCCGCGGCGCGGCTGGCGGCGCGGGCCAGCGGCGCCCGGAAACGCCGCAGCCGCAGGGAGTTGGTCACCACCAGCACGCTGGACAGGCTCATGGCGCCGGCCGCCAGCATGGGGCTCAGCAGCAGCCCGGTGAACGGGAACAGGGCTCCGGCCGCCACCGGGATCAGGGCGACGTTGTAGCCGTAGGCCCAGAGGAAGTTCAGCCCGATGGTGCGCCGGGTTCGCCGGGCCAGGCTCACCGCCGCCACCAGGGCTTCCAGGTCACCGGCCATGAGCACTACGTCCCCCGCCTCGATGGCTACGTCGGTGCCGGTGCCGATGGCGATTCCGACGTCAGCCCGGGCCAGAGCCGGCGCATCGTTGATGCCGTCGCCGACGAACACCACCGGCCCGAAGCGGTCCTGGAAAGCCTCCACCACCCGGGCCTTGTCCTGGGGCAGCACCTCCGCTTCCACTTCGTCGATCCCCACCTGGCCGGCCACCGCGCGTGCGGCAGCGGCCTGGTCGCCGGTCACCAGCGCCACCGCCAGGCCCATGTCCTTGAGGCTCTGGATGGCGGCGGGGGCACCTGCCTTGAGCGGATCCGACACGCCCAGCACGGCGGCGGCGGCGCCGTCCTCGGCCACGTACAGCGGGGTCCCGCCGGCCTTGGCGATGCGCTCCGCGGCGGCATCGGCCGCCTCGACGGCCACTCGCTCGGCCTCCAGAAAGCGCCGGGAGCCCACCAGCAGATCCCGGCCCTGCACGCGGCCGCGCACGCCGAGACCGGGTTCGGCCTGAAACGACTCCACGTCCACCGCCACCAGGCCGCGTTGCCGGCAGGCCTGCACCACCGCCCCGGCCAGCGGGTGCTCGCTGCGGGACTCCAGGGACAGCACCCGGCCCAGCAGCGCGTCCGGGTCTGCTCCCAGCAGTTCCAGGTCGGTGACGGACGGGCGCCCCTCGGTGACGGTGCCGGTCTTGTCCAGGATCACGGCCCGCGCGGTGGCCAGCGCCTCCACCGCGCCGCCCTGGCGGAACAGGACGCCGAGCGACGCGCCCCGGCCGGTGCCCACCATGATGGCGGTGGGCGTGGCGAGCCCCATGGCGCAGGGACAGGCGATGAGCAGCACGCTGACCGCGGCCACGAAAGCGTGGGACAGGGCCGGATCGGGCCCGAGGACAAGCCAGCTGACGAAGGTGAGCGCCGCCACCGCCATCACCACCGGCACGAACACCTCGGCGATGCGGTCCGCCAGGCGCTGGATGGGCGGCTTGTCCGCCTGGGCGGCCTCCACCATGCGCACGATCTCGGCGAGCAGCGTGTCGGCGCCCACCCGGCGCGCGCGGAGGGTGAAGGCGCCCGGCCCGTTGACCGTGCCCCCCACCACCGAGTCCCCGGCGGCCTTGCCCACGGGCAGCGGCTCGCCGGTGATCATGGACTCGTCCACATGGCTCCGGCCCTCGATGACCTCGCCATCCACGGGAATGCGCTCGCCGGGGCGCACCTGGACTTGGTCGCCCACCACCACCTGCTCCAGGGGGACATCCTGGAAGCCGTCAGCGCGGCGAACCCGCGCCGTGCGCGGCTGCAACTGCAGCAGGCCGCGGATGGCCTGGGAGGCGCGGCCCCGGGCCCGGTGCTCCATCAGCCGGCCCGCCAGGATCAGGGTGACGATGACGCCGGCTGCCTCGAAGTAGGCCTGGGCGGTGCCGGCGGGGAACAGCCCCGGCGCGGCCAGGGCCAGCACCGAGTAGCCGTAGGCGGCACCGGAGCCCAGCATCACCAGGGTGTTCATGGCCGGCGCCCCATGGCGCAGCTCGGCCCAGCCCGCCCGGAAAAAGCGCGCGCCGGCCACCAGCAGCACCGGGGTCGCCAGCAGCCATTCCAGCAGCATCCAGCCGCGCTGCGGCAGCAGGCCTTCCATGGCGGGACCCAGGCCCGGCAGCATGCGGCCCATGGCCACCAGTACCAGGGGCACGGTGAAGGCGACTGCCAGGCGCAGGTCCCGGCCCAGCCCGGCGCCGGCATCCGCCGGTTGCGCTGCCGCGCCGGCCGCGCCGGCCTCGGGCTCGGCCGCATAACCGGCCGCGGCCACCGCCTCCCGCAGCGACTGCACGCTGACCGCACCCGCCAGCGCCTGCACGCGGGCGGTGCCCGCCGCCAGGTTCACCTCGGCCTCCAGCACGCCAGGCAGCCGCCTCAGGGCCCGCTCGATGCGGGCCACGCAGGAGGCACAGGTCATATCCGCGACCCGCAGGCGCTGCTCGTCGCGTTGGGGCGGATAGCCGGCCCGCTCCAGGGCAGCCACCAGGGCAGCGGGATCGAGCCCGCTGTCGGCGGAGGTCACCCGGGCCCGTCCGGTGGCGAGGTTGACCTGGGCATCGTTGACCCCGGGGATTTTCTTCAGGGTGCGCTCGACCCGGCCCACGCAGGCGGCGCAGGTCATGCCCTGGATGCACAGTTCCAGTGCAGGGGCACCATTCATATCCAAGGTCTTCGCTAGCGGTACTTCAGGACAGCCATCAGCTCGGCCACGATCTCGTCCACGTCACCGCGCTCCTGGGCGGTGGCCACGTGGTTGCGCAGGTGGCTCTGCAGTACCTGCTCCGCCACCTTGCGAAGCGCTCCCTCCACGGCCTTGATCTGCCGCAGCACATCCACGCAGTAGACCTGCTCCTGCTCCAGCATGCGGGCGACCCCCTCCACGTGCCCCCGCACGGAGAGCAGGCGCCGCCGGGTATCCTCGCGGACGGCGGGATCCAGGTGCAGGCCGCACTCGGCTCCGGGGGACATTCAGGCCACCTCGGCCTGGTAGCCTTCCTCCGCGACCGCTTCCACCAGGGCGCCGGGATCCGGGTCGCCTTCCACCACCGCCTCGCCCCGGGCCTGGCTGACGCTCACCACCCTGACGACCCCCGGAACCTCACCGAGGGCCTGCTCCACCGCCCGCTCGCAGTGGCTGCAACTCATGCCGGACACCATCAGCCGCACCGTCATCACGTTCCTCCTCGGCAACCGGCGGGCGGCTCCACCCGCGAGCCCTCGTGTCGTGACATCCTGCCGGGCGCCTACCGGCCGGAACCCATGCCCCCGGACTTCATCTTCATGCCGCCGGAGATGCCCATGCCGCCGCCACACATCGACATGCCGCCGCCCATGGCGCCCTGGTGACGTCCGTGCTTGCCGCCCTGGCCGCCACCACCCTGGTGTTTGCCCCCGTGGCCCTCACCAAGACCACGGCGCTGCATGCGCTGGGACTCGGTCAGCACGGCATCGACTTCCGCCCGCGCCTTGAGGCGCTGCATCAGGGCGGCCTTTCGGGCCTCGGAGAGCAGGTCGAAAGCCGCTTCCACCGCCGGCAGGTCCGGCTCGAACTGATGCGCCAGGCCATGCAGCGCCCGCTTGGCAGTGCGCACGCGCCCCTCGACCTCCAGGCGCTCCAGGCGGTGGCGGCGGTGCAGGGCCCGGAGCTGGTCCTTCTGCTCCGCCGACAGGTCCAGGGCGTCCATCCAGGCCATGGGACCGGCACCCATGTCCATTCGGCCCGGCCCGCCCATCATGCCTCGGCCCATGCTGTGGCCCATGCCGGGGCTCATACCCCCGCCGTGTCCACCCATCATGGGACTCGCCATGTCGCCGGACGGCTCCCAGCGCGGGCGCCCATCCCCCCGGTCATCGTCCTGCTGGGCCAGTGCCCCGCCCGCCGGGATCAGCAACGCAAGCAGCAGCGCGCCCGCGTGACGGGGCATCAGGGTTCTAAGGTGCATTTGGCGACTCCTTATGTCGTCTTATGTCGTCGTTCGGTAGCCGGCAGCCGGCAACGATCCGGCGTACTAATACACCCCCCTCTAGGGGGGCTGCAATAACCCAGGTCAAGATAGAGGGTCGCCGGTGGCGAGCGGCCCCATGCCAGAGCGGCTCACCGGGGCCGCCGCCTGTTGGGGCAAGGCGCCCAGAAATCACAATGGACCACGGTTTCAGACCGGCCGGCGGCAGACGGGTACGAGGCCCGGTTGCGTCCCGCAGCGTCATGTCGGGGGATGGCGTCAGCCGGCTCGGCCCCCCTCCCCCAAGGGGGTCGGCGGGGCACCGGCGGCCAGGGTCAGAACCTCAGCACGGAATGGACCCGATGCGGCTCCAGCAGAGCGCGGCCACCCAGTTCCGCCAGTTCGATCAGGAAGGCGGCACCGGTGATCCGGGCGCCCAGATTCTCGATCAATCGCACGCTGGCCGCGGCCGTGCCTCCGGTGGCGATGAGATCATCCAGCAGCAGCACCTTATCTGCAGGACCGAGGGCGTCCACGTGGACCTCCAGGGCTGCACTGCCGTATTCCAGGTCGTAGGAGACACTCTGAACGTCGTAGGGCAGCTTGCCCGGCTTGCGCAGCGGCACGAAGGCCACGTCCATGACCCAGGCGGCCAGGCTGCCGAAGATGAAGCCCCGCGCCTCCATGCCCACCACGGCAGTCACCCCCTGCCCGGCAAACGGCTCGATGAGGGCGTTCACCGCCTGCCGCAACGAAGGGGGATGACGCACCAGAGGGGTGATGTCCCGGAACACGATGCCGGGCTTGGGGAAGTCGGGGATGGCCCGGATGCGCTGCCTTAGGTCGTCCACGATGCCGGCTCTCCTGTGCCCCGCCGGACCCGGCCAGGTTCGGCGCCGAAGCGCAGTCTACCCCAGGGCGCATGTATCACCGAATCGCCTCAGCTCGCCGGCAATCCCTGGCCCAGCGACTGACGCGGTGGCTTGAGCCACACCTGAGGCGCAGCCCCGGGCCGCCCGGTGGCCCCGGCCTCAGAAATCCGGGCTGCGCTCGCGCTGAAAGCCGGCGTAGTAGCTGGAGCGCGGCAGGTGGCGGTCTTCGGGGCGCATGCCCGGCCGGGAGGCGGTCAATCGCCCGGACAACTTGGTTTCGCGGCCGCCTGGCTCCTGGATCGACAGCCTCGCCCGGGACGAGGCATCGAGGGGCTCGTCGGAAATCACCGTGACTTCGGAGGCATTGTCATTGAGGCGGGCCACCCGGACCTCGTGGAGTTGCATCCCCCGGTCCAGGACCCACAGTCGCCCCGGCTGCACTGTGGCGCAGCCCCTCATCTCCATGCGCAGCTCCACGGGCAGGCGGCTGATCATGGCATCCGCCACCCGGCGCTGCTCCTCGCTCACCGGCGAGACCATTTGATCATTCCGATGCTGATAGCCCATCACCCGATACCTTTAGCCCGAAGATTTCATGAATTTGTGCTGATATCGCGCAGGATATTGGTTTCACAAGGGGCTTTTCGAAGGAGCGGCGTATCGGTGAGTACGGCCGACTGAGA
>CAZAQB010000124.1:0-9611 GCA_964487155.1 uncultured Ectothiorhodospiraceae bacterium
TCGAAGGAGCGGCGTATCGGTGAGTACGGCCGACTGAGAAAAGATTCCTTGTGGGGCCAACAGACAAGCGAGATCGGTGCAAATTTGTGAAATCTTCGGGCTAAAGGGCTGCCAGTGACCGGCCGAGTAACGGTGGAGGGCTATCCTTGGCCCGCTACTCGTTATAACTTGTGACATTCCAGGATCGAGTCCCGTGAAGCGGCATTTCCCGGAGGTGCGGCAAAGGTGGCCGCAATCCTCCTGAGAAGAAGCCGTGATCGGGTTCGCAGGTATGCCGGCTGTCGAGGGGGTGACATGGCATACGACCGGGCGCTGGATGCGCGGATCCTCAGCATGACCAAGGGCTGGGAAGGGCTGTCTCGCCGGGGCATGTTCGGCGGGCTCGGGTACTCCTTGAACGGCAATCTGGCGTTCGGCATCTGGGGCGACGCCCTGGTGGTGCGCTGCGGGCCGGAGCGCTACCAGGATTGCCTTGCGGAACCCGGCGTCTGCGCCTTTGCCGCCACCGGACGCCGGATGACCGGCTGGGTGTCGGTGGATCAGGAAAAGCTCGACAGCGAGCAGGAACTGGCGCGCTGGCTGGAACTGGGCCGCAGCTTCGCCGCTTCTCTGCCGGCCAAATAGCAGGGCAGGCGGGCGCGTTCGCGGTGGCCGGGGGCGCTACACTTCGAGCAGAACGGCGGACCGGGAATTCCGGGTGCGGCCGGCGGATGGAGCCGCCCGCGCCGCCGGCCCAAGGGGTCCCGGGGTCCGGTCTCAGAGGCAGCACCGGGCGGTATGACCCGGCAAGGGTGAGACGAGATGTTGGACTTCTGGGCGTCGCTGTCCCCCTGGGGCAAGGTGGGGGTGTCGTTCGTGCTGGCCGTGGTGGTGGTGATCATTCTGGCGACAGTGCTGTAACCTGACCCGCGACGGGTAGATTTCTGCCACGCCCGATCGGCTGACCCGCGGGCGGACGATCCTGTGCAGCGCCGCGGTTGCCTCGCTATCCAGCCCCAACTCCAGCCCGCATGTCGCACCGAAACCCGCCGTGCCGGGGAGCCGCCAGGCCTTGGCGACGGCGCCGGCCAATGCCCGCACGCTGCCGGACAGGCCCTCCCACGCCCGATTCTCGTGCATTCCATTGCCCGCTCCTGGTGCAACGGGCGGCCCCCCGCGGGCCGGGGGCCGGCTCCCGGTCCGCTGCCTGACCCGGGGCCGCGCGGCCCCGGGATGGCCCGGCAGAAGCGGCTCGCGTGCAGCCCGTGCTCTCAGGCCGGTTCCGGATGGCCCCACGAAATACTGGTTGGCCCGCGACCTGCACAGGTAGTGGTCGCGACATCGGCAGCGGCCGGAAATGCAAGCCAGCAAGCTTGTGCAATACTTGAGCGGAACTGACCCACGCGCCGGGGGCTCGGGCGCGGGGAGGGGGAGCCCGGCGCCAACGATCTGGAATCCGATACACAGCCCGAAACGGGGCGGGTCGGCGCGGGCGAACGAGGCGGACAGGCGGGGATGCGTATGGCAGCCACACAGTTGCAGGACGACCCGGGACAGGAATCGGCAGGCGAAGAACAGCGGTTCGCCCGTTTCGTCGGGGTCCAGAAGAGCTATGACGGCGAAACCCTGGTCGTCAAGAACTTTAACCTCGACATCGGCCGGGGCGAGTTCATTACCCTGCTCGGGCCTTCCGGCTCCGGCAAGACCACCTGCCTGATGATGATGGCGGGATTCGAGACCCCCACCCACGGCGAAATCCTCCTGCAGGGCCAGCCCATCAGCAATCTGCCGCCTCACAGGCGTGGCATCGGCATGGTGTTCCAGAATTACGCCCTGTTCCCGCACATGAGTGTTGCGGAGAACCTGGCCTTCCCGCTGGAGGTGCGCAAGCTACCCAGGGACGACATTAACGCCAAGGTGAAGCGGGCCCTGGACATGGTGCGCCTCGGCAGCTTCGGCGACCGGCGCCCGGCCCAGCTCTCCGGCGGCCAGCAGCAGCGTGTGGCGCTGGCCCGGGCCCTGGTGTTCGAGCCCGATCTGGTGCTGATGGACGAGCCCCTCGGTGCCCTCGACAAGAACCTGCGCGAGGAGATGCAGCTGGAGATCAAGCACATCCACGAGGATCTGGGTGTGACCATGATCTACGTGACCCACGATCAGTCCGAGGCGCTGACCATGTCGGACCGGATCGCCGTGTTCAACGACGGTATCGTCCAGCAACTGGCCACTCCCGAGACCCTCTATGAGGAACCCGAGAACGCGTTCGTCGCCTATTTCATCGGCGAGAACAACCGCCTGACCGGCGACGTGGCGGAACTGGGCGATACCGAGTGCCAGGTAAAGCTGGACGGCGGCGACGTGGTGCGGGCTCTGCCGGTCGCCGTGGGCAAGGTGGGGGACCGCAGCACCCTGTCCCTGCGCCCGGAACGGGTGGTGCTCAACCCCGAGCCGGGGAGCCTGCCGAACATCTTCGAGGCCCGGGTGGCGGAAGTCATCTACTTGGGCGATCACCTGCGCACCCGGGTTCGCGTGTGCGGCAACGATGAATTCGTCATAAAAACCCCCAACGCCGAGGGGCACCCCAAGCTCCGGCGCGGCGACACCATCCGGGTGGGCTGGGCGAGCAGCAACTGTCGCGCCCTGGACGCCTGAATGAGCCGGGGGAGCAGCGCGCTCCCATGCCGGAATCCGAGGAGGCCGCCGGCGGCATCGCCGGCGTAACGATGGGAAGTTAGGGAGAGCGCAATCGATGAAGTTTTCGAACACACACATCGCAGCAGTCGCCGGCGTGGGCCTCGCCGGTTTTCTGGGCGCGGCCCAGGCGGAGACGCTGAACATCGTCTCCTGGGGCGGTGCCTACAGCGCCAGCCAGCAGAAGGCCTACCACGAGCCCTGGAGTGAGATGACCGGGGACCGGATCGTCAATATCGACAAGTCCCAGAACGGCCTGTCGGGACTGCGGGCCCAGGTGCAGGCCGGCAACGTTACCTGGGACGTCGTGGACATGCTGCCCTCCGACGCCCTGGTGGCCTGCGCCGAGGGCCTGGTGGAGCCCATCAACCACGACCAGGTGCTCAAGCCGGCGCCGGACGGCACGCCGCCCAGCGAGGACTTCATCAAGGGGTCCCTGTCGGAGTGCTTCGTGCCGCAGATCGTCTACTCCAACATCGTCGCCTTCAACACCGAGATGTTCCCCGAGGGCAAGCAGCCGGACAGCATCGAGGACGTCTTCAACGTCAAGGACTTCCCCGGCAAGCGCTCGCTGCAGAAGAAGCCCATCAACAACCTGGAGTGGGCCCTGGTGGCCGACGGGGTGCCCCCCGAGGACGTCTACGACGTGCTGGAGACCCAGGAGGGCGTACGCCGGGCCTTCGCCAAGCTGGAGGAGATCAAGGACGTCACCATCTGGTGGGAGGAGGGCGCCCAGCCGCCCCAGCTGCTGGCGGACCAGGAGGTGGCCTTTGCCTCCGCCTATAACGGGCGCATCTTCAACGCCCAGGTGAACGAGGACCAGCCCTTCGAGATCATCTGGGATGCCCAGGTCTTCGAGCTCGACGGCTGGGTGGTGCCCAACGGCAAGATGGACAAGGTGAACGACTACCTGGCCTTCGCCACCGATACCCAGCGCCTTGCCGACCAGGCCAAGTACATCTCGTACGGCCCCGCACGGAAGTCCTCCGCGGAGCTGGTGTCGACCCATGCCGAGACCGGCATCGACATGAAGCCCCACATGCCCACCTATGGGCCCAACTTCGCCACCGCCATTCCCAAGAACGACGAGTTCTGGGCCGACTACGGCGACGAGCTGAGCCAGCGCTTCAACGCCTGGCTGGCGCGTTAGCGCCTCACCTGCCGGGGCCCCACGGGGCCCCGGCGCCCGTTCGGATCGGCTGAGGAGGCGAAGCTCGTGGCGGCAGCAAGCGATGCGGATATCTCGCCGGGCAGTCTGACCACGGCCGACGGCGTACCCCTGAAGGTCAGCCTGAGGCGGGCCATTCGCCGCAGCAAGATCAAGGCGTTCCTGCTGGTTCTGCCGTTGCTGGGATTCCTGGTGATCGCCTTTGTGCTGCCCATCTTCGACATGCTGGCCCGCAGCGTGCAGAACCCGGAGGTGAACACGCTGCTGCCCCGCACCGTGCAGGTGCTGCAGGACTGGGACGGCGAGGGCCTGCCGGGCGAGGCCGCCTTCGCCGCCCTGGCAGCGGATCTGGAGGAGGGCCAGGAGGTCCGGCAGATCGGCAAGGTCGCCACCCGGCTCAACTACGAGATCTCCGGGATGCGCTCGCTGATCATGAAGTCCTCCCGGCGGGCGGGGCGCATCGAACCGCCCTACCAGGCGGCCTTCATCGACATCGACGATGACTGGGCCGACCCCGACGTCTGGAAGCTGATCCAGCGGGAGTCCGACCCGTTCACCCTTTCGTACTACCTGCAGTCGGTGGATCTTAAGTACTCTCCCGAGGGTGCCATCATAGAGCAGCCCGAGTACCTGCAGATCCACGTCAAGCTGTTCGTGCGCACCTTCTGGATGAGCGCGGCCATCACGGCGTTGTGCCTGTTGCTGGGCTATCCGATTGCCTTCCTGCTGGCCAACCTGCCGCTGCGCTACTCCAACATGCTGATGATCCTGGTGCTGCTGCCGTTCTGGACCTCACTGCTGGTGCGCACCACCACCTGGATCGCCATCCTGCAGAGCGAGGGGGTGCTCAACGACATGCTGGTGGGCGTGGGTGTGCTGGCGGACGACGCCCGGCTGCAGATGATCTACAACAAGACCGGCACCATCGTCGCCATGACCCACATCCTGCTGCCGTTCATGATCCTGCCCCTGTACTCGGTGATGAAGACCATCCCGCCCAGCTACATGCGGGCGGCCCGGTCCCTGGGCGGGACGTCGTTCACGGCCTTCCGGCGGGTGTATTTCCCGCAGACCATCCCCGGTATCGGTGCGGGCTCCATCCTGGTGTTCATCCTTTCGATCGGCTACTACATCACCCCGGCCCTGGTGGGCGGGCAGTCGGGCCGCTTCATCACCAACTTCATCGCCTACCACATGCAGACGTCCCTGAACTGGGGCCTGGCGGCGGCGATCAGTTCCATCCTGCTGTTCATCGTCATCGTCTTCTACCTGGTCTACAACCGGTTGATCGGCGTCGACAACGTGCGGCTCGGGTAAGGGGGGTAACGGCATGGCGGTTCCGGCCTACGCGACCACCGGCGAGACCATCTGGCACTACCTGTTCCGCTTCATCTGCGGGCTGATCTTCCTGTTCCTGATCGGCCCGCTGCTGGTGATCATCCCGCTCAGCTTCAACGCGGAGCCGTATTTCACCTTCACCGATGCCATGTTGAGCTTCGACCCGGCGGGGTATTCGCTGCGCTGGTATCAGGACTTCTTCACCTCAGAGGAGTGGCTGGGCGCCATCCGCAACAGCTTCATCGTCGCCATCGCCTCCACGTTCCTCGCCACCGTGCTGGGCACCATCGCCGCCCTGGGGCTTTCCAGCCGCTTCATGCCGTTTCGCAACACCATCATGGCCATCATGATTTCCCCGATGATCGTGCCGCTGATCATCTCGGCGGCGGCCATGTTCTTCTTCTTCTCGAAGATCAACCTGGCCCAGACCTACCTGGGGGTGATCCTCGCCCACACCGCCCTCGGCATGCCGTTCGTGGTGATCACGGTCACCGCGACTCTCAGCGGCTTCGACCATTCCCTGACCCGGGCGGCTCACAGCCTGGGCGCTGATCCCACCACCACTTTCTTCAAGGTGGTGCTGCCCCTGGTGACGCCCGGGGTGATCTCCGGTGCCCTGTTCGCGTTCATCACCTCCTTCGACGAGGTGGTGGTGGTGCTGTTCCTGGCAGGCCCCGAGCAGCGCACCATCCCCATCCAGATGTGGTCGGGCATCCGCGAGCAGATCAGCCCGACCATCCTGGCCGTGGCGACGTTGCTGGTGGTGGTGTCCATCTTCATGCTCGCCACCATCGAGTTGCTGAGGCGGCGCTCCGAGCGCCTGCGGGGGCTTACACCGGGCTAGGCCGTCCTGGGGGGTAAGGCCAGGGCGCCCGGGTGTCAGAACCGGTCGGGCCGAAACGGCCGGGTGTCCAGGCTCGGTGGTGTGCCGCCGAGCATCTCCGCCACCAGCCGGCCGGTGATTCCGGCGAGGGTCAGGCCCAGGTGCTGGTGGCCGAAGGCGTAGATGACCCGCTGGCAGCGCGGTGACGGCCCGATCACCGGCAGCGAGTCCGGCAGGGTGGGGCGGTAGCCCATCCAGCGGGTGGCGCCGTACAGGGCCAGGCCGGGCAGGAGACGGCGTCCCAGGCTGCCCAGGTGTTCTGCCCGCCGCCAGGCGGGCGGCCGGTCCAGGCCGCCGAGTTCACTGGTGCCCGCAAGCCGCAACCCACCCGCCATCGGTGTCGCCACGAAGGCGTGCTCGCCGGACATCACCGGCAGGGGCAGTGCCAGCGCCGGGCGGGGCAGCATCAGGTGATAGCCCCGCTCCGTGGTCAGGGGAATCCGGTCTTCCAGGCAGGCCGCCAGCGCCCGGCTGTGGGCCCCGGTGGCGACCACCACTGCGGGCGCACTGCGCCCGCCCTGGCCGTCTTCCAGGCGCACCCCTTCGCCCTCCGGGGCCAGGGCGCGCACTTGCGCCTGCTCCAGCACGCCGCCCTCAGCGCGGAAGTCCTCCACCAGGGCAGCCAGCAGTCCCGCCGGATCGGTGCACATCCAGCATTCCGGGTAGAGCACACCGCCGGCAAGACCGGGAGTCAGTGCGGGGGCCAGCTCGCGCAGCTCCGATGCGGTCAACGTTTCGGCCCGCACCCCCAGGCGCCGGCGGGCGGCGATGCCGTTCTGGGCCCGCTCCAGGGCGGCGCCGGTCTCGAATACCGTGAGCCAGCCGGTGTCCCGCAGCAGGCCGGCCGCCGGGCGACCAGCGGTGAGCGGTGTGAAGCCCTCCCGCGCCTGGCTGCACAGGGCGGCCAGGCTACGGGAGCACGATTCCACCCGACTGGGGCGGGTGTTGCCCAGGAACCGCCCAAGCCAGGGCAGCAGCGCCGGCAGGGACGGCCAGTGGACGGTGGCCGGACCCAGGGGGTCGAGCAGCATGCCCGGGAGGGCCCGGAGGGTGGCGGGGGTGGCGAGCGGCAGCACCGAGTCCACGGCGAACACCCCCGCATTGCCGGAAGACGCGCCGGCACCCGGGCGCTCCCGTTCCAGCAGGCGCACCCGATGGCCGTCGCGCTGTAGCCACCGGGCGCAGCACAGGCCGACGATGCCGGCGCCGATGACGATGATCTCCTCGCTGCGCGGCATGGCGACTCAGGGGCGGTGGCTGTTGCCGGCGGTGCCTCCAGCCGCCCACATGCTATTGTCGAAAGACGCATGGGCTAGGGGCGGGGCCGGCCCCTCGCGCCCCGAACAAGGAGCACGTCGATGGCTCACGACCCCCAGGCCCGCGCTTCGAACCTGGCCGCCTTCTGGATGCCCTTCAGCGCCAACCGTCAGTTCAAGGCGGACCCGCGGCTGCTGGTGTCGGCCGAGGGCATGGACTATCGGACCATGGATGGCCGCAGCGTGCTGGATGGCACCGCGGGGCTCTGGTGCGTCAACGCGGGCCACGGCCGGGCGCAGATCACCGAGGCGGTGAGCCGGCAACTGGCCACTCTGGACTACGGCCCCACCTTCCAGCTCGGCCACCCCCTTGCCTTCGAGTATGCGCAGCGGCTCGCGGAGATTCTGCCGGATGGACTGGACCGGGTGTTCTTCACCAACTCGGGCTCGGAGTCGGCGGACACCGCCCTGAAAATCGCCCGGGCCTACCAGCATGCCCGGGGTCAGCCGGAGCGCTGGCGGCTGATCGGCCGCGAGCGGGGTTATCACGGCGTCAATTTCGGTGGCATCTCGGTGGGAGGCATCGGCAACAACCGCCGGCTCTTCGGGCCCCTGCTGCCCGGCACCGACCATCTGCCCCACACCCTGAATCTGGATCACGCCGCCTTCTCCCGCGGGCTGCCGGCCTGGGGTGCCCACCTGGCCGACGAACTGGAGCGTCTGGTGGCGCTGCACGGCGCGCAGACCGTCGCCGCGGTGATGGTGGAGCCGGTGGCCTGTTCCACGGGGGTACTGATACCGCCCCAGGGCTACCTGTACAGACTGCGGGAGATCTGTGATCGCCACGACATCCTGCTGATCTTCGACGAGGTGATCACCGGCTTCGGCCGGGTGGGCGAACCCTTCGCCAGCCAGCGCTTCGGGGTGACCCCGGACCTCATCACTATGGCCAAGGGGCTGACCAACGGCGCCGTGCCCATGGGGGCGGTGGCCGTGCGGCGGGACATCCACGACACCATACTGGATTCCACCCCCGCCGGGCCCGCCATCGAATTGTTTCACGGCTACACGTATTCGGGACACCCTGCCGCCTGCGCCGCGGGCCTCGCCATGCTGGACCTCTGCCAGCGCGAGGGCCTGTTCACCCGGGTCCGGGAGCTGGAGTCCCAATGGGAGGCCCGGGCTCACCAACTCGACACCGCGCCCCACGTGATCGACGTGCGCAACTTCGGCCTGATCGCCGGTATCGAGCTGCAGCCCCGGGAGGGGCAGCCCGGCGCCCGAGGCTTCGAGGTGTTCCGCCACTGCTTCGATCAGGGTCTGCTGATCCGGGTCACCGGGGACATCATCGCCCTGTCGCCGCCGCTGATCGTCAGCCCGGAACAGATCGACCGGATCTTCAGCCTGCTGGGGGAGGCCCTGGTGGCCTGCGCCGACGTGCCCGCCTGAGCGGCGGGCGCCCCGCTCTGACCCTTTGAACGCCCACTGATCTCAAGCTGGAACACTCGGTCGAGGCGCAATGCCCACGGCCCCACGCCCCGTCTCCTAGACTGCAGGGGAGCGGGCTCGGCGATGCCCTGGGCGTCGTGGGGCTCTGCCTGACCGGGGCGGACCCCCGGGATCCGAAAGCGAAGGAGGAGGTCAGACCGATGGCTGGCAGCAGCTACAAAGTGGTCGAGATGATTGGCACCAGCGAGAACTCCTGGGAGGAGGCCGCTCGAACCGCGGTCGAGACCGCCGCCCAGCACCTCAAGCACATGCGAGTCGCGGAGGTGAAGGAACTGGATATGACCGTCAGTGAGAACGGCCAGGTGACCGCCTTCCGGGCCAAGGTCTCGGTGTCTTTCAAGTACGAGCCATCGCACTGATGATGTCTGAGTCTCAGCTCGCCGGCTGATTGAGGCTCGGCGACATTCGCCGGCGCCCAAGCGGCCCGAGGGCGGGCCTCCCACGGGGGGTCTGACCCGGCGCCCGGCCAGGCCGTCTGTGGGAGCGGCGCCCTCGCCGCGCTTCTTTATCCGGCTGAGACGGGGACATAATCAGGAGCCCGTAAAGATCAACGAAATCCGGCCCGCCGGGGAGCCATGCACCCCCAGGTGGGGGTAATGGGCAGCGCTAGCAGCCTGTCGGACTTAGGGATGATCTACTGCGGCGGCGGCAAACGGGGCTCTTTTTCCGCTCCTTTTCGTCAAATAGCACCCACTATTCTCCTCAAATGAGCGAAAAAACCGCCTCCGTTTGCCACTCGCCTCGCTACGACCCCCTAAGTCCGACAGGCTGCTAGTGTCTGATCCCA
>CAZAQB010000125.1:0-6329 GCA_964487155.1 uncultured Ectothiorhodospiraceae bacterium
AGCCGCCACCGCCTCAGTAGCGGTCCTCCCCGAAGCGCTCATACACCTTGCGGAACTCCGGTATGTGATCCCGCACCGCCGCCACGCAGTCGGGGTCGAACTTGGTTCCGGCGTGGCTGTCGAGGTACGACAGGGCTTCATCGAAGGTCCAGGCGGCCTTATAGGGGCGCTCGCTGGTGAGAGCGTCGAACACGTCGGCCACGGCCACGATGCGCCCCTCCAGGGGCAGATCGTCGCCGGCCAGCCCCGCCGGATAGCCGGTGCCGTCAAAGTGCTCGTGGTGGGTGGCCACCAGGTTGCGCAGGATGTCCACGTTGTGCAGCTGGGAGAAGCCGAACTCCCGGATCATGGTGTCGACGATATCCACCCCGGTGGTGACGTGGGCGCGCATGATCGCCAGGTCCTCACCGTCCAGGGCGCCGGGCTTGAGCAGGATGCGGTCGGGGACCGCCACCTTGCCGATGTCATGCAGCGGCGCGAACTGGTAGAGGAACTCGATGTATTCCTCGTCGCGCCCGACGCGCGGGCAGATGGCGCGGGCGACGATGCGGCAGTAGTGGGCCATGCGGGCCAGGTGATCGGCGGTCTCGGCGTCCCGGAAGCGGCTGAACTCCCGGGCGGTGCTCACCGCGCCCCGCAGCGTGCGGATGGAGCTCAGGTCGTGAGCCACCAGGGCGGTGATGAGCTGTGCGTAGAGCTCCACGTAGGCCAGCACCGGCTCGGAGAAGTACCCCCGGCGATCGGCGTCGAAGAAGATGAAGCCGAGGAATTCGCCGCGGCTGGTCATCGGCACCGTGCAGCTGGACTTCACTCCGGCGCGCAGCAGGTTCTGGGTATGCATCGACCCGGACCCCTGGTAGATGCTGAAGTCATCGACGATCCGGCGCCTGCCCTCCTGTTTCAGCTGCTCAAGGGACGGCACCTGTGACAGGGGCACCACGTAGTAGCTGAACGGCTCCTCGCCGCTGGTGCTGCTGGCGAAGGTCTCCAGGGTATCTTCGGCTGGGTTGTAGAGGGCAACGGCGATCCGGCACAGCCTCGGGTACTGGACGCGGATCGCTTCGTGAAAGCCGAGAACCCGCGCTCCGATGCTCTTCAGGTGCATGTGCGCTCCGATGGCTGGGGGAGTACTCCCGGCGCGCCGGCGCGGGTGCGCGGCGGCCGCTGCCCGGGAAGGCTGTACGCTTTCCGGGCGGCCGGCAGGACGCCGCAGTCTCACACAGCCGAGCGTCCGGCTGTAGGGCAAACCGGCCGCGATCCGCCGAGCGGTGTGCGGCATCCGGCGCGCC
Source organism: uncultured Ectothiorhodospiraceae bacterium (assembly GCA_964487155.1). Classification (GTDB taxonomy): domain Bacteria; phylum Pseudomonadota; class Gammaproteobacteria; order Nitrococcales; family Nitrococcaceae; genus CAZAQB01. The sequence goes on from CAZAQB010000125.1 coordinate 1,290, forward strand.
CGCTACCTCCGCCGACTGGCTGCTAGCCGAGCATCACCTCCACCGTCTCCCGGCTGAGGCTGATGTGCTCCGCGACCAGCCGTGCCGCCGCCTCCCCTCTGATCGGTTGCTTGGGTAAGGCGGTGGGACGGGGTGTGCCCGGGACCGGTGCATTGCGCACCGCCCTGGTGCGGCGGAGGGCGGGGCTGGTGGGTGGGCTCCGGTGCGGGCCGACGCGAGTGCTGGCGCGCCTGGCCGCGCCGGCACTCGGGAGGCCGTGCGGCCGAGGGGTCAATGAAGCCAGGACGGCTTCGTGCAGGGTTTGCATGATCAGGTGCAGCGCGATGGTCGCCCACCGGCGGTACCCCGGTCCGAGCCGAACGGAGCCCGATGCGCCTTACCGCCTGACCACCCGCCCTACAGCGGTCCGGCTCCCAGGCGGACCAGATGCCAGAGGCTCAAGCCGGTGACCGCGGCACTGGCGTAGATTGCCAGCACGCTGCCTGCAGGCCGGCGGCGAGGCATGCCGCGATGGAGCAGCACCGTACCGGACAGCCCCAAGCCCGCGCCCGCCAGCCCGAACCAGCCGGCCCAGGCGATGGTGCCGGGCACTCCCAAGGGCAGGGCAGCTGGATGGTTTCGGGCGGTGGCCAGCACCACCGCCGCCGCGGTGGCCAGCCCCGCCAGGCCCGCCACGGCCCCCAGCCAGCTCAGCAGCCGGGCCCGACCCAGGGGGCCTGTGGGTTCAAGGTTGATGCGCCGGGCGAGCGCGGCCAGCGGAAACCCCAGCACCGCCGCTGCCAGCCCGGCCCCGGTCGCCAGCAGCGACAGGGGGTAATCCTGGCGCCGCAGCTGCAGGGCCAGGCGCAGCGGTTGCGGAGTCGCCCGCAGGCCGGTCAGAAACGCCGGTGCCGGGATCGCCCCCAGGCAGGAGGCGTCCAGCCTCGCCTCCGGATCCACCAGGAAGTCCCGCAGCAGCTGCCCGCCGCAGCCCTGGAAGTGGGAGACGATGGCGCCATGGCCGGTGTAGGGGAACTCCAGGAACTGTGCCCGGGCCAACCCCGCCAGGATGCTGCGGGCGAAGTGGGGCGGGGTCACCGGGTCGGCCTCGCCGGCCACGACCAGGGCGGGGATGTCCGACTCAAGGGTTCCGACGATGGGGTCCCGGGGCGCCTCGATGACCTGCGGGCACAGCGTATCGAAGGGAATGGTGCCCATCCAGCGGGACAGTTCGGGCTCCTGGCGGGCAATGGCCTCCAGCGCCCTGGGCCCGCCCCGGTCACGCAGGGCGCCCCGGCAATTGGCGACCCACGACAGTCCGTGGCCGTAGCGGTGGTCGATGGCGTAGCCCAACTGCTCCACGTAGGCCCGCAGGGCCCCGGGGTCACGCCGCTGTAAGGCCTGCAGCACGGCCGGCAGATCGCCATACACCTCGCGCCGGTAGAGGGCCTGGAACACGGCGCCGGCAGCCAGGGTCGCGTCCACCACCAGGCGCCCGCCGCGGGCCTGGGTGATGTCCACCCCGGTGAGTTCCATGGGATTCGCCTGGTAGGCGCGGATTACCGCCAGAAAGTCCTGGGCCAGGCTGGGGTGGGCGCGGGCGCAGGCCGCATCCTGCCGGCACATGGCATCCACGGCCCGCAGGCTGGAGCGAAAGCCGGCCGCCAGGGTGGAGTGGGGGTCGGTGGGATCGATGGCCAGGGGGACCACCGAGTCCAGCACCGCGGCGCGCACGCCAGCGCGGTCCACCGCCATCACCGCCTGCGCCAGTTCCGTCCCGTAGGAGACCGCAAACAGGTTCCAGCGCGGGTAGCCCAGGGCCCGGCGGATGTCCCGGACGTCCAGGGCGTTGTGCCAGGTGGAATAGGCCCCAACCGCCACCCCCTGGGCGCGGGCCTCGTCCAGGCAGCGTGACATGGCCGCCGCCAGCCGTCGCTGGCCGTCGGGGACGGTGGCCACCCCGAACTGGTAGGCCAACGGAATCGCCCGGCAGAAGGCGGGGCCGGAATGACCCACGCCGCGCTGGTCGAAGAACACCAGATCCGCCACCTCGCGGATGAAGCGGTTCTCCGGCGCCTGGTAGGCCCGAATGCGCCCGGCCGACAGCGAGGGTCGTCCCGGGCCCCCGGTGAGACGCACCAGCGCGCCGGCCGCTGGCGCCGGGTTGAGGGAAGCGATTTTCAGCACCGACAGGCGGACGAGCCGGCTGTCCGGGTCGGTGCGGTCCTCGGGCACCAGCACGTAGCCGCAGCGGAACTCCTCCGGGTCGTACTGGAGGCCAGCGCCGAAGGGGCAGATGTGGGGAGTGAAGCGGGGCTCGAAATCCGCCCAGGCCGGGTGTTGCCGCGGCTCGGGTGCGCCGCCCGCCGAAAGCGGCGGAACCAGGCTCAGTGCCAGCAGCAGGATGATCAGACGAAGCATGGTTGGACTCCCTTCCGCGAACGCCCGGCGCTTCCCCTTGCGCCTTCTCATGCCGCCCCACCAGCGCAGCCGGCCCAGGCAGCGGCGCGATGCTGCCTGAAGCAAAGCCGCGTGTCCAAGCGATGCCGAAAGGCGACGCTGCGGCTTTCCCGCCCTTCACCGGCCCGCCCCGCAACCCGGCGCCCCATCGGCCCGAGCCCGAGGTTGAGCCTCAGACCAGGGACAGCGTCAGGTTCAGCAGCGCCGAGCCCGCCAGAGTGGTGAAGGTGGCGGCCATGCCGAACACGCGGAATCGCAAGTCCTCGTTGGGTTGGTTGAGCCCCCACGCGTGGGCAACCCGTCCGGCCAGCAAGGCGATGCCCAGGGCGTGCAGCAGGATCGGCGTCACGCCCTGCACCTCGGCCATGCCCAGCAGCAGCACACTGAGGGGCACGTATTCGGCGAAGTTGCCATGCGCCCGCATGGCGCGCAGCAGCCGGGGCTCGCCGCCGTCGCCCACGGCGACCCGCAGCCGGCGCCGCAGGCCCACGATGCGCACTGACAGGGCCAGGAAAAGCAGGGCGAGCAGCGCGCCGTAGAGGGCGGTCACGGCCATGGGATGAGCCTCGCTGGGGGGTGGGCCCGGGGACTCACCGGCCGGAGTCCGCCCGTTGCGCTCCGGCGGCCGGATCCCGGGTCAGCGCCCGGGGCAGGTCCGGCCCGGTAAGAGACTTAAGAAATGCCACGAGGTCCGCCACCTCCCGATCCGTCAGGTCCAGCGGCTGGAGGGTGTGTTCCCGGTGGCCGACGGCCGTGGCGCCGGGCAGCTCGGAGTAGAACCGCACCACCTCTTCCAGGGTTTCGAAGTGGCCGCCGTGCATGTAGGGGGGCGTGCGGGCGACACCCCGCAGGGGCGGGGTCTTGAACTGACCCCGGTTCTCCTGCTGGCGGGCGAGGAACCGGACTTCCGCGGCCTGCTCGGAGTCCGGCGCGTCGCTGTGGGTGCCGCGGGCGTTGAAGGGGCTCGACTTCACCGCCGCCACGCCAGCGAAGCGGCCGAGATCCTCAGCCGCCAGCCAGGGCCGGGACGGCAGCCCCAGGTTGTGGAACTCGCCGTCGCTGAAGTCGGGCCCGAAGTGGCAGGTGACGCAGTTGGCGCGACCCACGAACAGCTTCAGGCCTCGCTGGGCGGCCGGAGACAGGGCGGCCAGGGCTTCCGCGTCGCCGGTCTGGAGCCCCCTGGCGAAGCGGTCGAAAGGCGTCGTGCCGGTGAGCAGGCGCCGCTGGTAGGCGGCGATCGCCTTGGCGGCGTTCACGGCGACCCGGTTGACCGCCTGGCGGTCAACCGCGGCCATGGCGTCCCAGTCGCGCTGGTGGGGATGGTCCGGGTTGCCGGGCACGGGACGGGCCTCGGCCGGGAACCGGTCGGCGTCCTCCAGAGCTGGCATGGGCCCGAACAGCTGCCGGTAGGCGTTGCGCAGCGCGGCATCGTCGTGCAGCAGATGGGCCAGCTCCAGGCGGCTAGTGCCATGCTCGTGGGAGGCTTCCATCGGCCCCAGGGCCTGGGCCCAGAGGCTGTCGGCCCGGCCGTCCCAGAACAGCCACTGCTGGTGGCCCACATTCAGCAACGTCGGGGCGTGGCGGCGGGTGGTGCCGATCCCCTCGGACAGCGCCTGCGGGTCGGCGAAGCCGTGCTCCGGCCGGTGGCAGCTGGCGCAGGCCACCTCGCCGTTGGCAGACAGGCGCGTATCGAAGAACAGCCGCTGGCCCAGGCGCGCCGCCGCCGGGTCGTCGGCCACGGCGTTGGTCGGGTCCGGCGGCGGCGCTGGCAGCGGGCTGAGGCTGGCAATGCGGGAGCGCTCGGTAGCGGAGAACTCCACGCCCTGGGCGGTGGCGAGGCCGCCGCCCAGGGTCGTGGCCGCCAGCAGCCAGGCGGTCAGTCGGGCCAGGCTACTGGCCGTTGACCACATGGAACTCGGCGCGGTCGCTGTGGCCGCCGGCCTTCACCTTGACGGTCATGCGCCATGGCGCCGCCGGGGTGCCGGGCATGTGGAACTTCATGCCCTCCACCAGGTAGCCGCCGCCCGGACCAGCGGTCACTTCCGGAGCCGTGTTCATGCCGTGGCCGTGCTGGGGCATGTCGGCATCCACGCTCACCCGGGCGTTCGACACCCGCTGCGCACGTTCGGCGGAGCGGAACACCTCCAGGTGAAGGCGGAACAGGCGGTTCACGGGGATGGGGTCGGGAATCGGCGTGTACACCACGTAGAAGCGACCGTCCCCGGTCGCCTGGCCGCGGGCGGTGTCGGGGGCGGCCGCTTTACCGGCCTTGGCGCCGCCCATGGCCTCATGCTTGTGGCCTTCGCCGTGCTTCATCTGACCGGCGCCGTGCTCGGCGGCCAGCGCACCGCCGCAGGCAAACATCAAGGCCGCGGCGGTTGCCGCCACTGACCTGCTCCCGGTACCCCCCATGATCCTCTCCTCGTCGATTGCTCGTCAGGTGAATCGGCTCTCCGCCAGTCCCGGCCGGCGCCGCAGTGGACTGCGGCAGACTCGGGAAAAGGCAGACTTTTATGTCGCCACTCGATAGGCAGCCAAAATGCCGTCGAGTTCCCCGGTTGACAAGGGGGGCGCACGGGGCCACGGCCCGGCCGGTTGTCG
>CAZAQB010000125.1:6429-9584 GCA_964487155.1 uncultured Ectothiorhodospiraceae bacterium
GGCCGGTTGTCGGCTCCCGTGGGCAAGCGAAATGCGCGCTGCTGCAACGGGCTCTGGAGCCCGCAGAACGCCGGATGCGCTTCGCTTATCCGGCCTACGCGGGCCCCGACTTGCTACCGTGGCCCAGGCGCCAGGCTCATTGCCAGAGCTCCCCCACCGGGATGTCCCGGCTCAAGTGATGCGCCACCTGGGCCTGCAGCAGCTCCGCCGAGGCCAGGGCGTCGGTCAGGGCGTTGTGGGGCTGGTAGTAGGGCAGGCCGTAGCGGCTGCGGGCGTCCCCCAGGCGCACCGAGACGGGCTTGCAATGGGGGGCGCGGCGCAGCCAGCGGCGCAGCCAGCCGTCCTCGGGCGCCCGGGCGACCCGGGCCTCCAGGGCCAGGGTGTCCAGTACTGGGAACTCGATGCCTTCGCCGAGCCGGTGGCGCAGGGCCACGTCCAGGAACTGGCGCTCGATGGGGGCGTAGTGGACCACCATCACCCGGCCGGCCATGGTGCCCAGCAGCTCGCCCAGTACTTCGTCCAGGTCCGGCGCCGCCGCCACCACGCTGTGGGTAATGCGGTGCAGGGTCACCGAGCGCGCCTCCAGGGGCAACTGCGGGCGCACCACCCAGTGGCGGGACTCGGGCAAGCGGATCCGGTCCAGGTCAAAGGGCACCAGGCCGATGCTGACGATGGCGTGGCGGGAGGCGTCCAGGCCGGTGGTCTCGAAGTCCAGCGCCAGCAGCGGCACCTGCTCCAGCGGCGTGCCGGCGGCCACGGCCCCGGCCCGGTAGAAGCGCGCCAGGCGCGGGTCCCGGGCCTGGGCCGCCAGGGCGGCGAGCCGGCCGGGCCAGTCGGGCGCCGGGGCCTGCTGCGGGCGCTGGCGCGGCCTCACCGGCTGGCGCCCACCCGGTAGCGGAACTTCAGAAAGTTCTGCGCCTTGTTCAGGATATCGAAGGCGTCCTTGAGGCTGCGCCGCTCGAAGGGGGAGAGCTGTTCCGGCTCCACGTAGTTGTCGGGATCCCGGCCCGCCTCGACCTCCAGGGCCTGGTGGCGGGCCCGCACGATGGACAGGAATTCCAGGGCGTCGCGCAGATCGTCGCCGCTGGTGGGGCCCAGGCTGTCGCTGCTGGCGATGTCCTTGAGCCGGTTGAAGGAGTTCTGGCGGGTGGAGCCGGCGGCCAGGGCATGCACCCGGATCACGTCGGTGAGCGGCGCCGTGCCCCGGCGCTTGAGGTTGATGGAGTTGTTCTGCTTGCCGTCCTTCTCCATGACGAAGGTGCGGAAGAAGCCAAGCGGCGGGGTGCGGTTGCAGGCGTTGCGGGCCAGATAGGCCAGGAAGCGGGCATTGGCCTTCGCGCGGCGGGCCACCAGCTTCTGCAGGCTGGCGGCGAAGTCGGTGCGGCCATGGACGCCGTCCAGGTCGAAAAAGATCGAGCTGTCCAGCAGCGCCTGGGGATCTGGCCGGTCGATCCAGTCGCAGAAGTACTGGCGGAACACCCGTAGCGGCTGGCGCCAGCGGGGGTTGGTGGCCATGATGCCACCCTTGCAGTAGCTGTAGCCGCAGGCGGCCAGGCCGTCGCTGACCCGGGTCGCAAGCTGCAGGAAGTAGCCGTCGTGGGCCTGGGGGTCGAAGGCATCGTCCAGCACCAGCGCGTTGTCCTGGTCGGTGACCAGGAACTGCTCGTCCCGGGCCATGGAACCCAGGGCCAGGAAGCAGTAGGGCACCGGCGGCGGCCCCAGCTCCTGCTCGGCAAGCTCCAGCAGCCGCTGGGTCAGTGCCCGGCCGAGGCTGGCCATGGCGCTGCCCAGCATGTGCGAGTTGGCGTCCTCGTTGACCAGGCGCACGAACGACGCGCGCACGTCCGGCATCAGCGCCGCCAGTTCCTCCACCGAGTCCTTCTGGAACACCTGGCGCGACAGATAGAGCGTGCTGCGGCTCTCGTAGCGGATGATGTCCGGCAGCTCCAGCATTGCCACCGGGCGCTCACCGTCCAGCACCGGCAGGTGGTGGACGTTGTGGCGCAGCATGCTGAGCATGGCCTCGAACAGAAAGGCTTCGCAGGAGACGGTAATCAGGTTCCGGGTCATGATCTCCGAGACCGGGGTGTCGAGCGGCAGCCCCTCCGCCAGGGCCCGGGCGCGCAGGTCCACGTCGGTGACGATGCCGGCGACCCGTGGCTGCCCGCGCTCCGCGGCCTGTTCCTCGACGATCACCAGGGCCGAGGCCTGCTCCCTGGTCATGGCCCGGGCGGCCTGTTGCAGGGTGGTGTGCGGGCCCGCCAGCAGCGGCGGCTGCAGGCCGACCTTGCCCACCCGCGAGGTGAGCATCTCGTTGCCGGCCTCGTGACGGCTCACCGCGGCCCGCAACCGGGCCTGGTCCTCCACCTGCAGGAAGTCGGCGAGGATTTCGTCCGCCTCGAACAGCTCTTCCACCAGGTCGCCGTCGATGAAGTAGATCAGGCTGTCCTCGATGGCGCGGGCCGGGAGCTGCACCCGGCGGTTCATCAGCAGGCCCAGCTGGCCGAACAGCTCGCCCTCCGCCAGCCGGCTGTAGAAGGCGCCGTTGCGGCGGGTGATTTCCACGGCGCCGCTGCGAACGAAGCCGATCTGGTTGATCTGCTGGCCGAATTTGAAGATGGTGCTGCTGGCGCGGTAATAGGCCACCTCGACGCTTGCGGCGATGCGGTCCAGCCACTCCTCGGGCAGGTGGTCGAAGGGGGCGAAGCGGCGGATGTGCTCGCGGACTTCGATCTGCTCGACTTCCATGGCCTCTCCCGGCGGCCGGCACACCCCTGCAGGGTAGACGCCCGGCGCGGGGCCGGTCAGGCTCGTCGGCTGGGTTGAGCGATGCGAAACCCAGCATGGCTGGGATTGACGCGTTGGATGCCGGGACTGCGCTGGAACCGCGGCGCCGCCTGTCACCCCAGCATGGGCTAGCCACATGGTGGGGTTTTCAGCGGATCGGCTGTACCGGGATTCCGACCTCGATTGCGGCCCAGGCACGATCCGCAGTGAGTACCGGAGCACCCAGGGCCCTTGCGAGGGCAAGGCATGCTCTGTCCGCCAGGGACAGGCCGAGCGACCGGGTGATCGGCCAGAGGGATGCGGCATCGGCAGCGTGGGCCGTCGAGAAGGGGACGATCTCGGCGCCCAGCGCGGTGAGGTCCTCTAGC
>CAZAQB010000126.1:0-9569 GCA_964487155.1 uncultured Ectothiorhodospiraceae bacterium
CGGGTTGCGGCGCGCAGCCGGGCCGCGGCCACCACCGCCTGCCCCAGGCTCAGGCCGCCGTCGTTCACCGGTACCCGCTCGGGACGCAGGGGCTGGATCCGCACGGCAGCCAGGGCCCGCCGGCAGCGTTTCAGCAGCAGGGCGTTCTGGAAACAGCCGCCGGTCAGGACCACCCGCTCGACGCCGAACTGGCTGCAGATCTCGGCCAACCCCAGGGCGAGCATGTTGTGGAAGCGCATTGCCAGCCGGGGCACGGAGACGCCGCTGCGCCGCCCCGCCAGCAGGGCCTTGAGGCCCGGGCGCCAGTCCAGAACCCAGCAACCGCCATGCTGGTTGATCTCGAAGGGCAGCGCGGAGCCCTCCGATTCCGCCTCCTCCGCCGCGGACTGCAGCGCCATGGCTGCCTGGCCATCGAAGCTGCTCTGGCGCACCAGCCCCAGCAGCGCCGCCGCGGCGTCGAACAGGCGCCCGGCACTGTAGGTCATTGGGGCGTTGACCCCCCGCTCCAGCATGGTGAATACGATGCCCCGCTCGCCGGGGATCAGCCCCATGTCGTTGTCCCGCGCCAACTGCGGGTCCACCGCGAACAGCGCTCCCAGGGCGCTGCGAGTGGGCTCGCGCAGCGCCCGTTCGCCGCCGGGCAGGCTGAACGGGTGCAGGTGGGCGACGCGGCGGAAGCTGCCGGTGGTGCACTGCAGGAACTCGCCGCCCCAGATGGTGCCGTCACCGCCGTAGCCGGTGCCGTCCCAGCACACCGCCAGCACCGGCCCCTCCAGCTCCAGCTCCGCCATGGCGGCGGCTGCGTGGGCATGGTGGTGCTGGACGGTTTCCAGGGGCAGGCCGGAGTCGGCCGCCAGGCTCACGCTCGGATAGTCCGGATGCTGGTCCACCGCCACCCGGGCGGGATCGAGCCGGTACAGGGACTGCAGGCTGTCCACATCCTCGCGCCAGCGCCGGCGCGCATCGGAACTCTGCAGGTCGCCGATGTGGGCTCCCAGCACCGTCCCCGTGGGGCCCACCACGGCGATGCTGGCCCGCATGTGCCCGCCGGCGCCGAGCACCACCTCCGGCGCGGTCACCGGCAGCCGCAGGGGGGCGTAGCCGCGTCCCACCCGCAACAGCATGGGCCGTTCGTCGACGACCTGAGCCACGGAGTCCTCCACCGGCCGCTCAATGGGCCGGTCATGCACCAGGAACAGGTCGGCCATGCGGCCCAGCCGATCCAGGGCCTCCCGCTCGTCGATGCAGACCGGCTCCTCGCTGCGGTTGCCGCTGGTCGCCACCACCGGCCGGCCCAGGTCGGCGCAGATCAGGGAGTGCAGCGGGTTGGAGGGCAGCATCACGCCGAGCCGGGGGTTGCCGGGGGCCACCGCCGGGGCCAGCGCGTCACCGGCCCGTCGCAGCAGCACGATGGGGGCCTGGGGAGAGGCCAGCAACGCCCGTTCCGCCGCCGACATGCGGCAGGCGGCCGCGGTGCTCTCCAGATCCGGGTACATCACCGCCAGGGGCTTGTGGGGCCGGCGCTTGCGGCGGCGCAGCTCCGCCACCGCCGCCTCCTGGGCGGCGTCCACCATCAGGTGGAAGCCCCCGACGCCCTTCACGGCCACGATGCGGCCGTCGTCCAGGGCGTCCACGGCGGCGTCCAGGGCCGCTTCTCCGCGGGCCTGCTCGCGGCCGGCAGCGTCCAGCAGCTGGAGCTGGGGGCCGCACTCCGGGCAGGCGTTCGGCTGAGCGTGGAAGCGCCGGTTGTTGGGATCCTCGTACTCGGCCTGACAGGCGCGGCACATGGTGAAGCGGCGCATGCCGGTGTTGGCCCGATCGTAGGGCAGCTGTTCGAGGATCGAGAACCGGGGGCCGCAGTGGGTGCAGTTGGTGAAGGGGTAACGATAGCGTCGGTCCGATGGATCCTGAATCTCGGCGAGGCAGTCCGGGCAGGTGGCGAGATCCGGCAGCACACCGGCGCGCCGGGTGCCGCCCTCGCGGCTGGCGCGGATCTGGAAACCGCGGTCACCCCGCAGGGGCCGTGGCCGGCCTCGCAGCGAGTCGATGCGCGCATTGACCGGGGCGTCCGCCTGCAGCCGGCGCTCGAACTCGTCCACCGGCCCGCGGGGGCCCTCCACTTCGATGACCACTCCCGCGGGGGTGTTCTCCACCCAGCCGCTGAGATCCAGCTCGAGCGCAAGGCGGTACACGAACGGCCGGAAACCCACGCCCTGCACGAGGCCGCCGACCCGCAGCCGGCGCCGTGAGAAACCGGCGCCGCCGCCGGCGCCGTCGGCGCGGTGGTATTGCGACGGGCTCATCGGGAGAACTCTGCCATGCCGCCCCGGCGCGCCGGGGCGCGCGCCACGGGGACGGGTCGGGTCTGGAACATGGGGTGCAGATCCTTGTGGGGCATGGGCAGCGCGCCATGGTAACCGATTCCCGGCTGCGCCTTGGTGGCAGAACGTGGAACGGCGGTCGGACCGCCGCCCCGCCGCCGACGGCCACAGACCGGTGATGCTCATGCCGCCGCCTCACGCAGCTCCAGGATGCGCAGGCGGGTGGCATGCAGGCGCTCGCTGATGACAGGCACGAAACGCGCCATGAGGGCGAAACCCAGCCCGGGGTCGTTCTCCATGGAACGGCGCAGGCAGCCTGCCTCGAAGGCGATGACCCAGCCCCGCTCCATGGCCCGGGCATCGAACTGGCAACGGTAGGGGGGCGCCAGCCAGGACCAGCCGAGCATCTGCCCGGCGCCCAGCGTCTCGATGGTGAGGTCGCCCCTTTGGGCGAGCCTCACCGACAGGCACACGCTGCCGGAGAGCACCATGTAGAAGCAGTTGGCCGGCTCCCCGACGCTCAGCAGGTGCTGGCCCGGCGCGAACTCCCGCAGCCGGGCGCAGCAGGCCAGGGAGTCCAGCTGCGCGCCGTCCAGGCCCGCGAAGAATTCCTCGCCTGCGAGAGCCTCCCGCAACCGAATCACGGCAATACCAAGCCGCGGCCGCGGTGTTCGCAACAGCCGTAACGCATCTCGTTCCAACCCCTGACGTTCAAAGTGCCCGCCCCCGCGCCGGCCATGCCGGGCAGATCCTGCGGCCTCCAGTAGCGGCCAAGGTAGCGGTCTGTCAGGGGCGAAAGCTTGACCAGCGTCAAGCCACCGTGCCCGCAAGGCGAAATCGGGACGATCAGAGAGGCACGCCCACCAGGGCCCGCAGGCCGGCCCCCACCAGGTAGGCCAGGGCGGCCGCGGCCCCGCCCATGGCGAGGGTCTCCAGGCCGGTCCGCCCGGCAGGACGTTCCACCAGGCGTCCCTTCACTGCCCCCACGCCGAAAAAGGCGACGCCGGTGAGCAGGGCGCTGGCGGGAAACCGCGCCGGGGGGTCCAGCACCGGCACCAGGTAGGGCAGTAGGGGAATCAGCCCCACCGCGAGAAAAGCGGCGGCGGTGGCGAAGGCGGCCCGCAGCGGTGCCGGGGCGTGGGGCGTCAGGCCATGCTCCTCCTGGACCATGGTTTCAACCCAGCGCCCCTCGTCGGAGGTGATGGTCTCCACGACCCGCTCCAGGGTCTCCCCCTCCAGCCCCTTGGCGGCGAACAGCTGGCGCACCTCCTCGCGTTCGCCCTCGGGCACCAGGCGGATGTGGCGCCGCTCCCGGGCCCGGACTTGGTCCAGCACATGGCGCTGGCTGCTGGCCGCCTGGTAGTTGCTGACCGCCATGCTGAAACCGTCAGCCAGCAGGTTGGCGAGACCCAGGATCACCGCCACCATCGCCGGCAGGCCGCCGCCGGCCACGCCGGCAACCACTGCGAAGGTTGTGACCGCGCCGTCGATGGCCCCCAGCACGGCGTCCCCCAGGTAGGAAGGCCGGGGCGGTTCGGATAGCCGCTCCCGCACCGCCGAGGGGTCGTGCTCCCGGCGCAGCCGCTCGTGATCGGAGGAAGAAGTCATCGTTGGCTTACCGCTCTCAGAGACCGCCCAGCCGGCGCTGGACCTCGCGCCACAGACCCCGGTAGGCGTGGGCGGCAGGGCTGCGGGGGGCGAACTGTTCCAGAGGCCGGCGGGTCAGGCCCATGCGTTCCACCTCGCTCGCGTAGGGCACCCACAGGCGCAGTGCGCCGGGCACCACCTGGGCCGGGTCGTCGCTCCAGCGCCGGTGGAGGCCGCGGCGCCGGTCCACCATGGTGAAGAACGGCCACAGCCGGTGCAGCGCGCGGCGGGAGCCGGCGAACTGCTCCAGCATCTGCTCCCAGGCGCGCAGCGACAGCGGCGTCGGGATCAGCGGCGCCAGCACGGCGTCCGCCGCCGCCAGCACATTCTCGGCCAGCCGCGAGCTGCTGGGCGGACAGTCCAGCACCACCAGGGCATAGCGCTCGGCGAACGGGGCCAGCAGCTCGGCGAGGCGGCTGCGCCCGCCCAACTCGTCCAGGCGCAGATCCAGGTGGCGCAGCGCCCGGTCCGCCGGCAACAGGTCCAGATGCGGGTGGCCGGTGGGCCTGACCTCCCGTCCCAGGGGCGCCTTGCCCTTGAGCAGCCGCCGGGGCTTTTCCTCCAGCCCCGGCTCCACCCCCAGATACCATCCGGCGGCCCCCTGGGGATCCAGGTCCCAGAGCAGCGTCGGGCGGCCGGAGGCGGCAGCCAGGTAGGCCAGGTTCACTGCCGTGGCGGTCTTGCCGACACCGCCCTTGAGGTTGTAGCTGGCCAGCGTCTGCATGAGAGAGTCCGGTGGCGGGGTGTTAGCAGCCTTCGGGTTAGGCTGCTCCTACTGCGCCGTCAACCGCGCCATGCCTTCCAGTATGCCTGCAGGCGCTCCAGGTGGGCGGCGGGCCGTTCGGCGTAGAGGCGCCGACCCAGGGCCTGGGCCTCCCCGCGCAGCGCCTGCTGGCGTTGGATGGCCAGCGAGTCGATCCTGCGCCGCGTGGCGGCGGCGCCGAACAGCTCGGGTTCGGCTGCCAGTGTGGCCCTCAGCACCGCCAGGTCGTGGTCGTCGCCCACCAGCTCCGAGAGGGCCTTCAAGGCGCTGCGCCGGGTCTGCATCTCGTCCACCCAGACCGGCTGCAGCAGCTTGGTGTGGTACCAGTGGTCCTTGATGCGCTTGCGCCACTCGTGGAAGGCCTCGTCACTGCGCTGCCGGTACGCCTCTTTCAGGCGCCGGCGCCCCTGGCGGTAGGCCCGCTTCCAGCCCGCGGCCAGCAATGAGAACCCGCCGCCGTCCGGCAGCGGCCAGGCGGCGAGACGCTCGGCGGCCTGCAGCAGGTCGTCGCGGACCTGCTCGATGGCGGCGCTGTCCTCCAGTTCCGCCGCGCTGACCCGCGCCAGCCGAGCCTCCAGCCGCTCGCGGCACTGCACCATGGCCGAGCCGGCCAGGCGCCGCGGACAGACCTGGTCCAGCTTGTCCCAGGTCTCCAGCAGGGCCTGGGCGTCGCGGGCCGCCGCCAGCCGCCGGCCGGCATCCCGGAACCAGGCGTTCTCCTCGGCATAGCGCTGTCCCAGGGGCTCGCGCATCAGCCGCAACACGGCGCGGATTTCCTTGAAACGCTTGCGGGCCTCGTGCACGCCTTCATGGCGTTGCGCGGCCGGCCGTGCCAGCTCATCCCGGGCCGCCTCGATGCGCTCCGTCACCACTCGGCGAATGCCGGACCCGACGCCTTCCTCAAGCTTGAGTTGGAATCCCACGTTTCGCCCCGCCTCCTGTCGGCCGCCGCGCGGCCCGGCAGCCCGATGATGCGAAAATCCTAGCAGCCTGAGTCCGACAGGCTGCTAGCAGCCCGGCGCCGTGCCGCCCGGGGCGGCCTCTGCAAGCCAGCGCTGCCAGCCAAGGCAGGCCCCCAGGGCCTGTAGCTCCGGCGGCGGCGGACAGTGGATGGACACGAACTCCCCGGTCAGCGGCTGCCGGAAGCCCATCCACTGCGCATGCAGCGCCAGCCGGTAGAACCCGAAACGTTCCCGGAACATGCGGTTGTGGCGGCCGTCGCCGTGGGTGGTGTCGCCCACCACCGGATGGGCGATGGCGGCCAGGTGGCGGCGGATCTGGTGGCGGCGCCCGGTCAGCGGGCAGACCGCCAGCAGAGCGTAGCGCGAGGTGGGATAGCGCGACACGGGCACCGGCAGCTCCACGGTGGCGAGCCGCCGGTAGCCACTGTGGGCGGGCCGGGCTTCGCCCCCTTCCGCCGGGCGCAGGGGCCGGTCGATGCGCCCGGCGGGCTCGGTCCAGCCGCGCACCACCGCCAGATAGCGCTTGGCCACCCGATGCCCGCGCACCGCCTCGGCGAGCCGGGCGGCGGCCCCCGAGCTGAGGCCGAACACCAGCACCCCGGATGTCGCCCGGTCGAGCCGGTGCACCGGGTAGACCCGCCGGCCGAGCTGGTCGCGCAACTGCTGCAGCGCGGCCTCCCGGCTGCCGGCCAGGGCGGTACGGTGCACCAGCAGACCGGAGGGCTTGGCCACGGCGATGTAGTGGGCGTCCCGGAACAGCACCCGGAGCGCCGGGCGCACCGTCTCAGTGGCTGCCACGAGCGGCCTCCAGGGCCTCCTCCGCCTCCAGCCAGCGCTCCTCCAGTTCTACCTGGCGGCGGCGCAGCTCGCCCTGGCGGCGCAGCACGCCCTCCAGACGCCCGCCCTGGTCCGGCGCGTACAGGCCCGGATCCGCCAGCTTCTGCTCCAGACCGGCCAGCTCCGCCTGCAGCCCTTCCAGCTCGCGGGTCAGGGTGGAGGCCCGCTGCTGCAGCGGACGCAGGGCCTCGCGGCGCTGGGCGGCATCCTGGCGGGCCCGGCGACGTTCCGCCCCGGCGGGACTGGCCTCGGAGCGCTCCGCCCCGCGGCGGCGCTCCGCCAGCCAGCCCCGGTAGTCTTCCAGGTCGCCGGGGAAACGCCGCACGGCGCCGTCCGCCACCAGGTAGAACTGATCCACCGTGGCGTTCATCAGGTGGCGGTCGTGGGACACCAGCACCATGACGCCGGGATAGGTCTGCAGGGCCCGGCTGAGGGCTTCACGCATCTCCAGGTCCAGATGGTTGGTGGGCTCGTCCAGCAGCAGCAAGTCCGGGCGTTGCCAGGCCAGCAGGGCCAGCACCAGCCGGGCCTGCTCGCCGCCGGACAGCGGCGCCACCGCGCCGGTGGCGAGCTCGCCGGAGAAGGCGAAGCCCCCCAGGTGGTTGCGCAGCTGCTGCTCGCTGGCCTCCGGAGCCAGGCGGGCCAGGTGCTGCAGGGGACTGGCGGCGGGATCCAGTTGCTCCAGCTGGTGCTGGGCGAAGTAGCCCACCTGCAGGTCCCGCGGGCAGATGCGCTCGCCGCGCAGCGGTGCCAGCTCACCGGCCAGCAGCCGCACCAGGGTGGACTTGCCGGCCCCGTTGGGACCGAGCAGGCCGATGCGGGCCCCGGCCGGCAGCTCGAAGTCCAGCCCCCGCAGCACCGGCGCGCCGTGGTAGCCGGCATCCGCGTTACGCAGCGCCAGCACCGGCGTGGCCACGGAACCGGAGCTGTCCAGCTCGAACTGGAACGGGGAGTCCCAGTGGGCGGGGGCCACGGCGGCCATTTTCTCCAGGGCCTTGACCCGGCTCTGCACCGCCCGGGCCTTGTTGGCCTGGGCCCGGAACCGGTCGATGAACCGCTGCAGGCGCTGCTGCTCGCGCTGCTGGCGCTGGAAGGCGGCCTGCTGCTGGGCCAGGCGCTCGGCGCGCTGGCGTTCGAAGTCGCTGTAGCCGCCCCGATAGCTCACCAGCCGGCCGCCGTCCACGTGCAGGATGCCGTGCACCACGGCGTCGAGGAATTCCCGGTCGTGGGAGACCAGCACCAGGGCGCCGCTGAAGCTGCGCAGCCACTGCTCCAGCCACAGCACCGCTTCCAGGTCGAGATGGTTGGTGGGCTCGTCCAGCAGCAACAGGTCGGCACGGGCCAGTAGCGCCCGGGCCAGGGCGAGGCGCATGCGCCAGCCCCCGGAGAAGCTCTCCACCGGCTGCTCCTGGCTGGCGGCGGCGAAGCCCAGCCCGTCCAGCACGGTGGCCGCCCGGGCCCGGGCGCTGTAGCCCCCGGCGGCCTCCAAGCGGGCGTGGGCGTGGCCCAGGGCTTCGCCATCACCGGTGCGCTCCGCGGCGGTTACAGCGGCCTCCGCCTCGCGCAGCCGAAGATCGCCGTCGAGGACGTAATCCAGCGCCGGGCGGTCGCCGGACGGGGCCCGCTGGGCGAGGCTGGCAATGGTCCAATCCGCCGGCCGCTGCAGTTCGCCGGCGTCCGGGGCCAGCTCGCCGCGCAGCATGGCCAGCAGCGAGCTTTTGCCGCAGCCGTTGGGGCCCACCAGGCCCAGCCGCCGGCCCGGGCTCAGGGTCAGGCTGGCGCCTTCCAGCAGCAGCCGCGGACCCCGGCGCAGGCTCACGTCGGTGAGGCGGATCACGAGGCTTCTCCAGGGCTCTGCCCGGGGGCGGCGTGGCCGCACCGCCAGCAGGCGCCGAACTGGCCCTCCAGCGACTCGCCGCAGCCGGGACAGCGCCAGGGCGGTGCCGGCTCGGGCTCGGGCAGCAGCGCCTGGAGAATCTCCCGGGCCCGCAGGTAATGGGTGCCGTCCACCCAGACCTGGGGCCAGAGCTCCGTGGGGGGCAGCTCGCCGGCGCCGCCCGAGAGGTAGCGGTTGCGCACCACGCAGGGGATGCCCTGCTCCCGGAGGGCCTCCTCCAGGTGCCCCACCAGCAGCGGATCCCAGCCGGTGTAGAGGTGCCTCAAGAGCCGCTCCAGCCGGCCATCTCGTCCAGCAGGCGGCGGTGGCGCAGGTCCCGGTCGGGATCCGGGTCGGGCATGGCCGGCCCCTGGCGGATTCCATGCACGTAGTCCTCGGGCATGGCGTGGAAGCGGGCGCCCCGCCAGACCAGCTCACGGTACCAGGCGAAGGGCCGCAGCGCGGGACTCAGGTGGCTGGGAACGGCGGTGTACAGGAACACCTCCCGGCGCTCCCCGGCGCAGTCGACTTCCAGGACGGTGAGGCGATAGCCGGCGCCGATGCCCTCGATGCGGTCCAGCACGGGAAACTCGTCGGCCGCCAGCCGGTAGACCACGCCGTGCACCTGGTCCTGGTGCCGTCCGGTGTGGCAGGCGTCGGCCTTGGCGGAGCCGTCCACGTCGCTGCGCTTGTGAAAGCGCAGGGCGAAACCCTGCAGGCTCGCCCCGCCCAGCAGCCGGCAGGAGGGCGTGCGCCGTGCCAGCCGCAGGGGATGCAGGTTGGAACCGTAAGCCAGGTACAGGGGCGGTCGATCGCTGGGCATGGCGGAATTGTCCCTCGCCAGGGGCCAGGGCCTCAAGCCGGACGCCGGCAGCGGATCGAACCTGGAGCCGGCCTTCGAATGCCCGCGCTGGCGGCACAATACATGCAATGCATCGGCCGCTCGGCGGACGGCCAGAGCACGCGCAGAGCAGCACTCCCCGGAGGGATTGCCCCGGCGCGCTGCGACCACCTGGGCACCCGCCGTTATGGCAACGCCTGGCGGATACTGCGTAGCCGCTCGTCGCCCGGCAGGCTCAGCCGGGGCACCAGCGGTCTATCCCTTGACCCCCGGCGCCGGGCAGGGCCCGCCGTAGCCCAATGCTGCGCGCAGCGCAGCGTTG
>CAZAQB010000127.1:0-9526 GCA_964487155.1 uncultured Ectothiorhodospiraceae bacterium
CGGCGCCAGTCATAGCCCGCTCTTCCACTCAGTCCTCAGTCCTCAGTCCTTTGCACGCGCCCAGCCCGGCATCGGGCTCCGCAGAGCGGCGGCCGTCAGGCCGTCGCCTTCAGAGCGTCCTCGAAAATGTCGACCGCCTGGTCGACCTGGTCGGCGTCCACGATCAGCGGCGGCAGCCAGCGCACGATCTCGCCGCCGTAGGCGCCGCAGCGGATCAGCAGCAGGCCCCGGGCCTCGGCCTCCTTGAGGATGCGGGCCGTGCGCTCGCCGTCGGGCCGGCCCTCCGCGTCCACCATGTAGCTGCCCTGCATCAGCCCCAGGCCGCGCACGTGGGCCAGCCCCGGGTGGCGGGTGGCCACGTCCTGCAGCCGGGCCTTGAGCTGGGCGCCGCGCTCCCGGGCATTGTCCACCAGGCCCTCGTCGCGGATCACATCCAGGGTGGCCAGCGACGCCGCACAGGCCACGGCGTTGCCGCCGTAGGTGCCGCCCTGAGAGCCCAGCCAGCCTCGGGCCATGAGCTCCGGCGAAGCCGCCAGCGCGGAAAGGGGGAAACCGCTGGCCATACCCTTGGCGGTGACCACGATGTCCGGCTCGACGTCGAAATGCTCGTGGCCCCAGTAGCGCCCGGTGCGCCCGTTGCCCGCCTGCACTTCGTCCATCACCAGCAGGATGCCGTGGCGGTCGCAGCGCTCCCGCAGACCCTGCATGAAGGCGGTGTTGGCCGGCATGTAGCCGCTCTCGCCCTGCACCGGCTCGATGAGCATGCCGGCGGTTTCCTTGGGCACGCTGTAGGTCTGCAGGATGTGATCCAGCTCGCGCAGGCAGAAGGCCGTCGTGGTGGGTTCGTCCCAGCCGTACCAGAACGTATCCGGGAACGGCGCCACCACGACGCCTCCCATCATCGGCTGCAGGCCGGCCCGGATCGGAGAACTCGAGGTGGTCATGCTCAGCGCGCCCATGGTGCGACCATGGAAACCGCCGCGGAAGGTAATCATGTTGGGCCGGCCCGTCGCCTGCCGGCACAGGCGCAGCGCCGCCTCCACCGCCTCGGTACCGGCGTTGGCGAAGAACACCGAGTCGAGGCCGGTGGGCATCAGTTCCGCCAGGCGCTCGGAGAGCCGGACGATGGCAGGATGCTTGACGATGGCGTACTGCCCGTGAATCAGCTGCCCGGCCTGCTCCTGGGCCGCCGCCACCACTTTGGGATGGCAGTGGCCGGTGCTGGTGACACCGATGCCGGAGGTGAAGTCGAGGTAACGGCTGCCGTCGGCATCGAACAGGTAGCAGCCCTCTCCCCGCACGGCGGTGACGCCGCTCGACTGCTTCAGCAAGGGGGACAGGTGGTTGCTCGGATCGCTCATGAGAGGTCTCCAACCGGGTTGGGGGCGTGAGAGCGGCGCTTGCCTTAGGCAGCCATCCGCGGTGAGTTCAAGTCGGCCTCAAGCCAGGCGCTCCAGGATGGCCTGGCCGACCTCGGTGGTGCCGCGCCCGGCCACGCCGTGCTCGGCGAGGTCGGCGCCGACGGCGTCCCGCAGGGCATGGGCGGCTCGCGCGGCGGCCGGATCCTCCTCGCCCATCCAGTCCAGCATCAGCGCCGCCGTGAGCAGCATCGCCTGCGGCCCGGCCAGGCCCTTGCCGGCGATGTCCGGCGCACTGCCGTGGGTGGGTTCGAACAGCGGCGGCACCGAGCGGTCCGCCGGGTTCAGGTTGCTGGACGGCGCGACCCCCATGCCACCCGCCAGCACCGCCGCCAGGTCGGTGAGGATATCGCCGTGCAGGTTGCTGGCCACCACCACGTCGAAGTTCCACGGGGAGGTGACGAATTTCATGCAGGCTGCGTCCACCAGTTCATGGTGGGTGGCGATCTCCGGGTAGTCCGACGCCACTTCATCGAACACCTCGGTGTACATGTCCCCCCAGAAGGCCAGGGCGTTGCGCTTGGTGATCAGGCAGACCTGGGCCTCGGCGGCGGCACCGTCGGCGAGCGGGAAACGCCGCCCCCCGTCCGGCTCCGCACGGCGGCGCTCGGCGCGCTGGCGGGCCCGGGCGAAGGCATGGTGGAAGATGCGCTCCGCCGCCGGCCGGGTGAACACCTCCACCTGGGTCGCCACCTCCCGGGGGCTGCCCCGAGCCAGCCGCCCGCCCTGGCCCACGTACTCCCCCTCGCTGTTCTCCCGGATCACCAGCATGTCGATGTCCCGGGCCCGGGGGTCGGCCAGCACCTGGGGAGCCCCGGGCAACAGGGTGGCGGGCCGCTCGCAGGCCCACAGGTCGAAGCCCTTGCGCAGCTCCAGCAGCGGGCCCAGGGAGACGGAGTCCGACAGCCGGTGGCGCTCCGGGCTGGAGGCCGGTCCCGGGTCACCCAGGGCGCCCATGAGCATCACGTCGTACCGCGCCAGCTGCTCGCGCCAGTCCTCCGGCCACATGCGGCCGTGACGCCGGTGCCAGTCGGTGGCCGGCCATGGAATCTCGTCGAGGGTCAGCCGCAGCCCCTGCGCCAGGGCCACGCGCTGCAGGGCCGCCACCGTGGGCGCCATCACCTCGGGCCCGATACCGTCTCCCGGCATCACGGCCACCCGCCACTCGCTACGCGGCGTCATCGCATCCCCCTGGTGTAATCTGACCTCCAACCTTAGCAGACCGGTGCGCGGGTACCGCAGCGGCCTTCGTTGGGCGCCCTGGTCGCGCTAGAATACCCGAGTATCGAACTCGGATATTCGCGGCCCGGCCGCGTGGGAGGCATTGTGCACAGCATGTACGACGAGCCGGTCACCTTTGAGCGGGAGTGCGAGGCAGCGCTGATTCCCGCCGGCGATACGGGCGTCATCCCGAAGGGCGCCCAGGGCTTCCTCACCCAGGCCCTGGGCGGCAGTTACACCGTCTACATCCAGGGCAACCTGTTCCGCATCGACGGCAAGGACGCCGACGCCATCGGCAAGGAGCCGGAGACGGCCCCGGCGCTGCCGGAAGACGCCTCCGAGGAGGACGTGGAGCGCCTGATCTGGGACCAGATGCGGCGCTGCTTCGACCCCGAGATCCCGATCAACATCGTCGAGCTCGGCCTCGTCTACCGCTGCGAGGTGGAGCGCACCGCCGAGGGCGGGCGGGTGGTGCACTTGAGCATGACCCTCACCGCCCCGGGCTGCGGCATGGGCGACATCCTGGCCTACGACGTGAAGCAGAAGGTGCTGCAGGTGCCCACCGTGGAGGACGTGGAGGTGGAACTGGTGTTCGACCCGCCCTGGAGCTACGAGATGATGTCCGATGCCGCCAAGCTGCAGACGGGCATGATGTAGCCCGCCGCAGCCTTCGCCGTCACTGCGCGCCGACCTGCAGGTTCAGCACCCCGGGCAGCCGCCTGCCGTCCACCAGGGCGATGCTCACCACCCGGGCCACGGACACCGGCTCGGCCGGCCGGGCAGACAGTTCCAGCCGCCCCGGATTGTCGATGAAGCGCGCCAGCGCTTCCAGCAGGCGGGCCTGGAACGGCTGCTGGGGGTCGAGCCGGCCGGCCAGCATCTGCTGCAGGGCCTTGCGGACCGCCTCGGGCGGCTCACCCCGCTCCTCGGCTTCGCGCTCGATCACCCGCCTCAGCAGGGAGTCGTCCCGGAAGCTGATCCGGGCCTCCACCAATTGGGAACTGAACAGCCGGTCGCGCTGCTCGGTGGGGCTGAGTTCGGCCTCACCGGACACGCCGTCCAGGGCCACCATCGCCTCCAGCCGCCCCAGGTCGGTGAAGTCCACCACCAGCAACGGCATGCGCAGGGTCTGGCGCTCCGGGTCGAAGCGGAACGCCAGCTCGAAGTGGCCTTCCAGGGCCGGGTAGCCGAGCTGCCGCAGGGTGCGGGCCCGATCGGTTTCCACCCCTTGCAGGTCCCGGCGCAGGCCCAGGGCCTCCAGGTGCACCGCCACTGGCCGGCCCTGGTGCTCCTCGTACTCGTGCACCACCACCTCCCGCGCCTGCAGCGGCGCGGCGGTGCCATCCGGGCGGAAGTAGACACCGTAGACGTGGGCGCGCCGGCCCAGCAGGTCCACGGCCACGTCGTCATAGCGCAGTTCGGCGTCGGCTGGCAGGTCGGCGGCCGCGGCGTCCAGCCGCTCCCGGGTCTTGTGCTCCAGGTACCACTGGGTGCCCAGCACAGCGGCCACGGCCAGCACCACCGCGGCGGCGGCGGCGACCGCCCACGTCCGAGGAGTCCGCGGCGCAGGAACTCGCACCGCTGAGAGCGCCCCGCTTTGGCCCCTTTGAGCGCTCATGCTTGTTGCATAGTCCCACTATGCGCCTCGAATGCCCCCCCAAATGGCCTCAAAGTGGAACACTCTCGCCTGGCACGATTCCTCCGGCGCAGACTTCTCGATGCCATGAAAACTCCCGGTTTGAGGCGGCGGGGCGGGCCGTTGCCCAGGCAGGGCCCCGGCGCCGGGGATGGAGCGGCGCAGACGCCTAGCCGGAGCGGCTTTCCCCCAGGCTGCTGCGGCTGTCCTGCCAGCTGGGAGTGGCGTCGTGGCCGGCCAGCATGCGCAGGGCGGACAGGCTCTCCAGGGAGACCTCCTTGCCCCGGCCGGAGATCCAGCCCTTGTCCTGAAAGCGCTTGAACAGCCGGCTCATGGTCTCCGGTGCCAGGCCCAAATAGTTGGACAGGTCGCTGCGCGACATGGGAAGGCGGAAGCGTTCCCGGGACAGGCCCCGGCGGCCGAAGCGCTCGGACAGGCTGAGCAGGAAGGTGGCGAGGCGCTCCTCGGCCGTGCGGCGAGCCAGCGCATGCAGCATCTCGTGGTCGGCGAAGATCTCCTTGCTCATCAAGCGCAGCAGCTGGTGCTGCAGGCCCGGGATGCTGCCCGCCAAGTCCTCCAAATCCTGGAAGGGGATCTCGCAGACACTGGTGGTTTCCAGGGCAGTCGCGCCGCAGGGGTGCATCTCGGAGATGATGGCATCGAGTCCCACCATCTCGCCGGGAAGATGAAAGCCGGTTACCTGCTCGTCGCCGTCTTCTGAGATGGTGTAGGTCTTCAGGGAGCCGGAGCGCACCGCAAAGATACAGCGGAAGCCATCACCGGCGCGGTACAGATGATCGCCGCGGCGCAACGGGCGCTTGCGCTCGATGATGTTGTCGAGGCGGTCGATATCCGCTTCACCGAGAGCCATCGGCAGGCACAACTGGACCAGACTGCAATCATTGCACGCGGTCCGGATGCGGCCGATGTTGATGACCCTGTCCCGTTCCGTCTCCCTCATGACCCTTCCTCGAATCCGCCCCGGGGCATCACCTTAAACCATGAACCCGCGAATCCCATAGCGGGTTTCCGAGTACCATAGTAGGGTATTCTCAGCGACTCTCCAGTGGCACCCTTCACCGTATGGCCTGCTTTGACGATTCGTTGCAGCTTAACATTCCACGCCGAACGGAGGCGGGGGTCGCTGTCATCGGTCACAGTTTGCAGGTTCTGCCGACCCCCACCCCCCGGGGGTACAACATATCTACCACCCACGATGAGGGGCGCGCTGCCGGGGGTACCGGCGTCGGAGGTCACGGCGCGGCCTCAGGAAACGAAGTGCCGGTAACCGCCGCCGGCATCCGTCGGCTGCCCCGCGGCGTCCACCACCCGCACCCCTTCGCCTGCCTCGATGCGGCCCACTTCCGTCAGCCTCACGCCATGGCCCGCGCAGGCCTGGCGGGCGGCCGCGACGGCTGCCGGCGCCACCGTCACACAGAGCTCGTAGTCGTCGCCGTGGCTCAGGGCCAGGCGGCGGGCGGTGTCCTCTCCCACCTGCTCCACCAGTTCGCCGGACAGCGGCAGGCGCTCGCGCTCCAGCACCGCTCCCACGCCGCTCGCCTGGCAGACATGGCCGAGGTCGGCGGCGAGTCCGTCGGAGACATCGATGGCGGCCCGGGCGATGCCGCGCAGCGCCAGGCCCAGGGCGACCCGGGGCTCGGGCCGGTGCAGGCGCTCGACCAGGTAGCGGGCCGACGGCGCAGTCGGCCGGCACCCCTGCTGCCAGAGCTGGAGGCCGCCGCCGGCGTCGCCGAGGGTGCCGCTGACCAGCACCCGGTCACCGGCGCGGGCGGCATCCCGGCGCAATGGCTCGCCCTGCAACCGGCCCAGTGCCTGCACGGTAATCGTGAGCGGGCCCCGGGTGGTGTCACCGCCCACCAGGGTCATACCGTGGGCCCGGCCCAGGTCGACCAGGCCCTGGCTGAAGGCCTCCAGCCAGGGCTCGCGGATCTCGGGCAGGGTCAGGGCCAGCAGCAGCCAGGCCGGCTGGGCCCCCATGGCCGCCAGGTCACTCAGGTTCACGGCCAGGGCCTTGTGGCCGATGGACGCAGGCGGCGCGTCGGCAGGGAAGTGCACATCGCTGACCAGGGTGTCGACCGCCGCCACCAGCCGCTCAGCCGCGGCGAGCTCGAGCACGGCGGCATCGTCGCCGATCCCCAGGACGACGCCCGGGCCCGGGCAGTGGGTCTGGAAATAGCGCCGGATCAGCTGGAACTCGTCCAAAAAACCGACCTGTCTCAGCCGCCGCCGGTGCGCTGCGGCCCACGCCGCGCCATCTCCGCCGCCCGCAGGGGCTCCTCACGGGCCAGGCGGTCCAGCACGCCGTTGACATAGCGGTGGCTCTGCTCGGCGCCGAAGGCCTTGGCCAGGTTCACCGCCTCGTTCACCACCACCCGCCAGGGCACCTCCAGCCGCGCCACCAGCTCGAAGACGGCCAGCCGCAGGATGGCGCGTTCCACCGGGTCCAGGCGCTCCAGGGCGCGGTCCAGCAGCGGCACCAGGCGCTCATCCAGATCAGCGCGGCGATCACAGACCCCCCGCAGCAGGTCGGCGAAGTACTCGGCATCCACGCCCTGCATGTCCCTCTCGGCGGCGAACTCCCGCTGCACGCTGGCCCAGCTCTCGCCGGTGAGCTCCTGCTGGTAGAGGGCCTGCACCGCCCGGCGGCGGGCCCGCTGGCGGCGCCGGGAGGGGGAATTGGGATCGGGGTTGATCACGGAAATCCTCAGCCGAGCCGGCGCAGCAGGCTGACCATCTCCAGGGCCGAAAGGGCGGCGTCCGCCCCCTTGTTGCCCGCCTTGGTGCCGGCCCGCTCGATGGCCTGCTCGATGGTGTCCGTGGTGAGCACGCCGAAGGCCACCGGCACGTCCGCCGCCAGGGAGGCCTGGGCCACCCCCTTGGCGCACTCGCCGGCCACATAGTCGAAGTGAGGCGTGCCGCCGCGAATCACGCAGCCCAGCGCAATCACGCCATCGTGGCCGCCGGCCCGGGCCAGCCGGCTCACCACCAGCGGCATCTCGTAGGCACCGGGCACCCGGACCACGGTGATCTGCTGCTCCGCCACGCCGTGGCGTGTCAGCGCGTCCAGCGCCCCGGCCAGCAGCTGCTCGACGATGAAGTTGTTGAACCGCGAGACGACGATGGCGAAGCGCCCGTCGGTTGCGGTGAAGTCGCCTTCGATGGTGGTGATCATGGGTGCCTGCTCTGTCAGGAGGATCCGCCCAGGCCGTTCGGTCAGCCCTCGGGCTCCACGTACTCGGTCACTTCCAGGCCGAAGCCTGAGAGTCCATGCATGCGCTTGGGCGCGCTCAGCACCTGCATGCGCCGCACGCCCAGGTCGGTGAGAATCTGGGCGCCGGTGCCGTAGGTGCGCAGATCAGAGCCGGAGGACGCCTCCTCGGGCTCCTGCTCGCGACCGGCGGCGCTGCGCTGGTAGCGGCGCATGCGGGCCAGCACGTCGGCGGTGTCGTCGGAGCTGCGCAGGACCACCACCACGCCGCTGCCGCTTCTCGCCACCTGTGCCAGGGCCGAGCGCAGCGGCCAACCGCAGTCCGGCCCGAGGCTTGCCAGGGCGTCGGCCAGGGTGTTCTGCACGTGCACCCGGACCAGGGCCGGGCACTCCGGGTCGAGCCGGCCGCGCACCAGGGCGAAATGCAGGGCGCCGTCGACGGTGTCCTGGTAGGCGTAGAGATGGAAGTCGCCGAACTCGGTCGTCAGCTCACACTCCGCCACCCGCTCCACGGTGCGCTCGTTGCGCACCCGGTAGGCGATCAGGTCGGCCACGGTGCCGATCTTCAGGCCGTGCTCCCGGGCGAAGGCCATGAGGTCGTCCCGGCGGGCCATGGTGCCGTCTTCGTTGAGAATCTCCACGATCACCGCAGCCGGCTCAAAACCCGCAAGCCGGGCCAGGTCACAGCCGGCTTCGGTGTGGCCGGCCCGGGTCAGCACGCCGCCGGGCTGGGCCATCAGCGGAAACACGTGGCCGGGCTGGACCAGATCCTCGGGCCGGGCGCGCGGCGCCACGGCCGCCTGCACGGTGCGGGCCCGGTCGGCGGCGGAAATGCCGGTGGTCACGCCCCGGGCGGCCTCGATGGACAGGGTGAAGCTGGTGCCGTGGCGGTCCTTGGTGTCGTTCACCATCAACGGCAGCCGCAGCTGCTCGCAGCGCTCCCGGGTGAGGGTGAGACAGATCAGGCCCCGCCCGTAGCGGGCCATGAAGTTGACGTCTTCCGGGCGCACCATGGAGGCGACCATCACCAGATCGCCCTCGTTCTCCCGGTCCTCGTCGTCGACGACGACCACCATGCGCCCACCGCGCAGGTCGTCGATGATCTCCTCGATGCTGTTGAAGTGCATGCTCGGGCGCCTGGATCGGTTACGGGTTCACGCCGGCGCCGGGCCCGCTGGCTGTGGCCGGGCCGGCGGCGCCGGCAAAGCATGACAGTGTAACGCGCAAGGAGCCGGGGCCGTAGCAGCAACCCAAGTCCGGCAGGCCGCTCACTGGCCGGCGCGGCCGGGGCTCGGAAATCCCGCCCGTGCCAGGGTTTCCGCGGAGAGCCCGGCGGGTTGGCCGGCGGCGTCGACCTGCAGCAGGCGTTCCACGTAGCGGGCCAGCAGATCCACCTCCAGGTTGACCGGGCTGCCGGGGCGACCCTGGCCGAGGGTGGTGACCGCCAGGGTGTGGGGCACCAGATTGACGCCGAACTCCCGGCCACTCACCTCGTTGACGGTGAGACTGACCCCATCCAGGGATACCGACCCCTTTTCGGCAATGTAACGCGCGAGACCCGGGGGGACCCGGAACCGCCAGCGCTCCGAGCGGCCTTCCGGGCGCCGCTCGACCACCTCGGCGATGCCGTCCACATGGCCGCTCACCAGGTGGCCGCCCAGCGGCGCTCCCAGGGCCAGTGCCGATTCGAGGTTCACCATGGAGCCGGCCGCCAGGCTGCCCAGGGTGGTACGCTCCAGGGTCTCCCGGGAGACATCGGCGGTGAACTCCCCGGGCGCCAGCGCCACCGCCGTCAGGCAGCAGCCGTCGACCGCAATGCTGTCGCCCACGCGGGTTCCATCGAGGTCCAGGCCCCGGGTCTCTACCACCAGGCGCCGGTCCACGCCGCGGTCTTCGACGCGGCGCACCCGGCCTACCGCCTGGACGATGCCGGTGAACATGGTCGGTTCTCCCCGGCGGCTGCTGGCCGCCGCTGCCGTTTGGGTTGCGCATGGTACTGGGTACTGGGTACTGGGTACTGGG
>CAZAQB010000128.1:0-9508 GCA_964487155.1 uncultured Ectothiorhodospiraceae bacterium
TGAGGACTGAGGACTGAGGACTGAGGACTGAGGACTGAGCGTAACCCCGCCGAGGCGCCTGTCAAGCCCCCTCTTCCACTCAGTCCTCAGTCCTCAGTCCTTTTCACCGCTCTACGCCGCCCGGCCCGCGCGGTTGTCCCCTCCCACCCCGCTATCCGATACTGTCCCCATGGACAGTCATCCCAGCCTGACGGACCACTTCCTGATCGCCATGCCCTCGCTGGCGGACCCGAACTTTTCGCGGACCGTCACCTACCTGTGCGAGCACAACGAGGACGGCGCCCTTGGCATCGTCGTCAACCGCCCCTCCGATCTCACCCTGGCGGAGCTGCTGGGCCACATGGGGCTCAAGGCCGACGCCGGCAGCCTCGGGCGCACCCCGGTCTACATGGGCGGGCCGGTGCAGCGCGAACGGGGCTTCGTGCTGCATCCGCCGGAACGGGAGTGGGAGTCCAGCATGCGCATCTCCGAGCAGGTGGCGGTGACCACCTCGCGGGACATCCTCGAAGCCATGGCGGACGGCTCCGGCCCGCGCCGCTACCTCATCGCGCTGGGCTACGCGGGCTGGGGCCCCGGCCAGCTGGAGCGCGAGCTGGCCGAAAACGCCTGGCTGAGCGGCCCCGCCGACTCCGAGATCATCTACGCCCTCGACAGCGAGCGGCGCTGGCAGGCCGCCGCCAACCTGCTGGGGGTGGACCTCTCGCTGCTGTCCTCCGAGACCGGCCACGCCTGAATGTCGAGCGCCGCCCCACCCGCGGGCACCTATCTGGGCTTCGACGCCGGCGCCCGGCGCCTGGGCGTGGCCGTGGGCGAGAGCCTCACCGGCAGCGCCCGGCCCCTGGTCACGCTGCCGGTCCGTGACGGCCAGCCGGCCTGGGACCGCCTCGCCCGGCTGATGGACAGCTGGGAGCCCGCCGGCCTGGTGGTGGGCCTGCCGCTGCACGCCGACGGCAGCGACTCGGCCAGC
Organism: uncultured Ectothiorhodospiraceae bacterium; assembly: GCA_964487155.1. Lineage (GTDB taxonomy): Bacteria > Pseudomonadota > Gammaproteobacteria > Nitrococcales > Nitrococcaceae > CAZAQB01. The sequence continues at coordinate 968 of CAZAQB010000128.1, forward strand.
ACCGCCCTGGCCCGGCGCCTGGCGCGGCGCCTTTCGGGGCGCTACCGCCGGCCGGTGTTCCTGGTGGATGAGCGGCTCTCCTCGCACGAGGCGGAGGCGCGCCTGGCTGGGGGCCGCCAGCCCGGTGACCGGGACAGCGTCGCCGCCCAGGTCATCCTGGAGACCTGGTTCGCCGGCGGAGGATCTCCGTGACGCCTGCCCCTGCGGTGGAAGAACTGCTGGACTCCCTGGCAGACGGCCTCAAGAGCCTGCTGGCAGGCACCGACCTGGCGGGGGTGGGTATGATCGGCGTGCACACCGGCGGCGTGTGGCTGGCGGAACGGCTGCACGGGCACCTCGGGCTGACGCTGCCCCTGGGGCGGCTGGATATCAGCTTCTACCGGGACGACTTCAGCCGCATCGGCATGCACCCCCAGGTGCGCCCCTCCAGCCTGCCCTTCGACGTGGAAGGCCGCACCGTGGTGCTGGTGGATGACGTGCTCTACACCGGGCGCACGGTGCGGGCCGCCCTCAACGAGATCTTCGACTACGGCCGCCCGGCCTGCGTGCGCCTGGCGGTGCTGGTGGATCGGGATGCCCGCGAGCTGCCCATTGCTGCGGACGTCACCGGCACCCGCCTGCGCCTGCGCCCCGACCAGGAGGTGAAACTGCGCGGCCCGGACCCCCTGGAGCTGACGGTGGGGCGCAAGGCGCCATGAGCCTGCAGCTGGACGCCGACGGCCGCCTGCGCCACTTCCTGACCACCGAGGGCCTGCCCGGCGAGCTGCTGCACCGCATTCTGGATACCGCCGAGTCCTTCAGCGGGGTGATCGGCAAGTCGGTGAAGAAGGTGCCGCTGCTGCGCGGGCGCACCGTGATCAACCTGTTCTTCGAGGCCAGCACCCGCACCCGCACCACCTTCGAGCTGGCCGCCAAGCGCCTCTCCGCCGACGTGCTCAACGTCAACGTGGCCACCACCGCGGTGAAGGGCGAGAGCCTGCTGGACATGCTCCGCAACCTGGAGGCCATGCAGGCCGACATGTTCGTGGTGCGCCACGCCGAGAGCGGCACCGCCAACTACATCGCCCGCCACGTGGGCGAGGGCATCGCGGTGCTGAACGCCGGCGACGGCCGCCATGCCCACCCCACCCAGGCCATGCTGGACTGCTTCACCATCCGCCGCCACAAGGTCACCTTCGAGCCGCTGGTGGTGGCCATCGTGGGCGACATCCTCCACTCCCGGGTGGCCCGCTCCCAGATCCATGCCCTCAACGCCCTGGGGGCCGCAGAGGTGCGGGTCGTGGGCCCGCGCACCCTGCTGCCGCGCCACGTGGAGAGCCTGGGCGTGCGCGCCTTCCACAGCATGGACGCGGGCCTGCGCGATGCCGACGTGGTGATCATGCTGCGCCTGCAGCGCGAACGCATGCAGGGCGCCCTGCTGCCCAGCGAGCACGAATACTTCCGGCTCTACGGCCTCACCGAGCAGCGCCTGGCCGCCGCCCGGCCGGACGCCATCGTCATGCACCCCGGCCCCATCAACCGCGGCGTGGAGATCGCCTCCAGCGTGGCCGACGGTCCGCGCTCGGTGATCCTGGAGCAGGTCACCAATGGCATCGCCGTGCGCATGGCGGTGATGGCCATCACCCTGGGCGCCTACACCGAGCCGGGGGGAGCTGCGCCGTGACCCGGCTGACCATCCGCGGCGCCCGGGTGCTGGACCCCGCCTCCGGGCTCGACCAGGCCACCGACATCCACATCGCCGACGGCCGCATCGCCGCGCTGGGGGGCGCCGCCGGGTTCACTGCAGAGACCGTCATCGACGCCGGCGGCCTGCTGGCCATCCCCGGCCTGGTTGACCTGTGCGCCCGGCTGCGCGAGCCCGGTGCCGAGCACAAGGCGGACATTCGCAGCGAGGCGGCGGCGGCCGTGGCCGGCGGCATCACCACTCTGGTCTGCCCCCCGGACACCGATCCGGTACTGGATACACCCTCGGTGGCGGAGCTGATCCACGGCCGGGCCCAGCAGGCGGCCAGCGCCCGGGTGCTGCCACTTGGCGCCCTGACCCTGGGGCTGGCGGGAGAGCACCTCTCGGAGATGAGCCACCTGCACGACGCCGGCTGCGTGGGCTTCTCCGATGGCGGCCGGGCGGTGGCCAACACCCTGGTGCTGCGCCGGGCCCTGGAGTACGCGGCCAGCTTCGCCCTGCCGGTGCTGCTGACCCCGGCCGACCCCTGGCTGGCCTCGCTGGGCGGCATGCACGAAGGGCCGGTGGCCACCCGCCTGGGCCTGCATGGCGTGCCCGAGGCCGCCGAGACCGCGGGCCTGGCCCGCGCGCTGGCGGTGGCCCGGGAACTGGGCACCCCGGTGCACTTCGGCCGGCTGTCCTGCGCCCAGGGCGTGGCGCTGCTGGAGCAGGCCCGGCGGCAGGGCCAGAGCGTCACCTCCGACGCGGCCATCCACCAGCTGTTCCTCACCGAGGAAGACTGCGCCGAGTTCGACTGCCAGGCCCACGTCCAGCCTCCGCTGCGGGGTGCCGCCGACCGTGACGCCCTGCGCCGGGCCCTGGCCGGGGGCGGGCTCACCGCCCTGTGCTCCGACCACCAGCCTCACGACAGCGACGCCAAGGACGGCCCTTTCGCGGAGTCGGCCGCCGGTATCTCGGGGCTCGACAGCCTGCTGGCCCTGGTGCTGCAGCTGGGCCGGGAGGAGCCGGAGCTGGGCCTGGCGGGCGCGCTCGCCGCCGTCACCTGCCGGCCGGCGGACTGCCTCGGGCTGCCGTACGGCCGCCTGTCCCCCGGGGCTCCGGCCGACCTCTGCCTGGTGGATCCGGACGAGCGCTGGATTCTGCACCCGGAGCGCATGGCGAGCCGCGGCCACAACACTCCATTCGCCGGCCGCAGGCTGCAGGGACGGGCGCGCCTGACCCTGGTGGGCGGGCGCGTGGTATTCCGCCGCGACGCCAGCCGTTGACCGGCTCCGCCGCCACCCGGCTCCTGGCCCGGGAAGCGGTCGCCGGGGGCTGGTGGCTGGTCCGCCTCGCCTGGAATGGGCCGGCGGCGCTGCCGGGCCAGTACCTGTACGCAACCCTAGCCGGCCGCAGACTCATCCTGCCGGCCCGGGCCGCGAGCCGCCGGGAGGGCTGGCTGGCCAGCCTGCTGGAGCCCACCATGGGCGGCGTGCTGGAGGCCCTGCCGGCAGGCTGCGCGGGGGAGTGCCGGCTGGGCGGCGAAGGCGTGGAGCCGGGCGACGGCCCGCCCCGCCGCCTGCTGCTGCTGGGCCGCGACGCCGGCATCGGCCCGGCGCTCGCCCTCGCCGAGACCGACCCCGAAGCCGTCGGCTTCGCCGCCCTGGGGGGCGATCAGGGGGTGCCGGGCCGGATCCAGCCGTCGCGGTTTCTCATTCCCGGCCTGCCGGGCGCGGTCATGGGCGCCCTCGCTCCGCTGGAGGGGCTGGGCGTGGTTTCCCGGGTGGCCCACCCGGCGGGCCGGCCGGGCTGCTTCGAAGGCCAGCCGGAGGAGCTGCTGGCCCGCTACGTGGAGGACCGGGCGCCGGCGCTGGCCCAGGGCGTTGAGGTCATCGCCTTCGGGCCCGCGGGCACGGAAGAGAAGCTGCGATCCCGGCTGGGGGTCCGGGTAGGGCGGTTGCGGGTGTTGGAGTTGCCGGCTTAGGGAAGCGAGGGCTGAGGACTGAGCGTGGCCTAGCCCGAGCGCGTGCCCAGCCCCCTCTTCCACTCAGTCCCCAGTCCTTTTCACTCAGTCCTTTCTTACAGGTTCAGCCAGGCGACGAGCCGACACTCCGAGACCCAAACTCCGACCTCTGCGAAGCGCCCTACCGATCCCCCTCCACCATCAGGTTCATGGAGTCGGCCGCCTCCTCCAGCCGGCTCGCGGAATCGACGTCGCCCAGCTTGGCCATGAGCCGCACCTCGTTGGCGGAATCGGCGTGGCGCAGGGCGTCCTCGTAGGTGATCAGGCCCTGGCGGTAGAGCTCGTAGAGGTGCTGGTCGAAGGTCTGCATGCCCTGCTCGCGCGAGCGCTTCATGATCTCCTTGAGCTCGTGGATCTCGCCCTGGTGGATCTTGTCCAGCACCAGCGGCGTGCCCAGCAGGATCTCCACCGCCGGCACCCGGCTCTTGCCGTCGGGGGTGGGCAGCAGCTGCTGGGCGATGACCGCCTTCAGGTTCAGGGAGAGATCCATGTAGACCTGCTGCAGGCGCTCCGACGGGAAGAAGTTGATGACCCGGTCCATGGCCTGGTTGGCGTTGTTGGCGTGCAGCGTGGCCAGCACCAGGTGGCCGGTCTCGGCGAAGGCGAGGGAGTACTCCATGGTCTCCCGGGTGCGGATCTCCCCGATCAGGATCACGTCGGGAGCCTGGCGCAGGGTGTTCTTCAGCGCCGTGGCGAAGGACTCGGTGTCGATGCCGACTTCCCGCTGGGTGACGATGCAGCCCTTGTGGGCGTGGATGAACTCGATGGGATCCTCGATGCTGATGATGTGGCCGGTGCTGTTTTCGTTGCGATAGCCGATCATCGAGGCCAGCGAGGTGGACTTGCCGGTGCCGGTGGCGCCCACGAAGATGATCAGCCCGCGCTTGGTCATGGCCAGGTCGCGAATGATGCCGGGCAGCTTCAGGTCCTCGATCTTGGGGATCTCGGTTTCGATACGCCGCAGCACCATGCCCACGTTGCTGCGCTGGTAGAAGGCGCTCACCCGGAAACGCCCGATGCCCTTGGCGCTCAGCGCGAAGTTGCACTCGTGGGTGTCCTCGAACTCCTGGCGCTGGCGCTCGGTCATGATGGAGTGCACCACCTGGTGCACCTGCTCTGGGCCCAGCTTGGTGCGGGTCACCGGCGCCACCCGGCCGGCCACCTTCAGGCTGGGCGGCAGGCCTGCGGTGATGAACAGGTCCGAGGCGTTCTTGTCCACCATCAGCTGGAGCAGCGAGTTGAAATCCATGTGGGTGTCCCCTGGGGCGCCCGCCGGGCGCCCGCTCTGACGGCTAGTGGAAAAGATCCTTGTTGACGGCCTTGCCGGCGGCGTCCTGCTTGGCGATCATCCCGGAGCGCACCAGCCGCTGCAGATCCTGGTCAAGGGTCTGCATGCCCATGGACTGGCCGGTCTGGATCGCCGAGTACATCTGCGCCACCTTGTCCTCCCGCACCAGGTTCCGGATCGCCGGCGTGCCGATCATGATCTCGTGGGCCGCCACCCGCCCGCCGCCGATCTTCTTCAGCAGGGTCTGGGAGATCACCGAGCGCAGCGACTCGGAGAGCATGGAGCGCACCATGGACTTCTCCGCCGCCGGGAACACGTCGATGATGCGGTCGATGGTCTTGGCCGCCGAGCTGGTGTGCAGGGTGGCGAACACCAGGTGGCCGGTCTCGGCGGCGGTCAGCGCCAGGCGGATGGTCTCCAGGTCGCGCATCTCGCCCACCAGCACCACGTCCGGGTCCTCGCGCAGGGCCGAGCGCAGCGCCTCGCTGAAGCCCAGGGTGTCGCGGTGCACCTCGCGCTGGTTCACCAGGCTCTTCTTGGACTCGTGGACGAACTCGATGGGGTCCTCGATGGTGAGGATATGCTCGCTGTAGTTCTCGTTCTTGTAGTCCACCATGGCCGCCAGAGTGGTGGACTTGCCGGAGCCGGTGGGCCCGGTCACCAGCACCAGGCCCCGCGGGTTGTCGGAGATGGTGCGGAACACCTCCGGGGCGTTCAGCTCCTCCAGGGTCAGCACCCGCGAGGGGATGGTGCGGAACACCGCCCCGGAGCCCCGGTTCTGGTTGAACACGTTCACGCGGAAGCGCGCCAGGCCGCGGATCTCGAAGGAGAAGTCGGTCTCCAGGAACTCCTCGAAGTCCTTGCGCTGCTTGTCGTTCATGATGTCGTAGATCAACCGGTGCACATCCTTGTGCTCCAGCGGCGGCAGGTTGATTCGACGCACGTCGCCGTCCACTCGTATCATGGGCGGCAATCCCGCGGAGAGATGAAGGTCCGAGGCGTTGTTCTTGACGCTGAAGGCGAGCAGGTCGGCGATGTCCATTGGTAGGTCCCCACAACGCTGTTGGCGCGCCGCGCGCCGGTAACCGCGGGAGCCGATCCTTGGAAGGGCCATCAAAGGTACCGGCCGACCCGCCCCCGGGCAACTGGGAGGAGATCGCCGGCCGGCTGGCCGCGGTCCGCGGGCGGCTGCGCGCCGCAGAGCGCGCCGCCGGCCGCGCGCCGGGCAGCGTCACCCTGCTGGCGGTCAGCAAGACCCACCCCCCCGAGGCCATCCGCGCGGCCTGGCAGGCCGGCCAGCGCGCCTTCGGCGAGAACTACCTTCAGGAAGCCCTGGCAAAGCAGGCCGAGCTGCGCCAGCTCGGCCTCGAATGGCACTTCATCGGTCCCCTCCAGGGCAATAAAACAAAGGCCGTGGCGGCGGACTTTGATTGGGTTCACAGTATCGAGCGGCTGCGCATCGCGCGCCGGCTGTCGTCCCAGCGCCCGCGGCAGCTCGCGCCGCTGCAGTGCTGCATCCAGGTCAATGTCAGCGGCGAGGCGAACAAGTCCGGAGTGGATCCGGAGCAGCTCCCCGGGCTGGCCCGGGCGGTCGCGGAACTGCCGGGGCTGCGGCTGCGCGGGCTGATGGCCATCCCGGCGCCCGCCGCCGACCCGGCGGCCCAGCGCCGGCCGCTGGCCCGGCTGCGGGAAATGCTGGAGGATCTGCGTGACGACGGCCTGACCCTGGACACGCTGTCCATGGGCATGAGCGCCGACCTGGAGGCGGCAGTAGCCGAGGGGTCCACCCTGGTGCGCATCGGCACCGCCATTTTCGGTCCACGCCCGACGCCCGCCGCCGACGCGGGCCGGGCCACGGAGAGCAGCCCATGAGCTCTGCACCCACGGTCGCCTTCATCGGCGGCGGCAACATGGCCCGCAGCCTGATTGGCGGGCTGGTGGCGGACGACTTTCCGCCGGAGTCCATCCGGGTGTCCGACCCGAACGCTGAGCGGCGCCGGGATCTGCAGCGGCATTTCGGCGTCGCCCCGTTCGAGGACAACACCGCCTGCGTCGACGCCGCCCAGGCGGTGGTGCTGGCGGTCAAGCCCCAGCAGGTCAAGGCGGTCGCCGAGCCCCTGGGCGGGGCCGTGAAACGCTCGGGGGCGCTGGTGCTGTCCATCGCGGCGGGGGTACGCGAGCCTGACCTGCGCCGCTGGCTGGGCGGCGAAGCCGCGGTGGTGCGCACCATGCCCAACACTCCTGCCCTGGTGGGTACCGGCGCCACCGGCCTGTACGCCAACGAGCGGGTCAGCAGCGAGCAGCGGGACCTGGCCGAGACCCTGGTGCGGGCGGTGGGCATCGCCGTCTGGGTGGAGGATGAAACCCTGCTGGACGCGGTCACCGCGGTCTCCGGCAGCGGCCCGGCCTACTTCTTTGCGTTCATGGAGGCCCTGGAAGAGGCCGGCGCCAGCCTCGGCCTGGAGCGGCCCACGGCCCGGCTGCTCGCCCTGCAGACCGCCCTGGGCGCCGCCAAGATGGCCCTGGAGAGCGACGAGGAGCCGGCCGGGCTGCGCCGCCGGGTCACCTCGCCGGGAGGCACCACCGAGAAGGCCATCGCGGTGCTGGAGGACGGCGATCTGCAGGGCCTGGTGCGGCGGGCCGCCGAGGCCGCGGCCCGGCGTGCCGCGGAGCTCGGCGGCCTGCTGGGAGGCCAGTAGATGGGCGGCAACTACCTGGCCAACCCGCTGCTGTTCCTGATCGACACCCTGTTCAGCCTCTACATCCTGGCGGTGATGCTGCGCTTCCTGCTGCAGTGGGTGCGGGCCGACTTCTACAACCCGATCTCCCAGTTCCTGGTGAGCATCACCCAGCCGCCGCTCAAACCCCTGCGCCGGGTGGTGCCGGGGGTCGCCGGCATCGACCTGTCCTCGGTGGTGCTGATGGTGCTGCTGCAGATGGCCCTGCTGTCGCTGATCATGCTGATCAAGTACGGCACGGTAGCCCTGGGGCCGGTGCTGCTGCGCACCCCGGTGGAACTGATCAACCTGCTGTTCAACCTCTACCTGTTCGCCATCATCATCCAGGCGGTGATCTCCTGGGTGAACCCGGACCCCTACAACCCGGTGCACACCGTGCTGTTCCGGGTCACCGAGCCGGTGCTGCGGCCGTTTCGCAGCGTCATCCCCCCTCTCGGCGGCATCGACCTCTCGCCGCTGGCCGCCATCATCATGCTGCAGGTGCTGAAGATGCTGGTGATGCCGCCGCTGAACAGCGTCGCTCCGCCGATTTGAGCACCCGCTGGGACGGACCCGACCTGGTGCTGGAGCTGCGAGTCCAGCCCCGGGCCTGCCGGGAGACCCTGAAGTGGGAGTCGGGCCGGCTCAAGCTGCGCATCACCGCGCCCCCCGTGGACGGCAAGGCCAACGCGTACCTGAGTCGCTACCTGGCCAGGGCCCTGGGGGTGGCGCCCTCGGCAGTCCTGATCGAGGCCGGCGAGAGCGCCCGGGACAAGCGGGTGCGGGTGCAGGGGGCGGACCCGGAGCGCGCCGCGGCGCTGGGACTGAGGACTGAGGACTGAGGACTGAG
>CAZAQB010000129.1:0-9502 GCA_964487155.1 uncultured Ectothiorhodospiraceae bacterium
CCCCAATAAAAAAGCCCCCGCCGAGGCGGGGGCAGAAATTGCTTCTTCTTCGGACTGTTGTTGTTAGTGGTCGACGGCACCGGCCGCACCCCGGGGGACACGGATGTCCTCCACGAAGTGCTGGATGTGCTCCGGCGGCGGGGCGGTGACCTTGGAGACCGCGACGGCGACGACCACGTTGATCAACGCGCCCAGGGCCCCGAAGGACTCCGGCTGGATGCCCATGAACCAGTTATCCGGCGTGTTGGGCAGCATGTTGGTACCGGGGATGAAGAACCAGCCCTTGAAGGTGAAGATGTACACCATGGTGGCGCTCAGGCCGACCAGCATGCCGGCGATGGCGCCCTCGCGGTTCATCTTCTTGTTGAAGATGCCCATCATCAGTACCGGGAAGATCGAGGAGGCGGCGAGGCCGAAGGCGAGCGCCACCACCTGGGCCGCGAAGCCTGGCGGGTTGAAGCCGAAGTAGCCCGCCACGACGATTGCGCCCGCCATGGAGATGCGGGCGGCCAGCAGCTCCTGTTTCTCCCCGATGTTCGGGTTGATCACGCCCTTGATGAGGTCGTGGGAGACCGCCGAAGAAATCGCCATCAGCAGGCCCGCCGCCGTCGACAGGGCCGCTGCCAGGCCACCGGCCACCACCAGGGCGATGACCCAGTTGGGCAGCTGGGCGATCTCGGGGTTGGCCAGCACCATGATGTCCCGGTCCACCGTCAGCTCGCTGCCCTGCCAGCCGGCGGCGTTGGCGGTCTGGGTGATCTGCTCGTTGCCGCCTTCCTTGTAGTACTGCACCCGGCCGTCACCGTTCTTGTCGTCCCAGGCCAGCAGGCCGGTCTCACGCCAGCGCTCGAACCAGTCAGGAGCCTGCTCGATCTGCATGGCGCCTCCGGCGTTGACCCCACCCGGGTAGACGGTGTTGATCAGGTTGTAGAAGGACATGGCGCCCACCGCCGGGGCGGTGGTGTAGAGGATGCCGATGAACACCAGCGCCCAGCCGGCGGACAGGCGTGCGTCACGCACCCGGGGCACCGTGAAGAAGCGCACGATGACGTGGGGCAGGCCGGCGGTGCCGAACATCAGCGAGGCGGTCAGGAAGAACATGTTGATGGTGGTGCCCTTCTGAGCCGTGTACTCGCGGAAGCCCAGCTCCAGCAGGGTGGCGTCCAGCTTATCCAGCAGATACGAGCTCTCGTTGGCCAGCGTGCTGCCAAGACCGAGCTGGGGCAGCGGGTTGCCGGTGATCTGCAGCGAGATGAAGATGGCCGGCACGGTGTAGGCGAAGATCAGCACCACGTACTGGGCGATCTGGGTGTAGGTGACGCCCTTCATGCCGCCCGTCACCGCGTAGATGAACACGATGGCCATGCCGATCAGCAGGCCGGCCTCATAGCTGGTCTCCAGGAACCGGGAGAAGGCCACGCCCATGCCCTTCATCTGGCCGATGACGTAGGTCAGGGAGGCGACGATCAGGCAGATGACGGCGACGATGCGGGCGGTCTTGGAGTAGTAGCGGTCGCCGATGAACTCCGGCACCGTGAACTTGCCGAACTTGCGCAGGTAGGGGGCCAGCAGCATGGCCAGCAGCACGTAGCCGCCGGTCCAGCCCATCAGGTAGACCGAGGCGTCGTAGCCCATGAAGGCGATCAGCCCGGCCATGGAGATGAACGAGGCCGCGGACATCCAGTCCGCCGCGGTGGCCATGCCGTTGGCGATGGGGTTGACCCCCTTGCCGGCCACGTAGAACTCGCCGGTGGAGCCGGCCCGCGCCCAGACGGCGATGCCGATGTAGAGCGCAAACGACGCACCTACGACGATGTAGGTCCATACAGTCAATGCATCCATGAATGGCTCCCCCCCTTACTCTTCGTGGACGTCGTACTTGCGATCCAGCTTGTTCATCTGGAACACGTAGATGAAGATCAGCGCGATGAACACGTAGATCGATCCCTGCTGGGCGAACCAGAAGCCAAGCTGGTAGCCGCCGATGGAGATGTTGTTCAGCACCGGCGCGAGGATGATCCCGCACACGAACGACACCACGAACCAGATCACCAGATTGGTGATCAGCATCCGGACGTTCTCTCGCCAGTAGGCGATAGCCGCCTGCTCTTTGCTGGTTTTGGACTCGCTTTGGGACTCGCTCATTCGAGTACCTCCTCCCGTTTTGACGTGTTGTAGACGCACCCCGCCCGGCCACGGGCCGGCGGCCGGTTCGGGTTTGGGACGTCCCGGACAGACGTCAGAGGGCAGCAGGGGCTGCCGGGGGCGGGGGCGAATGCTGAAGAGGTCGGCCCGAGTATCTCCGGCCAAGTCCGGCCCGGGGCCGGCCTTCCTCGCGCACCGCGGCGCTCCCTCCCTGGGGCAGCGCGGTTTCTCCTCCTCCCACCGGCGGCTGGGCCGCTCTGCGTTGTCCTGCCCCCCGTCATCGAGACGGGGACTGCCCTTTCAATGCAGGAACCGTGCAAGCGATTTATTCCCTGAAAACACATATGCTTGCGGTCACGGTGGCCCTGCATGCTCCGGCATGTGTTACCTCAGGTAACATTCCCCTGTGTCACCAGGTAACACAGCAGGCCCGTGCTACGGGGTCCGGGAATACAACGTGCCCCGGCCCCGGAGGGCCAGGGCACGGACTGGGCCGGACTACTTGTTGGCCCGGTTATCGACCAGTTCATCCACCACCGAGGGGTCCGCCAGCGTGCTGGTGTCGCCCAGGCTGTCCAGCTCGTTGGTGGCGACCTTGCGCAGGATGCGGCGCATGATCTTGCCCGAACGGGTCTTGGGCAGACCGGGGGCCCACTGGATGACATCGGGCTTGGCGATGGGGCCGATCTCCTGGCGCACCAGGTCGTTGAGCTCCTTCTTGAGCTCGTCGCTGGGCTCGACGCCCGCCACCAGGGTGACGTAGGCGTAGATGCCCTGGCCCTTGACGTCGTGGGGGAAGCCCACCACGGCAGCCTCGGCCACCTTTTCATGGAGCACCAGGGCGCTCTCCACCTCGGCGGTGCCCATGCGGTGGCCGGAGACGTTGATGACGTCGTCCACCCGGCCGGTGATCCAGTAATAGCCGTCTTCGTCCCGGCGGGCGCCGTCACCGGTGAAGTAACGGCCGGGATAGTTGGACAGGTAGGTGTTGATGAAGCGCTGGTGGTCGCCGTAGATGGTGCGCATCATGCTGGGCCAGGCCCGGTTGATGCACAGGTTGCCCTCGGTGGCGCCTTCCTGGACATTGCCTTCGTTGTCCACCAGCGCCGGCTCCACGCCGAAGAACGGCAGCGTGGCGGAACCGGGCTTCAGGTCGGTGGCGCCGGGCAGGGGGGAGATCATGATGGCGCCGGTCTCGGTCTGCCACCAGGTGTCCACGATGGGGCAGCGCTCGTCGCCCACCACCCGGAAGTACCACTCCCAGGCCTCCGGGTTGATGGGCTCGCCCACCGTGCCGAGGATGCGCAGGGACTTGCGGCTGGTCTTCTTCACCAGCTCCTCGCCCTGGCCCATCAGCGAGCGGATGGCGGTGGGGGCGGTGTAGAAGATGGCCACGTTGTGCTTGTCCACCACCTGCCAGAAGCGCGAGGCATCCGGGTAGGTGGGCACCCCCTCGAAGATCAGCGTGGTGGCGCCGTTGGCGAGCGGGCCGTAGACGATGTAGGAGTGGCCGGTGACCCAGCCCACGTCGGCCGTGCACCAGTACACTTCGCCGTCGTGGTAGTCGAACACGTACTTGTGGGTCATGGCCGCCTGCAGCAGGTAGCCGCCGGTGGTGTGCAGCACGCCCTTGGGCTTGCCGGTGGAGCCGGAGGTATAGAGGATGAACAGCGGATCCTCGGCGTCCATCTCCTCCGCCGGGCAGTCGGCGGAGGCGTTCTTGACGGCCTCGCCGTAGTCCACGTCGCGGCCGTCGTTCCAGGTGACATCACCGCCGGTGTGGCGCACGGTGATCACCTTCTCCACGCTGGGGCACTCGGCCAGCGCCTTGTCGACGTTCGCCTTGAGGGGCACGGCGCGCCCGCCCCGCAGGCCCTCGTCGGCGGTGATCACGAAGCGGCAGTCGGAGTCCTGGATGCGGTCGCGCAGGGCGGTGGGGGAGAAGCCGCCGAACACGATGGAGTGGACCGCGCCGATGCGCGCACTGGCCAGCATGGCCACGGCGGCCTCGGGGATCATCGGCAGGTAGATGCAGATACGGTCGCCCTTCTTGGCGCCGCGGTCCTTGAGGGCGTTGGCCAGCCGGCAGACCTGGTCGTGGAGTTCGCGGTAGGTGATCTTCTTGTCGTTGTCCGGGGAGTCGCCCTCCCAGACGATGGCGACACTGTCGCCCTTGGCGTCCAGGTGCCGGTCCAGGCAGTTGTAGGCGACATTCAGCTTGCCGCCCTCGAACCAGCGGATCTCGCCGGTCTTGAGGTCGGAGCCGTCGACCTTGTCCCACCGCTTGAACCAGTGCAGGAAGGCGTTCGCCTGCTCCGCCCAGAAGGCCTCGGGCTCCTCCAGGGAGCGCCGGTACATCTCCCGGTACTGCTCCTTGTTGACGTGGGCCGATGCGGCGATATTGGCGGGAACCTCGTGGACCTTGTGTTCGGACATTCTGCTGCTCCTCCCGGTGATAACGCGTTCGAACCGTCTTCAGGGACAGCCCGAATCAACGAACTGGTATGACTGTTCGGCTTGTGTGCGCAGACGGCAAGCGCCGCCAGCTGCGCCAGACCGGCCTAAAGCCTAGCAAACCCCACGCGGCCCGGAGTTCTGCGGCTCCAGTGGCGCGCTCCGGCGGCCGGTTCGCCGGATGCGGGGAATAGTACCAAGCTTGCCGGCGCGGGTGTCAGGTCCCCCTCAACCCGCCGCTGCGCCCGGCACCCCGGGCGCGCGGCAGACCCAGTCGCTGGCGGCGCTCCCACAGCGCCTTGCGGCTGATGCCCAGCCGCCTCGCCAGCTCGGTCTCGGTCATCTGGGCTTCGTTCTCCCGCACGAATTCCACAAAGTATTCCTCCAGGGACAAGTCGGCGCCGCCGCCAGGGGTCGTCCCGGGTGGGGGTGCCTCCCGGGGCAGGGCCAGCAGCTCGGCGTCGATCTGGCTGGCGTCGGACAGGATGACGGCGCGCTCCACGGCGTTCTCCAGCTCTCGTACGTTGCCCGGCCAGCGGTGCTGGCGGATGGCCTGCAGGGCGCAGTCGCTGAAGCGGGCCGGCGGACGGTTGAGTCGTTGGCAGGCCTTGTCGAGCATGTAGCGGGCCAGTTCGGACAGATCCTCGCTGCGTTCGCGCAACGGCGGCAGGCGGATCTCCATGACCTGGATGCGGAAGTAGAGGTCCTCGCGGAACGCCCGCTCGCGCACCATGGTGGCCAGGTCGCGGTGGGTGGCGGCCACCAGCCGCACGTCCACCCGCTGGGAGCGGGAGGACCCCACCCGGCGGATCTCCCCCTCCTGGAGCACCCGCAGCAGCCGCGCCTGGGCCTGCAGCGGCAGCTCGCCGATCTCGTCCAGGAACAGCGTGCCGCCGTCGGCTGCCTCCACCAGTCCGTGGCGTTGGACCACGGCGCCGGTGAACGCGCCTTTCTCGTGACCGAACAGCTCCGCCTCGATCAGGGACTCGGGGATGGAGGCGCAGTTGACGGCAATCATGGGCGCCTCCCGGCGCCGGCTCTGCTCGTGCACCGCCCGGGCGACGAGCTCCTTGCCGGTGCCCGACTCTCCCAGGATCAGTACCGAGGTATCGGTGGGGGCGACCTTGCGGATGCGCTCGAACACGTCCTGCATGGCGGCGCAGCGGCCGACGATGCCGGCTACCGGGTAGTCGCGCTCGATCTGGGCCTTGAGAACTGCGTTCTGGCGCTGGAGGTGGGCCTCCTTGACCACCCGCTGCAAGGTAAGCAGCAACTCGTCGTTGTCGAACGGCTTGGCGATGTAGTCGATGGCGCCCTCGCGCATGGCCTCCACGGCGGAGCGCACACTCGCGTAGCTGGTCATGATGATTACCGGCACCGGGTCGGCACGGCCGATGAGCTCGGTGCCCGGGTGTCCCGGCAGGCGCAGGTCGGCCAGCACCACGTCGTGCTCTGCAGGGTTGAACTCCTCGCAGGCCTGCTCCACCGACTCGGCGGCCGAGACCTCCATGCCGTTGCGCTCCAGCAGCCGCTGGATGGCATTGCGGATGATGGCCTCGTCCTCCACGACCAGCACCCTAGGCATAGTCGGATACCTTCTGGGCGTCGTTCGCGGCGGCAGGCAGCCAGAAGCTCACCTCGGTCCCGGAGGCCCGCCCGCGGCGGGAGTGGATCCGCAGTTCGCCGTTGTGCTCGCGGATGATGTTGTACACCAGGGCCAGGCCGAGGCCGGTGCCCTGCCCCGGCGCCTTGGTGGTGAAGAACGGCTCCAGCACCTTGTCGCGGATGGCCGGCGCGATGCCGGGGCCATTGTCCATGACCCGCACCTGCACCCGGCGCCGGCTGCGCCGGGCAGTGATCACCACCCGGCCGTCGTCGGCGCAGGCATCCACGGCGTTGGAAAACAGGTTGACGAACACCTGGATCAGCCGCTGCAGGTCGCCCTGCACCTGCTGCTCGGCCGGGATGCGGTTGACGAAGGTCATGTCCCGGGCGCGGCGGCTCAACTGCACCACCCGGCGGGCCTCCTCCACTACGTCCGCCAGGGCCACCGGACCGGCCGGCCGCTGGCCTCCCCGGTCGCCGGCGTGAGCGTAGCTGACCAGGGTCTGCACGATGGTGCTGATGCGCTGGGTCTGCTCCAGGATCTGGGCGGCCTGGGCATTGATCTCGCCCCGGCCGCCCACGCTCTTCAGCTCCTGGGCCAGGCAGGCGATGCCGGTCACCGGGTTGCCGATCTCGTGGGCGACGCCGGCGGCCAGCCGGCCGATGGATGCGAGCCGCTCGCTGTGGGTGAGTTCCTCCTCCAGCAGCTGCAGGTCGGTGACGTCCTCCACCAGCAGCAGGCGGTCGCCGCTGCTGCCGCGGCGGGTGTCGCCGATGTAGGTCTTGTGCAGGTTCAGCCAGCGGCTCTCGGATTCAAGGGTCAGGCGCTGCTTGTAGGCGTGGTCTCCGTCGCGCTCCAGGAACTCGCCCAGCAGCACCCCCCAGGGCGGGTCGAGCTCCGCCACCTGGCGGCCCAGCGCCCGGCCTGCCAGCACGCCGGTCAGCCCCTCCATGGCCGGATTCCAGCGCACGATGCGCTGCGCCGGGGTCACCGCCACCAGCCCCAGGGGCAGGTCCTCCAGGATCTGCCGGTGGTAGCGGCGCAACTCGTCGAGCTCCGCCGCCAGGCCCCGGAAACGGCTGTGGGAGCGCTCCAGGCGCTCCTCGATGAGGCGCACGTTCTGGGCCAGGGCGGAGCGGGTATCGGTGTCCAGACGCAACCGCTCGTCGACGATGCTTCGGGCCAGCACCGGACCCATCATGCCGGAGAGGTTGCGCTCGACCTGCTCGCGCAGCTGGTGCAGCCGGTCCGGGCGGGATTCCTGCCAGTCCAGTCCCACGTCCGCCAGGGCCCGCTCCACTTCGGCCTGGGCCGCCGCGCCGCCGATCACCGGTGCCAGCTGATCCACGAACTGCGCCGGCGAGCCCACGGCCAGGGCGCCCTGGGGAATGCGGGTGCTCACCTCCCGGCAGGCCGACGCCGCCTCCGACTCCCGCTCGCCGGGCCGGGTGGCCAGGGACACCAGGGCGAACAGCACCGCGTTGATGGCCACCGACCAGAAGCCGACGGTGCCGTAGAGGTCGGCCCCGGCGGCCTGGGGGATCACGTAGTCGCCGATGCGCACCGAGCCCACCGGGGTGAGCGCCGGCAGCAGCACCGCCAGGCCCCACACGGTGCCGCCTCCCAGCAGGCCGGCGATCAGCCCGGCCCGGGTGGCCCGGGGCCAGTACAGCACGCCCACCACGCCGGGCACGAACTGGGCCATGGCCAGGAACGAGATCATGCCCCAGGCCACCAGCCCCTCGCTGTGCTCCAGGGTCATGTAGAACACGAAGCCGGCCGCGATGATGGCGGCGATCATCACCCGCCGCGCCCAGCGCAGGGCCGCGTACAGGTCACGCTCCGGCGTCGGGCGCACCAGGGGCAGCACCAGGTGATTCAGCGTCATGGACGACAGCGCCAGGGTGGTGACGATGATCATGGCGCTGGCCGCCGAGATGCCCCCCAGGTAGGCCACCAGGGCCAGCAGTCCCGACTGGCTCTCCATGGCCAGGCCCAGCACGTAGTAGTCCGGGGAAGTGGGTGGCGCCAGCACCTCGCCGGCCCACAGCAGCGGCGGGATGCACGCCGACAGCGCCAGCAGGTACAGGGGGAAGCCCCAACTGGCGGTGAGCAGGCTGCGCGGGCGCAGGTTCTCGATGAAGATGATGTGGAACTGCCGCGGCAGCAGGAAGGCCGCGGCAAAGGCCAGGAAAAGCAGACTGCCCCAGGGCCCCTCGGAGGTGGGCCGGAAGAACGCCTCCAGCCGCTGCGGATGGTCCTCCAGCCAGTCGCTCATGGCCAGCGGTCCGCCGAAGGCCATGGCCACGGCCACCACCGTGACCAGCACCAGGGCTCCGAGCTTGAACAGGGACTCGAAGGCGATGGCCGCCACCAGCCCGGTGTGCTTGTCCCTCGGGGTGACGTGGCGGGCGCCGAAGATCACCGCGAACACCGTCACCAGCACGCAGAAGCCCACCGCGATGGGCCCCGGCGAGCCCTCGCCGCTCATCACCTGGGTGGACTCGGCCACCGCCCGGATCTGCAGCGCGATGTAGGGCAGGCTGCCGGTGAGCATCATCAGCGTGCACAGCACCCCGGCGGCCTGGCTGTCGAAGCGGAAGGCGAACACGTCCGCCACCGAGGTGAGCTGGTGGGAACGGGTCAGGCGCAGCAGCGGCAGCAGCAGCACGGGGGTCAGGGCGAAGGCCAGGGAGACCCCCAGGTAGATGGTGAGAAAGCCGATCCCCTGGGCCTGGGCGAAGCCCACGCTGCCGTAGTAGCTCCAGGTGGTGGCATACACCCCAAGGGAGAGCACGTACACCGCGGGGTGGCGGACCAGCGCACGCGGCAGCCAGCGCTGCTCGGTGCCGAAGGCGATGACAAACAGCACCAGCAGGTAGGCCACCGCCGCCACGAACAGCGTGGCGAGGCTAAATGTCATGGCGCTCCATGCGCTTGGCCAGCAGCCAGCTGAATCCCGTCACCAGCAGCCAGAGCAGGTACGGCAGATACCAGGGGCGGTCGATGCGTCCCCACCATTCCGTGAATGGCGAGGCAAAAAGCAGCAGGGCCAGCAGGAACACCACCATGCAGTAGCCGGCCGCCCCGTGGTCGGTGTGGGCAGGCACAGGCACTCCTCCTCGCCGCTGTCGTTGTGTTACGTAAGGTAGCACAGGCTTGGAGGGCTGGCGGTGGGGTCGCCCGGGGGGCGCGTCAGGGGGGGTGCGGGTACCGCCACAAATGGTAGGCCGGGCGAAGCGCATCCGGCATCCTGTCCTCAGTCCTCAGTCCTCAGTCCTCAGTCCTCAGTCCTCA
>CAZAQB010000130.1:0-3301 GCA_964487155.1 uncultured Ectothiorhodospiraceae bacterium
CCCTCCACCGGCGTCGGGCTGCAGGCGAACAGTGCGGCCACGCCGCACACGCCTCCGGGCTCGGCCTCCGCCAGGCCCACCGGCAGCCCCAGAATTGGCCCACCGGCGGCCAGCGGGCCGGGGCTGCGCAGTCCCGGCAGGGTGTGGCTGCGGATGCGTGCCGGCACGCCTTGCGCCACTCCACAGGACTCCATCATCTGAGCCTGCAGGCGCTCCCGGGCGGCGGGGTCGGCCGGCACGTCCCCATCGGGTGGGCGAAACAGGTGCAGCTCGACGCCGTCCGCCGCCCGGGTGGCGATGGCCGCGCAGTGGAAGGGGACGAAAGGATGGATCTCCAGCAGCAGGTTGCGCGCGTAGTCGTTCCAGTCGCCGCCCCAGCCGCGGCCGGTGACGATTCGCTCCATGGCTTCGCGCTGGCGCTCCAGCATCGCGTTGCTGATCAGGGTGCGGCCCAGGTCCAGCACCAGTTCGTGGATTTCCGGCACCAGCGAGCGCAGCTCGGCGATGCCGCGGCTGCGATGGGTCCGCTGCAGCTGCGCCAGGTGCAGCATGGCCGAGCGCAGGGCCACCGACCGCGAGGCTGCGTCGCGGCAGTGTTCGGCGCAGGAGGCGGCCGCCTCCGGCGACTCCGGCATTTCCTGCGACAGCGTTGCGTGCAGGAGCTGGAACTCCCGGTCCGCCAGCTGGTGCACGCAGTCCAGCAGCTGGCGGCCCCTGGTGTGCTCGTTGAGGAGCTGGGTGAGGCGGCTGAGGAGTCGTTCCCGGGTGTGCTGGAGAGCCCGGTCCGCCAGCAGATCAGGCAGTATGGCGCCCATCAGCCGGGCTCGTCCGCAGGCATCAGGTCGAGCCCGCAGCGCAGCTCCCGCAGCCAGTCGAACAGCTGGCGGACCGCCGCGCCCCGGTACACCGGCCCGTGCTGAGGGGCGAGCTGGCGGATGGGCAGGTTCTCGACGCGGCGCAGCCAGGTGCGCAGCGCCCGGTTGCCCGCCATGTAGCGACGGTGAAAGCCCTCCACGTTTGCCCGGTGGCTGTCAAAGTCGTCCACGTACAGGTCGTCATCGCCGGTGACGGCGGCGCCAATGTCGCCGCTGAACAGGATGCCCGCAATGGGGTCGAAGACGTTGATCTGGCCCGGAGAATGCAGAAAGTTGGCGGGGTGGATCTGCAGCCGGAACCCCGGCGCCACCTCGATTTCAGCTCCCTGGTCCGGGATGCCCACCAGCCGGTCCAGCTGGTCCAGGCCCACATGGGGCACGAAGCGGATCCAGGCTTCCGGCAGGTAGGCGATGGCCGGGGTGCTGTCCAGCCAGGAGGCCAGCCCGCCGACAATGTCCGGGTCCTGGTGCGACAGGAATATGGCCTTTACCCGGTCCGGCGGCAGGTGGCTGACCAGCCGGGTGAGCACCCCGGGCAGCACGCCGAAGCCGCCGGGATCGAGCAGCGCGGCGGTGTTGCCATGCCGGATCAGGTACTGGTTGGAGGGGATGCCGTGCTCGTCCTCGGCGCTGTTGCGGTGCAGCAGGATGAACTCATGGTGTCCCTCGCGAAACAGCACCTCGCTGTGCATGGCCGCCCGTCCTCGTTGTCTGATCGCTATGTGCACGGGCCTGCCGCGTCCCGCCGGCAGAACCCGTGCCCAAGACGGCGGGCCGCCGCCGTGGCCCGTGGTGCTCCACGCCGGCTGCCACCTGCCGAGAAATGGTGCTGCACGCCCGGCCGGCTGGCCGTTGATGCCTAGTCCCCCTCAAACAGGATGGAATTCTACCGGCGTCCGGGGCGCCGGGCAGGGGACTTCCTGCGGGATATTGATATGGATCAATTCCCGGCCGGCGCCCCGGCAACGGCCAGCGGTGCCGGCGCTCAGGCCCGGGGGACGGTCTGCACCTCGATGAACTCGAACAGGCCTTCCAGGCCGCCTTCACGGCCGAACCCGGACTGCTTCATGCCGCCGAAGGGCGCCTCCGGAGTCGGGCCCGAGCCGGTGTTGACGGCGGCGTGGGCGAACTGCAGGCCCGCCACCACCCGGTCGGCGCGCTCGGCATCCGCCGTGAACAGGTAGGCCGCCAGGCCGAACTCGGTGTCGTTGGCCGCCTCCACCACCTCGGCCTCATGGTCGAAGGTGATCATGGGCACCAGCGGCCCGAAGGTCTCCTCGCTGAAGCAGGCGGCGTCCCGGGGCACGTCCAGCAACACCGTTGGCGGGTAGAACGAGCCCCCGGAGGGCGCCTCGGCCTGGGTCACCCGCCGGGCACCACGGCCCAGGGCGTCCTCGGTGTGGCGGCGCACCTTGGCCACGGCGTTGGAGTCGATGAGCGGGCCGATGTCGGTGCCCTCCTGCAGGCCGTCGCCCACCCGCAGGCACTGGACCCGGCTCGCCATCGCCTCGGCGAAGGCCTCGGCCACGCCGCGCTGCACGAACACCCGGTTGGCGCAGACGCAGGTCTGACCGCCGCCCCGGAATTTGTTGCCCATGAGGTTGTCGGCGGCGGTCTCCAGGTCGGCGTCGTCGAACACGATGAAGGGCGCGTTGCCCCCCAGTTCCAGGGTCAGGCGCTTGACCCCCGGGGCGCTCTTGCGGATCAGGTCCTTGCCCACCGAGGTGGAGCCGGTGAAGCTCACCAGCCGGACTTCGGGAGAGTCGAACAGGGCGTCGGTGATCTCACCGGCCGGTCCGCTCACGAGGTTGACCTTGCCGGGCGGCAGGTCCAGCACCCGATTCATGACCTCGAACAGGGCGATCATGGTCAGCGGCGTCTTGGACGAGGGCTTGATGACGCAGGCGCAGTCCGCCGCCAGCGCCGCCGAGAGCTTCTTGGCGATCATGCCGATGGGGAAGTTCCAGGGCGTGATCAGGCCCACCACGCCGGCGGGCCGGTAGTGCACCTGCCAGGTGAGGTCCTTGGGTTTCTCCTCCAGGGTGCGGGAGGCCAGGTGGTGGCAGTTGTCGGCGCAGAACTGGAAGAAGCCGGCGGCGTAATCCACCTCTCCCTGGCCTTCCTTCAGGGGCTTGCCGTGCTCGGAAGTGAGGATGCGGCCGATTTCCTCGCGCCGCGCCCGCAGGCCGTCGGCCAGCGCCGCCAGCCAGCGGGCGCGCTGTTCGATGGTGGCCGGGTGGGCCAGGGACTCCCGCGCCGCCTGCACCGCCCGCAGGGTCTCCGCCCGGCCCATGGCCGGGATCCGGGCCAGCTCGGAGTCGTCCACCGGGTTGGTGACGGCCAGGGTGTCCCCGGTGTCGGCCTCCACCCAGGCGCCGCCGATGTAGCCCTTGAGGTTGCGCAGCAGTTCGGACTGGATCATGGGG
>CAZAQB010000130.1:3401-6584 GCA_964487155.1 uncultured Ectothiorhodospiraceae bacterium
GGCGCCGCCGATGTAGCCCTTGAGGTTGCGCAGCAGTTCGGACTGGATCATGGGGAGAATCTCCTGGCCGGCATCATCCGGCCTGTTCGAACAGGGGAGGCCGCCGGTCGGTGAGCGGCCGGCTCGCCTGGTAGGTGTAGGCGGCGCGCAGCACCTGGTCGTCCCGGTGCCGGGCGGCCACGATCTGCAGGCCGACGGGCAGGCCCGCGGAAGTGAAGCCGCAGGGCACCGAGCAGGCTGGCTGGCCGGTCATGTTGAAAGGGTAAGTGAATGGCGTCCAGCCGGGCCAGCGGGGGTCTTCCGAGCCCTCCGGCACTTCCAGGCCGGTGGTGAATGCCGGGATCGGCAGTGCCGGCGTAATCAGCAGATCATAGCTGGCGTGGAACCGGCCCATGCGCTCGGTGAGTGCCGCCCGCTCGTTCATGGCGGCCAGGTAGTCCAGCATGGAGAGCCCTTCGGCCCACTGCGCCATCTTCACCAGGCTGGGGTCCATCAACGCCCGGGACTCCGGGCCGATGTCGCGCAGGGCGTTGGCGGCGCCGCCGAAGAACAGCCGGTCGAAGGATTCCCGGGGGTCGGTGAAGCCGGGGTGGACTTCGTCCACCTGGGCGCCCAGATCGGCGAACGCCTGGGCTGCCTCGGCCACCGCGGCGGCGATCTCCGGGTCCACCCGGACGTAGCCCAGATCGGGGCTGTAGGCCACCCGCCAGCCCTTGATCCCGCCCACCAGCGCCGCGACGAAGTCCACGGAGTTTGCCGCCAGGGTGGCGTCCCTGGAGTCGCTCTCGCAGATCACGTTCATCAGCAGGGCGGCGTCTTCCACAGTCCAGGTCATCGGGCCGGGATGGGCCAGTTGGCCGAACGGGCTGCTGGGCCAGAACGGCACCCGGCCCTGGGTGGGCTTGTGGCCGAACAGGCCGCAGAAGCCGGCCGGAATGCGTATGGAGCCTCCTGCGTCGGTGCCCAGGGCCAGGGGCCCCATGCCCAGGGGGACGGCGGCGGAGCTTCCGCCGCTGGAGCCGCCGGCGGTGAGTGCCGGGTTCCAGGGATTGTTGGTGGTGCCGCACAGGGGGCTGTCGGTGACGCCCTTCCAGCCGAATTCGGGGGTGGTGGTCTTGCCCAGGGGCACGAAGCCGTGCCGGCGCATGGCTGCGATCACCGGCGAGTCCACCGGTGCGGGGGTGTCGTCGATGACCTTGGAGCCCTTGCGGTTGGGCCAGCCGCGGGTGGCGAACACGTCCTTGATGGCTACCGGTACCCCGTCCAGCAGCCCCAGGGTGGCCCCGCGCCGGTAGCGCTCCTCGGAGCGCCGCGCCTCGGCCCGGGTGGTCTCCTCATCCACCAGGCAGAAAGCGTTCACCGTCTCGTTGTGGTGGTGGATGCGCTCCAGGCAGGCTTCGGTCGCCTCCACCGGCGACAGCTCGCCGCTGTGGAATGCGTCCAGCATCTCGACGGCGGTGAGCGCGGCGATCTCCGGGGTGTCGGTCATGGACTGGGCTCCGTGTGGCGGGTCCGGCGCGCCCGGTTGCGCCCGGTTCCCTGCGGTGGACGGTAGTCGGCGCCCCACGGGGCGTCAACCGCACCACACGGCCCTTGACCGCCCGTGGGACGGGGACTTAGCTTGCCTGGACGGGCGGGTTTCCTTGGTGCAGCACGGGGAGGTGCAGTGATGGCCAGCGTCGTTGACATAGAGCAGTACGACCAGACGCCGACGCCCCTGTTCGGGCCGTCGTTGCAGGCCATTCCCATGCCCGGTATCCGGCGCATGATCAACATGGCCGCCGGCATGGAGGACGTCATCCATCTGTCCATCGGCCAGCCGGATTTCCCGACCCCCCGGCACATCATCGACGCCCACATCCATGCGCTGGAGAACGGCCAGACCGGCTATACCATGGACGCCGGCCTGCCGGAGCTGCTCACCGCCCTGAAGGACTATTACAGCGCCCGCTACGACCGCGACCTGGTGGAGGACAACTTCATCGTCACCACCGGCGCCACCGAGGCCATGTACCTGGCGCTGACCGCCACCGCCGCGCCGGGACGGCAGTTCATCGTCACCGATCCCACCTTCCTGCTGTATGCGCCGCTGATCCGCATGAACGGCGGCGAAGTGAAGCTGATCCCCACCCGGGCGGAACACGGCCACCAGCTCGATCCCCAGGAGGTGATCGACGCCATCGGCATGCGCACCTTCGCCATCGTGCTGAACTCCCCCAGCAACCCCACCGGCACGGTATACCCCCGGGAGACAGTGGAGGCCATCGTCCAGGAGGCTGCCTACCGGGGAATCTACGTGTTCAGCGACGAGGTCTACGACCACATCCTGCTGGACGACATGGAATATCCCAGCGTGATCCGCTGCACCTCCGACCTGGATCACGTGATGGCCATCAGCAGCTTCTCGAAGACTTTCAGCATGGCGGGCCTGCGCATCGGCTGGCTGATCTCCAGCCAGGGCGCCATCAAGAAGCTGCGCCGCTACCACATGTTCACCACCACGGTGGCCAATACCCCGGCCCAGTGGGCGGGCGTCGCGGCGCTGACCGGCGAGCGTACCTGTGTCGATGAGATGATCGAGGAGTACCGCCGGCGCCGGGACCGGGTGGTGCAGCTGGTGAGCGACGCCCCCCACCTCAACGGCTACTGGCCCCAGGGCGCGTTCTACATTTTCCCGTCCCTGCCGCCCAACACCGACGGTACCCTGCTGGCCCAGCGCATGCTGGAGGAGATCGGGGTTTGCGTAATTCCCGGGGATGCCTTCGGCGAGGGCTGCCCCAACGCCATCCGCATCAGCTACTCGAACTCCATGGAGAAGATCGAGGAGGCCTTCGAGCGGATGATCCCCTGGCTGGGGAAGCAGCGTTTCTGAGGGGCGGTCGATTAGTTGACTGGTGAATTGGTTGACTAGTGAATCCGCTGTCTGCGGCCAGGCTGCCGATCTAATCAACGGATTAACCGATCCAGCAACCAACAAGCCACGGTGCCGGGGCCGCGGCCCCGGCACCGTAGATCCTCAGGCCGCCTTGGCCTCGGACTCTCCGCCGGGCTGGGCGGTTTCCGCCATCTTCTTGAGGTTCTCCTCGCCGATCCGCCGGGCCTCTTCGCCGAAGCTGCGGCCCAGGTCGGCCGCCGACTGCAGGTCGTCGCCCATGCGCTGGGCGGCGGTGGTCATCAGCCGGT
>CAZAQB010000130.1:6684-9410 GCA_964487155.1 uncultured Ectothiorhodospiraceae bacterium
GCCGCCGACTGCAGGTCGTCGCCCATGCGCTGGGCGGCGGTGGTCATCAGCCGGTTGTGCTGCTCCAGGAAGCTTCGCAGGCTGTCGCCGTCGGACACGTTGAGGGCCGCCCGCAGGTCTTCCATGGCCAGGTCGCCGTAGGCGCGGGCGCACTCGAGTTCCAGGTTAATGAGTCGCTCGGTCTGCTCGATCATCAGGCGGGCCATGCGGCGGCTCGGCTCCATCAGAGCCGTCATGTTCATCATCGGGGGGAAGGTCTGGTTTTCCATGGGGATCGCTCCTGGTTTGACTTCTTTCCTGACTGCGGGACCCGGTAGCATCGGCGTAAAAGCGCCGCAGCCCGGCTCCCGTGCCTGCCTCAAGCAGCCGCCGGCTGTGGGGGGAGCGGCGATTGCCGGCACGGTCAGGTTACGCCGGTGATGGCACCACGGGACAGGCGTCGCCGTCCCGAGGCATTACTGTCTCACATACCCAATAGGGTATCAATGACATGGGTCATCAATGCCGCGTTGCGGGGGGCGCCGGATGCGGCGCTGCGCGCCTTATCCGGCCTACGCGGGCCTCGGCCGCGCTCCGGCGTCCGGGCGAAGCGCGTAGGCCGAATAAGCGCAGCGCATCCGGCGTCTTAAGGCAGGCCGCAGCAAGGGCCGCAGGGCAGGGGGGCGGGGCGCAATTGACCGTCTTCGCCGATGCTGGGATTGCGCTGCGCTCCATCCCAGCCTACACCCCCTCCCGTGTGGTGCGCGCATTGCCGCAGCTCGCGTAGGCTGGGTTGAGGACGTGAAACCCAGCAGGGGCTCGCTACGCTCCAGGGCCTTGCCCAGGGGTAGGGGTCCCGGATGCTCCCCGTCGGCGCTCACCGCTCCCGGTGATCGAGCCACTCTACCCGGTAGAGATCCAGGCGCCGGTCGCGGTGGTTGCGCACCGAGCCCTCGGCGCGCAGCTCCTTGAGGCGGTTCATGTCCAGGTCCACGATCAGCGTCATCTCGGTGTTCGGAGTGCTCTCGGCGACGATGCCGTCGTGGGGGAAGGCGAAGTCCGCCGGCGAGAACACCGCGCCCTGGGAGTACTGGATCTCGATGTTCTCCACCCGCGGCAGGTTGCCTACGCTGCCGGTGATGGCCACGTAGCACTCGTTCTCCACCGCCCGGGCCTGGGCGCAGCGGCGCACCCGCAGATAGGCGTTCTTGGTATCGGTCCAGTAGGGCACGAACAGCAGCTGCATGCCCTGCTCGGCCAGCAGCCGCGGCAGTTCGGGGAACTCCACGTCGTAGCACACCAGGATGCCGATCTTGCCCACGTCGGTATCCAGGATGCGCAGCTGCTCACCGCCCTGCATGCCCCAGTACTGGCGCTCGTCCGGGGTGATGTGCAGCTTGTGCTGGCTGTCCACCGTGCCATCCCGCCGGCACAGGAAGGCCACGTTGGACAGGATATTGCCGTCGTACACCGGCATGCTGCCGGGGATGATGTTGGTGTTGTAGCTCACCGCCAGCCGGGACATCTCCTCGCAGATTTCCTCGGTGTGCTGGGCCAGGCTGCGCATGGCCTCGGCGGGTTCCTCCTGGTTGAACTGGGCCAGCAGGGGGGCGTTGAACAGCTCCGGAAACAGGATGAAATCGCAGTTGTAGCCGGCCAGGGCATCGACGAAGAACTCCACCTGGGTCATCAGGTCGGCCGGCGAGCGCATGGTGCGCATCTGCCACTGCACGGTGCCGACCCGGACCATGGACTTGCGCGCCCCGATCAAGGGCGTGCGCCCGGCCTCGTAGTGGATGTTGTCCCACTGGACCAACGTCGCGTAGGCCTGGGAGTCCCGGTCCTGGGGCATGTAGCCGGTGAGCACTTTGCGGACGTCGAACTCGTTGTTGAGCTGGAAGGACAGGATGGGGTCGTAGATTTCCCGGCGCTTGACCTGGTCGATGTACTCCTCGGGAGTCATCTGCGCCGCATAGTCCGCGTAGCCCGGAATCCGGCCGCCGGCGACGATGGCCCGCAGGTTCAGGCGCCGGCAGAGCTCCTTGCGGGCGTCGTAGAGCCGCCGGCCGAGGCGCATGTCCCGGTACTCCGGATCGACGAAGACATCCACGCCGTAGAGCACGTCGCCGTTGGGGTCGTGGTTGGTGAGATAGCCGTTGCCGGTGATCTGGTCGTAGGTGTGGCTGTCGCCGAAGCGCTCGTAGTCGACGATCATGGAGATCGCCCCCGCCACCACGCGGCCGTTGTCCTCGACGCAGATCTGACCTTCGGGGAAGCGGTTCAGCTGGGCGGCGAACTGCTTGCGCAGCCAGGCGCCCCCGATGTCGGGATAGACCTGGTCCATGATGTGCTTGATGTCCGGGTAATCGGACAACTGCATGTTGCGCAGCCGCAGGCGGTGCTCCTGGGCATCGTCGGGGCCGGCTCGCTGACCCTTGTCGTCGTCGGTCATGGGTGCTGGCGGTCTCTGGCCGATGGAGGACGCATGCTACCAATGTTCCCTGGTGGAGTGTCAGCGCCCCGCGCGGCCGCCATGGCTCCGCCAGGGAACAGCCGCAGATGCGGCCAGCCTGAATCCTGCCGGCACTTCTGCGACCATTGGCGACTCCAACTTCATTTGAGCGTGTCGAAAGCCGGAGGCCGGATCCCGGCGGGATCCCGGTGCTCGGCGGAGCCTGGAGGCAAGCCATGACTCTGAGCCTGGAAGCGCAGCGCCGGCGCCTGGAAGAGGCGCGGTCCCGGCTGCA
>CAZAQB010000131.1:0-9291 GCA_964487155.1 uncultured Ectothiorhodospiraceae bacterium
CGTCCAGCCATTGCAGCGCCTCGTCCAGCGCCGCCAGGGCATCTCCGAAGGCCACTTGCAGGTCTCCTGCCGCAGCGGCGCCCGCCGCTCCTGGCGCCATGATAGCGATACCGGAGCCTGTCATCAGGGCCCCGCGGCCGGCCCGCCGTGGCCACCGGAGCCCCGCTGCATCTTCCGGCCCCTGGACATGGGTCTGACTCCGCCGAACGAGGGATCGCGGCGAGAGCGCCGCTTCTCTCACACGGGCACCGGCACCCTGGGACATGATCAGCTGCCCACCGGTGGCATAGACTGCCGATGGGGACGGGGGATTCGAAAGGCAGCGAGACGCCCGGCGCGGGCGTCGAGGAGCAGGCGTCGTGCGCAACCTTCCCGAACCCCGCGCGGGCTCCGCGGCCCTCGGCCCGAGCCTCCTTGCCCTGGTATTGCTGGTGGCCGCCTGTGGGGGCGGTTCCGGCAGCACCGGCTCCAGCGCGCCCGCCGCCATACCCGACATCCGCCTGGAGCCGGTCTTCGAAAGCCTCACATTCAGCGCGCCCCTGGGCATGGTGCAGCCGCCCGAAGACCCTGGCCGCTGGTTCCTGATCGAGCGGGCTGGCCGAGTGCGGGTGTTCGACAACCTTCCGGGCGCCAGCACGTCCTCGGTGGCTCTGGACATCAGCGGCACCGTAGAGACGGGCAACAGCGAGGGCGGGCTGCTGGGCATTGCCTTCCACCCCCAGTTTCAGAGCAACGGCGAGGTGTACCTGTACTACACCCGGGGCGGCGGGGGCAGCGGCGGCCCGCTGGACACGGTGGTCTCGCGGTTCACCGTCACCGGCGGCACAACCCCCAGCCTGGGCGACGAGGAGATCCTGCTGGAACTGGACCAGTTCGCCGCCAACCACAACGGCGGCGACATCCACTTCGGCCCGGATGGCTTCCTGTACATCGGACTGGGGGATGGCGGAGGCAGCAACGACCCCGAAGGCAACGGGCAGGATCCCACCACCCTGCTGGGCGCCATGCTGCGCATCGACGTGGACGGCCCACCGGAGGCCGGAAAGGCCTACGCCATCCCCGACGACAATCCCTTCGCCGCCGGCGGCGGCGCGCCCGAGGTCTACGCCTTGGGCCTGCGCAACCCGTTCCGCTGGAGCTTCGACATGGCGGACGGCCGGCTCTGGCTGGGTGACGTCGGCCAGGGCGACTGGGAGGAGGTGAACCTCATCGAGGCCGGCGGCAACTACGGCTGGGACGTCTGCGAGGGGGCCCATCTCACCGGCGGCACGGCGCCCTGCAACAATCCGGACCTGACCGACCCCATCGCCGAGTATTCCTCCCGCGACAACCGCGGCAACTGCGCGGTCACCGGCGGCTACGTCTACCGCGGCAGCGCTGTGGCGGAGCTGGACGGCGTCTACCTGTACGGCGACTTCTGCAGCGGCATCGTCTGGGGACTGCGGCCGGACCCCGGCGGCGGCCCGCCCCGGGTGCGGGAACTGCTGACCGGCACCGAGTCGGGTCTGGCCGGCGGCCTGGCGGCCTTCGCCCAGGACCTGGACGGCGAGGTCTACCTGCTGGATCTCCGCCAAGGCGGCATCTTCCGGGTGGTGCCGGCCCCCTGAGCGGGTGTTTACAAATTGGGTGGACGTTGCCCGGTCGCGAGGTTGGCCGCAGCCCGCCGTAGGGCACGTTGCGGAGAAACGTGCCATCGGGCGGCGGGATGGGCGCTGTGGCCTGGGCAGGGTAGGGGCCGGGCATGATCGCGTCGGCGCCTGCGACGCCGGCACCCACGTTTCTTCGCAACGTGGGGCTACGGCGGGTGGCGTCTCGGGCCGTGCCGCCGCCCGGAGCGCCGGCGGCGGTCCGGACCGGACCGCTCAGAGAGAGCCCGGCTGCGCGGCCGCCCTGCCTTGCAGGAACTCCAGCAGTTCGTCCAGGGACTGGGGCGGGGCGAACAGATGCCCCTGGATGGCGTCGCAGCCCCGGCCCGCCAGGAAATCGAACTGGTCCTGGTTCTCCACGCCCTCGGCCACCACCCGCAGGTTCAGGTTGTGGCCCATGTCGATGACGGTGGTGGCGATGGCGCAGTCGTCGCCGTCGTGGGGGATGTCGCGGACGAAGTCCTGGGCCACCTTGAGAGTGGACAGGGGCAGGCGCCGGAGCTGGCTCAGCGACGAGAAACCGGTGCCGAAGTCATCGATGGACACCGCCACGCCCATGTCCCTGAGGCGCCGCAGGGTGTTCACCGCATGCTCCAGGTTGGGCATGGCCGCGCTCTCGGTGATCTCCAGCTCCAGGCCTTCCGGGGACAGGCCCGCCTCCTCCATGCAGGCGGCCACCTGCTCGGTGAGATCCCGCTGCATGAACTGGAACTGGGAGAGGTTGACCGCCACCCGTGGCTGGAAACCTTCCCGCCGGCGCCAGCGGGCGGCGTCGGCGCAGGCCTGCTGCAGCACCCACAGGCCGATGGGCACGATCAGCCCGGTTTCCTCCGCCACCCGGATGAAGCGGCTGGGCGGGACGCGCCCCAGCTGCGGGTGGTCCCAGCGCAGCAAAGCCTCGACCGCCTCGACACGGCCGCTGGCCAGTTCCACCTGGGGCTGGTAGGCGATCCGCAGCTGCCCTGCGCCCAGTGCGCCGCGCAGGGCGGTCTCCAGCTCCAGGCGGGCGGAGACGTCCTCGTGGAGGTGGGTGTGGAATACGCAGACGCTGTTCGAGCCCTGGGTCTTGGCCTCGTACATTGCGGCGTCGGCACTCTTCACCAGGGTATCGGCGTCGTCGCCATGCTCGGGAAAATGGGCGATACCGACGCTGGCGCCCAGGTAGTAGTTGCGGCCGTCGATTTCGAAGGGGGTCGCGAAACAGGCCAGCGCCCGGCCGGCGGCGGCCACCGAGTCCGCCACGCCGTGCACCGCCGGCAGGATCACCGTGAACTCGTCCCCGCCCATGCGCGCGACGGTGTCCACCTCCCGCAGGCGCTGGCTCAGGCGCTCGCCCACCTGTTTCAGCATCAGGTCGCCAAACGAGTGTCCGAGTGTGTCGTTGATCAGCTTGAAGCGGTCCAGGTCCAGGAACAGCAGGCCGAGGCTGCGACCCTCCCGGCGGGCCACCGCCAGGGCCTGGCGCAGCCGGTCGTAGAACAGGTGGCGGTTGGGCAGGCCGGTGATGGCGTCGTAGTAGGCCAGGCTCTTCAGCCGGCGGCGGGTTTCCTCCTGCTGCGAGATATCGCTGAAGGTGATGACGTAGTGGGTGACGGCGCCAGCGTCATCCACCAGCCGGCTCAGGTTCAGCCACTCCAGGTAGATGCTGCCGTCCCGGCGGCGGGTCCAGATCTCGCCCTGCCAGGCGCCCGTCTCCTGGACGCTGCGCCACAGGCTTGCGAAGAAGGCGCTGTCGTGCTGGTCCGATTCCAGCATCGGCGGGCGCAGGCCGAGGATGTCTTCCCGCCGGTAGCCGGTAATGCGCTCGAAAGCCGGGTTGGCGGTGATCACCCGCAGCCGCTGGTCGGTGACCACGACTCCTTCGAGGGTGTTCTCGACGGTGCGCGCGGCGAGCCGCGCCTCGGCCTCCGCCCGGCGCCGCTGCGTGACATCGAGCAGCGCCGTGCGCGCGAACTGGACCTCGCCGTCCTCAATCACCGGCACGCTCTGGAGCAAACCGTGCAGGGGCTCCACTCCGCGCCGGTCCAGGGCCAGTTCCACCCACGCCGACTCGCCCTCAAAGACCCGCCGCAGGTGCGCAGACAGCAGATCCCGATCCGCCTGGCGCACCCACAGCAGCAGGGGCTTGCCCACCAGACGGTGGCGGGTCAGCGCGAGCATCTCGGCGCCACGCAGGTTGACCTGCTCGACCACGCCGCTGCGGGTCAGGAAGAAGTAGCCCACCGGAGCCATCTCGAACAGGTCCCGGTAGCGGCCCTGGGATTCCTCCAGTTCCAGCTGGGTCCGGATCAGGCCCTCGTTCTGGGTGCGCAGTTCCTCCTGGTGCACCTCCAGTTCGTGGACCAGGCTGCGCAGCCGGTCCTCGAGGTTCGGCTGCAGGCCGCCCTCCCCGGTGCTGTCATCCTGACGCCGGCTCATGGCCGTCCTCCCCCGGCAGTTCCGTGATGATGCCGATGAAGCCGCGGCGTCCCTCGTCCTCCAGCTCGCAGACGGTGAGGGACAGCGCCAGCGGCGATCCATCCTTGTGGCGGCCGGTCACCCGACGACCCCGGCCTATGATTTCACTCGCGCCCGTCACCAGGTAGCGGTCGATGAACCCCTGGTGACGGTGTGCCACATCCGGCGGCGCGAGCATACCCACGTCCCGGCCGACCACCTCGCTGGCCGGATAGCCGAAGATCCGCTCGGCGGCGGCGTTGAACCCCAGGATGGTGCCGTCCGGCGAGACCGACAGGATGGCGTGCAGGAAGTTGTTCATCAGGGCCTGGAGGGTGGCCTCCTGGCGCTGCAGCCGGCGCTCGGCCGCCCGTACATCGGAGAGTTCCACGAACGCCAGGAGCACGCCGGACGGGCGCTCGGCGTCGGCGTAGAAGGGCAGCAGGCGCATGCTGAAGCAGCGCTCGTCCACGGACACCTCGCTCGCCTGGGCCTGCCCGCTCTCCAGCACCTCCGCCAGGCGGCCGCGCAGGTTGGGCAGATCGATGCGGCAAGGCACCGACGTGAGCAGCTGGCCCAGGTCGAGGGGCGTGATGTCGAACAGTTCGCGGGCCGCCGGGGTGTGCCGGGTGATGCGCAGCTTGCGGTCCAGGACGACCAGCGGAAAGCCGACGCTGTTGAGAATGTTCTGCAGATCGGCGTTGGCCAGGGCCAGCTCGTCGGACTTGATCTGGAGCTCCTGGTTGACCGTGCGCAGCTCCTCGTTGGTGGACTGGAGCTCTTCGTTGGAGGTCTCCAGTTCCTCGTTGGCCGATTGCAGCTCCTCGTTCGCGGAGTGCAGCTCCTCGTTGGCCGACTGCAGTTCCTCGTTGGTGGTCTCGAGTTCCTCCACGGTGGTCTGGAGCTGCTCGCGGGTCGCCTCCAGCTCCCGCTCCAGGGCCGCCACCACGGTGTCGTCGCCGGGGTGGGCAACGGCGCTGGCGGCCTCGGTCTCGGGCAGCTGGTCCACCTGCTCGAACACCAGCAGCACCATCGACTCGTCACGGCCGTCGAGCTCGTGACGGCAGGCCACCAGCACCACGGCATGGCTCTCGCCGGCGTCCTCCACCACCAGTTGCTGGCTGCGCACCGGCCCGGAAGCCTGCCGGGCCCGGTACAGCAGGGCCCGCACCGCGCCGCGCACGCTCTCCCGGCACAGGCGCACCAGGTTCAGGTCGACGGCACCGTCGGAGAATCTCAGGTAGGGACTCAGGTCGCCGCGCACGTAGCAGACCTGCATCCGCTCATCCACCAGCACCGCGCGCGGCGCGTAGAGTCCGCCGATGGCATCCAGCAGGGTGTCGCTCAGCGTCCGGCCCTGGGGTACCGGCGGGACGCCGCGGGTTCCCGACCGGGACGGGCTGCTGGGCAGCACGGCCCGGGACGCGGGAGCATCGGCATCCACCTGGCGCCGGAACAGCTTCCATTTCTTGCTCACCGGGGTGAACAGGTCGCTGTGGCGGGCGATGGACTCGGACTTGCCCAGAAACAGCAGGCCGCCCGGGACCAGCACCTGGAAGAACATGGGCAGCACCCGCGCCTGCAGCCGCGAGTTGAAGTAGATCAGGAGGTTGCGGCAGCTCACCAGATCCAGGTGGGAGAATGGCGGATCCCGCACCAGATCCTGGCGCGCAAACACCACCATTTCGCGCACGCCACGGGCCACGCCGAAGGCGCCGTGGGTGCTCACGAAATAGCGCTGGATCACGTCCGTCGGAACCTGGCTCAGGCTGGGGGCCGCATACACCCCCCTGCGGGCCTCCTGAATGGCCGCCTCGTCCAGATCGGTGCCGAATACCTGGATGTGGAACTGTCCGCGGCGATCCCCCAGCAGGCGATCCAGCACGATGGCGATGGAATAGGCCTCCTCGCCGGTGGCGCAACCCGGGATCCACACTCGGATGGAGTCACCGGGGCTCTTGCGCTGCAGCAGCCGGCCGAGGTGGGTCTCCAGAGCCCGGAAGGCCTCGGCGTCCCGGAAGAAGCCGGTCACCGACACCAGGATGTCCCGGCACAGATCCCCGGGCTCGGAGGTGGACACCCGCAGCAGCTGGCGATAGTCGTCCAGAGACGCCACCTTGTGCACGTTCATGCGCCGGCGGATGCGCCGCTCCAGGGTGGTGGCCTTGTAGTCGGAGAAGTCGCATCCCGTGCGCTCGGCCAGGTACCGGGTGATGTGGCGGATCTCCGCCGGCGACTCGTCCGCCTCGGGGCTGAGCAGGCTGCCCTGGGGGCGGGACAGGATGGCGGCAATTTCGGCGCCGATGCGCTCCGGGGGCAGCACCAGATCCACGAAACCGGTATCGATGGCCGACTGGACCATGCCGTCGAATTTGGCGCTGGCCGGATGCTGGGCGAGGGCGATCCCGCCGCCGCCCTTCACCGCCCGGACGCCCGCCGTGCCATCGCTGCCGGTGCCCGACAGGATCACCGCCAGCGCCCGCTCGCCGTGGGACTCCGACAACGAGGTCAGGAACTGATCGACGCTGGGCTTGGGCCCGACGGCGAGGCCCGACTTGGCCAGGCAGAGGACGTCACCGCGCAGCGTGACGTGGCGCCCGGGCGGCGTGATGTAGACGTGACGTCCCGCCAGCCGCTCCCTATGCCGGCATTCCCTGACGGTCATCTCGGTGTAGCCGCTCAGCAGCTGCACCAGCAGGCTGGAGTGCTTGGGGTCCAGGTGCTGGGCGACCACGTAGCACACCGAGTCGTCGCAGGGCAGCGTCGGCAGCAGGGTGCGCAACGCCTCCAGGCCGCCGGCGGAGGCCCCGATGCCAACGACGAACAGTCCACCGTCTGCGCCGGAATCCGCCGTGCAGGCTGGCTGTTCCGTGTCCGTGTCTGTCACTGGGCTATGCTGCTCCTGCCGCGGCAGGGTTCCAACTTCGCCCCATTCTTGCCGCCTCGGGTACGGCCGGTGGCTGGCAGTCCGGCGCTCCGGCGAGCGCGGATTCCGGCTTTCAACCCGGCACGGTTGCTGTCCGGCTTCTCTGCCGCACCTGACATCATCTTCAGATCCCCCAATTCATGGTACATCGTCCGCCTGTCGCCGTCCTGCTGGCCACTGTACTGGGGTTCGGCTGTCTGTACGCCCCCCAGCCCCTGCTGCCGCTGATGGCCGCCGAATTCGGCGTCAGCGCGCAGCGCGCCTCGCTGCTCATCACGCTTGCCCTGCTCCCCCCGGCGGTGGCTCCGCTGCTGTACGGCTACGTGCTGGAGGGCGTGGCGGCCGCCCGCATGGGGCGGGCGGTAAGCGGCATCCTGGCGGACCTGGGCGGCTGGCCAGTGGCCTTCGGCTTCTGGGGCCTGGGGCTGCCCGTGGCCCAGATCCCAATGGCCCGGCTGCCGGCGCAGGGCCAGAGCCATTTCGGGCGCATCCGGGCCGCCGTGCTGCCCCGCCTGCTGGGGGATCCGCGCTTCGGCTTCGCCTACCTGGCCATCCTGTGCGTGTTCTTCGTATTCGCGGGTTTTCTCAATGTGCTGCCGTTCCGCCTCGCAGAGCTCTCACCGGGCCTTGGCAGCACAGCCGTGGGGCTCGCCTACGGCGGCTACCTGGGCGGCAGCCTCGGCTCCTGGGCCGCCCCGGCGCTGCAGCGAAACCTGGGCTGGGGATCGCTGCTGGTGGTCATGGCGGTGGCCGCTGGCAGCCTGTTCCGGCTGATACGTGCCGAGGCGGCCTGACGCCGGAGGGCATCAGTCCGCCAGAGTCAGGCTGGCGTGGCTGCCCAGCGCCCGGCGTATCCCTTCGACGGTGACCCGCTTCATCACCTGGGGCACGCCCCACTGCGCGCAGGCCAGCGACTCGACACGCTGGTCCGGTCCCTCCAGGGCCAGCACCAGCGCAAGGGTCTGGTAATCTTCGCGGCTGTTGTCGCTGCCGTCGAACCCTACGGTGACGGCGGCGGCGCGGGGCGCGGCTCGGGAGGCCAGCATGAAGATGTGCTGGTTGGACACCTCGCGCACGGTGTAGCGGCCGGGATCCAGGCTCTGAGGCTGGCTGGCCTTGTCGCGCACCCGCAAGGCGCAGTAGGCCCCGTACTCGTTGACCTCGTACCAGGGCAGGATGCGACCCTGCTGGAAATACACCCGGTCTCTGCGGGCCGGCACTTCCAGGGCGTGGCTCAACTCCACCACCGAGCCGGTCGGCGGCCGGTAGTAAGGCGACGAGGTGTTGGGCTCGCCGTTGATGTAGGCGGGCTGGCAGCCGGCCAGTGCCAGGCCCAGGATGAAGGCAATAGCACGCAGTCCCATGGTGGAATCCCTCCGGCGGCGCTGGGGGCGGCAGCGGCGCCCCGCTGGCGATACCGGGTTAGATTGCCGGGCGGCAACGCAGTTCAAGAGGACGGGCCCATGAGAGCAGCGGGCCACACCCACGTCGGGCGGGTCCGGGCACGCAACGAGGACGCCATGGGCTGGGACGCCGAGCGCGGCGTCGCCGTGGTGGCGGACGGCATGGGCGGGCATCCCTGCGGCGACGTCGCCGCGCAGCTCGCCGTGGACGCGGCGCTGGAGGCGGTGCGCCGGGAAGCCGGTGACCGGCCATGGCTGGACGCCGGCGGCGACCCGGCGCGGCTGATGGGACTGCTGAACGCCGCGGTGCGCGCCCATGGGCAGCGCCACCCCCCGTGCGCCGGACTCGGCGCCACCGTCGTGTTGGCGGCCGTGGGCCAGGATGAAGTGGCGGTGGCGCACGCCGGGGACGCCCGGGCCTATCGGCTGCGTGGCGGCCGGTTCGAACCCCTGACCCGGGACCACAACCTGGCCGGGGAAGCCGTGGCCCGGGGCTGGCTCAGCCCGGAGGAAGCCCGCCACGCCCCGGAACGCCACCAGATCACCCGGGCCCTGGGCCTGGACGCCGAACCCGAGCCGGAGGTGCAGCGCTTTCGCCGCGAACCCGGCGACCTGCTGCTGCTGTGCTCCGACGGCCTGAGCGGGGAACTGCCGGACCGGGACATCCAGGATCTGCTGGAGGCGTCCGGACCCGACCTTGAGCCCACCGCCCGGCGCCTGGTGCGCCAGGCGCTGGAGGCCGGCGGCAGCGACAACATCACGGTGGTGGTGGTGGGGCTGTAGCCGGGATGCTGGGTTTCGCATGCTCAACCCAGCCTACGGGCTCTGAGGACTGAGGACTGAGGACTGAGGACTGAGGACTGAGGACTGAGCGTGACGC
>CAZAQB010000132.1:0-3044 GCA_964487155.1 uncultured Ectothiorhodospiraceae bacterium
GCCCAGGCCACCGCCGGCGTGATGACCACCCGGGCCGCCGCCCGGGCGTTCTTCAGCGCCGGCACCAATCGCGCCATGCTGCGCTTCACGGTGCTCAACCACCTGTGCCGGGATCTGGAGCAGATGAAAGATGGCTCCCTGCCCCCGGACCGCATCCGCCAGGATGTCAGCCGCAGCCCCGGCGGCGACAGCCGCATCTTCCTGAACAACTGCGTCGGCTGCCATGCCGGCATGGACCCGGTGGCCCAGGCCTTCGCGTTCTACGAGTTCGAGTACGCCGGCGACATCGATTCCGGGCGCATCGTCTACACCGACGGCCAGGTGCAGCCCAAGTACCTGATCAACGATCAGAACTTCGCGCCGGGCTACATCACCACCGACGATGGCTGGGACAACTACTGGCGCCAGGGGGTGAACGCCTCTCTCGGCTGGGGTCCCGGCAGCGGCTCCGGCGCGGGGGCCAAGTCGCTCGGCCAGGAACTGGCCGACTCCCAGGCCTTCGCCCAGTGCCAGGTGCGCAAGGTGTTCCGCGCGGTATGCCTGAGGGAGCCCGCCAGCGACACCGACCGGACGGCCTTCCAGAGCATGGTGAGCGCCTTCAAGAGCGGCACCGCCCAGTGGCAGGCGCCCTACAACCTCAAGAACCCCTTCGCCCAGGCCGCGGCCCACTGCACGCAGCCCTGATGAGAATCTTGCACAGATTCTGAGCCGGCCGCGGAACCGGAAGGAGAGCATCCATGGAAGCGCGATTCGCTCGAGTGACGCGCGCCGGTCTGCCGGCGCTGCTGCTGTCTCTGGGACTTGCCGGCTGCGGCGGCGGGGCGCCCACCGAGACCCTGCCCGACACCTCCGGGCCCCAGACCCTGGCCTACACCGGGCCGCCGCCAGCCACGCCGGACGTGCAGGCGTTCCGGATCAATGTCTGGGAGAACCTGCGCTCTGACAGCCGCTGCGGTGCCTGCCACGGCGCCGGCAGCCAGGCTCCCACCTTCGTCGACTTCACCGACGTCAACGCAGCCTATGGCCAGGCCAACACGGTGGTGAACCTGTCGGACCCGGCCGCCTCGCGGATGGTCACCAAGGTGGGCGAAGGCCACAATTGCTGGCTGACCAGTCTGACCGCCTGCGCCGACACCCTGACCGCCTTCATCGGCGCCTGGGCGGGTAATTCCGCCAGCGGCGGCACCACGGTGCGGCTCACGGCGCCGGACCTGCTGGATCCGGGGCAGAGCCGCAACTTCCCGCCCACTGTCGGCGAGACCCGCTTCGCCAGCACGGTCCACCCCCTGCTGACCCAGCACTGCAGCCGCTGCCATGTGGAGGACGCCGCCGTGGCCCAGGCGCCGTTCTTCGCCGATGCCGACCCGGCGGCGGCCTACGACGCCGCCCAGGAGAAGATCAACCTGGATCTGCCGGCGCAGTCCCGCTTCGTGGTGCGCCTGGACCCGGAATCCCACAACTGCTGGACCGACGACTGCGCCGCGGACTCTGACGCCATGCTGGCGGCCATCCAGGAACTGGCCGGTGCCATACCGCCCACGGAGGTGGATCCGGTGCTGGTGACCAGCAAGGCGGTAGGGCTGAATCAGGGCATCATCGCCAGCAGCGGCGGCCGCCACGAGACCAACCAGATCGCCTTCTGGCAGTTCAAGACCGGCAGCGGCCGCACCGCCTTCGACACCAGTGGCGTGGAGCCGGCCATCAACCTCAACCTGGTGGGCAATGTCAGCTGGGTGGGCGGCTGGGGGCTGCGCTTTGCCGACGGCGGGCGGGCCCAGGGACCGACCCGCTCCAGCGCCAAGCTGGCGGAGCTGATCGGCGCCACCGGCGAGTATTCCCTGGAGGCCTGGGTCGCCCCCGGCAACGTCGCCCAGGAAGGCCCGGCGCGCATCGTCAGCTACTCCGGTGGCAACCAGCTGGCCAACTTCACCCTGGGTCAGACCCAGTTCAACTACGATTTTTTGGCCCGCTCCGACAGCGCTGGCGTGCAGCCCAGCGGGGAGCCGGCGCTGTCCACGCCGGACGGTGAGGAGGTGCTCCAGGCCACCCTGCAGCATGTGGTGCTCACCTACGACCCGGTGGCGGGGCGGCGCATCTACGTCAACGGCGAGCTGGCGAGCGGCGCTGATCCGGTGCCTGGCGGCGGCCTGGCCGACTGGGACGACAGCTTCGCCCTGGTGCTGGGTAACGAGGTTTCCGGCGAGCGGCCCTGGGAGGGTGTCGTGCGCATGGCGGCCATCCACAACCGGGTGCTGACCCCGGAGCAGATCGTCCAGAACCTGGAGGTAGGGGTCGGCCAGAAGTTCTTCCTGCTGTTCGGCGTCAGCGAGCTGGTGGGCCTGCCGGAGAGCTTCATCGTCTTCCAGGTCTCGGAGTTCGACAGCTTCGGCTACCTGTTCAGCGAGCCTGCCTTCATCAGCCTGGACGGGACCGTGGAGCCCGGGTCGGTGCCCCTGCAGGGCATGCGCATCGGCATCAACGGCCAGGAGGCCGCTGTGGGCCAGGCCTACGCCAACCTGGACCTGACCCTCAACCCGGCGGACTACGAGCCGGGCGAGGGGCAGCCGCTGTCGCGGCTGGGCACGGTCATCGCCAAGCAAAAGGGGCCGGATGACGATGAGTTCTTCCTTACCTTCGAGCGGCTCGGCAGCGAGGCGAATGTCCGGGTGGAGCCGGTACCGGGGACCCTGCCCCTGCCCGGCGGCAACGCCGACGTGCCGTCGGTGGGCCTGCGCACCTTCGACGAGATCAACGCCACCCTGGCGGAGGTGACCGGGGTGGCCCCCAGCGCGGTGCGCGGCACGTTCGAGACGGTCCGCCAGCAGTTGCCGTCTTCCGAGAGCATCGAGGGCTTCCTGGCCTCCCACCAGACCGCGGTTTCGCAGCTGGCCATCGCCTACTGCGACGCCCTGGTGGATGATCCGGCGCTGCGCAGCTCCTACTTCCCCGACGTCGAGTTCGGCTCGGCTCCCGGCACCGCCCTGGGCACCGATGCCGACCGTGACGACGTGGCCAACCCGCTGCTGGAGGGAATCATGGGCTCG
>CAZAQB010000132.1:3144-9232 GCA_964487155.1 uncultured Ectothiorhodospiraceae bacterium
CGATGCCGACCGTGACGACGTGGCCAACCCGCTGCTGGAGGGAATCATGGGCTCGGGGCTCGCCACCCAGCCGGATCCGGCGCTGGCACGGGGCGAGCTGCGCTCCCTGATGCAGGGACTGGTGGATTCCTGCTCTGCTGCCGCCGGCTGCAGCCTGGATGCCCAGCGCACCGCCACCATCGTCAAGGCGAGCTGCGCGGCGCTCGCCGGCAGTGCCGTCACCCTGATCCAGTAGCCAGACCGGGCGGCGCCGACCGCGCCCCGGGAGGACCCGAACCATGGCCCGACGCAAGCAAGGACCCCTGCACCCCGACGCCCCCCTGCTGGAGGTGGGCCACGGCCGGCCGGTGAGCCGGCGGGATTTCCTGGGCCGCGGCCTGCTCGCTGGCGGCGGCATGGTGCTGTCCAGCTCGCTGCTGTCGCTGCTGCTGGGCCCCCGCCTGGCGCGGGGCCAGACCGTGCCCCTGTCCGGCGACATGCAGACCCGGGTGGGGGAATGCGGTATCGCCACCCAGGGCGCAGGCAAGGTGCCGTTCATCGCCTTCGACCTGGCCGGCGGTGCCAACATCGCCGGCTCCAACGTGCTGGCCGGACGCCAGGGCGGCCAGCTGGACTTCCTCACCACCGCCGGCTACAGCAGGCTGGGCCTGCCCGGCGACATGATCCCCCAGGTGGCGGCGCCAGGGGGCGGCAGTTTCGTGAATACCGAGCTGGGGCTTGCCTTCCACAGCGACAGCGGCTTCCTGCGCGGCATTCTTGAGAAAACCTCAGCGGCCACCCGGGCCAATGTCCATGGCGCGGTGGTCCCGGCCCGGTCCGACAACGACACCGGCAACAATCCCCACAATCCCATGTACGGCATCGCCCGGATCGGGGCCGATGGCGAGCTGCTGACCCTGATCGGCTCGCGCAACTCGGATTCCGGCGGCAATTCCATGGCGCCGGCGGAGCTCATCGACCCCCGCGTGCGGCCCACCAAGATCGACCGGCCCTCGGACGCCACCGGCCTGGTGGACACCGGTGACCTGACCCGGCTCCTCAGCCAGGCGGACGGCGTGCGGGTGCTGGAGTCGGCGGCCCGCCTGAGCGCGCGGCGCATGGATCGCCTCGACCTCGGCCTGGCCGATGCCACGCGGGCGGCCGAGATCCGCGAGCTGGTGGAGTGCGGCTATGTGAAGACCGCCGACCTGCTGGCCCGCTTCGGCGACCCGGCGGCCCTGGACCCGCGTTCGGGAGGGGTCATAGTTGGACCGGGGGGCATCTTCAGCGAGGCCGAGTTCGACGGCGACGGCGAGTTCCGCAAGACCGCCTCGGTCATGAAGCTGGTGATCGATGGCCAGGCCGGCGCCGGCACCATCACCATGGGCGGCTATGACTACCACACCGGGGACCGCGCCACCGGCGAACGCCGCGATCTGCGGGCCGGGCGCTCCATCGGCGC
Organism: uncultured Ectothiorhodospiraceae bacterium; assembly: GCA_964487155.1. Classification (GTDB taxonomy): domain Bacteria; phylum Pseudomonadota; class Gammaproteobacteria; order Nitrococcales; family Nitrococcaceae; genus CAZAQB01. Next base: position 4,586 of record CAZAQB010000132.1, read on the forward strand.
CTGCCTGGAGTACGCCGCCCGGGTCGGTGTGCCGTTGATGGTCTACGTGTTCAGTGACGGTTCCGTTGCCAGCAACGGCCGCATCGACGACTCCATGGACGGGCGCGGCAAGGGGGAGTGGACCGGCGACAACTCATCCACGGCCGCCTCCTTTTTCCTGGTCTACAATCCGAACGGCCGTCCGGTGCCCACCGTGACCCTGGCCGCCGGCGAGGGTGGCCCTCAGATCGGTTTCTTCCGCGGCGATGGCTCGGTGGAGACCGCCTCCAGCCCGGCGGCCAACAACGTCAACCTGCTGGTGAACACCGTGCTGCTGAACTACACGGCGCTGCACGGCGACGGCGCCGGGGCCTTCGCTGCCCAGTTCCCGGGGCATGGGCTGGGCAGCGCCGCTGCCCTGGACGCACTGACCGCCTTCGAGCCCGTGGTGTCCGGCACTATCGGCGGCTGACCCGGCCCGATGCACACGCGGCCCTGACCCATGTCAAGGCCGCCCGGCCCCTGGCGTGCCACCTTCCCCGGCCATTGTGCCCCCGCGCCGGGTGTCGATTATCCTGTGGCCGTGTCCCAGTCTGCCCACCCTATCTCCGAGCGGCCTGCCGCGCAGCCCCTGCTCGCCGCCCAGGGCCTCGCCTGCCAGCGCGGTGCCCGAATCCTGTTCACTGCGCTGAGCTTCACTCTGGGCCCGGGTCGGGCGGCCGTGGTGGAAGGCGCCAACGGCAGCGGCAAGACATCGTTGCTGCGCATCCTCTGCGGCCTGCGCCCGCCGGAGGCCGGCCAGGTCCTCTGGGAGGGCCGTGACGCCGTCCGCCAGCGCCGCCACTTCCAGGGTCAGCTGGCCTACGTGGGCCACCAGGAAGGGGTCAAGGCCGACCTCACGGTGCAGGAGAACCTGACAGCCGCGGTGGCGCTGGCGGGCCAGCGGCCCGAGGGGCTGGCGCAGGCCCTGGAGCGGGTGGGCCTGGGCGAGCAGGTCGATGTGCTGGGCGGCGCCCTGTCCGCCGGCCAGCGCCGCCGGGTGGCCCTGGCGCGGCTGCTGGTGGGGGCGCCCTTGCTGTGGGTACTGGACGAGCCCTTCACCGCCCTCGATGCCGGCGGCCGCGAGCTGGTCACAGGGCTGCTGGAGGAGCACCTGGCCGGGGGCGGGCTGGCGGTGGTGGCCTCTCACCATCCTCTGGGACTATCCGAGAACCGGGTCCAGCCGGTGGCCATCCAGCCATGAGTGGGCGCTCCCTGACCCGGGCCCTGACCGGGCTGGTGCGCCGGGACCTGACCCTGGCGCTGCGCCGGCGGGCCGAGACACTGAACCCGGTGCTGTTCTACGCGGTCATAGTGTCCGTATTCACCCTGGGGCTGGAAGCCGAGCGCTCCCTGCTTCAGACCATCGGCCCTGGCGTGGTCTGGATGGGGGCGGTGCTGGCGGCGCTGCTCTCCCTGGAGGGCATGTTCCGCACCGATTTCCAGGATGGCACCCTGGAGCAGATGGTGCTGAGCGGCCTGCCACTGCCGACCCTGGTGCTGGCCAAGGTGCTGGCCCACTGGCTGGTGACCGGTCTGCCCCTGGTGGTGGCGGCGCCGGTGCTGGGTTCCATGATGGCCCTGCCGGCGCCGGCCAACGCCGCCCTGGCGGCCACCCTGGCGCTGGGGACGCCGGTGCTCAGCGTGGTGGGCGCGATCGGCGTGGCGCTGACCCTGGGCCTGGCCCGCGGCGGCATGGTGCTGGCGCTGCTGGTGCTGCCCCTGTACCTGCCCCTGGTGGTGGTCGGCACGCAGACCGTGCGGGTGGTGGCCGCCGGTGGCGACCCGGCATCGCAGTACCTGGTCCTGGCCGGGCTGCTGCTCGCCGCCATGGCCGCGGCGCCCGCGGCGGTGGCGGCCGGGCTGAGGGTGAGCCTGACGTGATCTGGAGCATGGGAGCGAGTCTCGGAGCATGAAAGAATTTCTCGCCATGGGCGGCTACGCCTTCTACGTGTGGGCCAGCTACGGCCTGGCCCTGGTGGTGCTGGTGGCCAACTGGGTGCTGCCGCTGCGCCGCCGCCGCCAACTGATCAACGAACTGGAGCGGCGTGAGCGCCGCAGGAGAGCCGCATGAACGCCGTACGTCGCCGCCGGATGATGCTGGTGGGTGCCATCGGCCTGGGAGCCGCCACCGCCGTCGTGCTGGCCTTGCAGGCCTTCAACGAGAACCTGATGTTCTTCTTCTCCCCCACCGAGGTGGCGTCCGGCGAGGCCCCCGAGGGCCGGCCGTTCCGAATCGGCGGGATGGTGGTGGAGGGCAGCGTGCAGCGTGACCCGGACACCCTGGACGTCAGCTTCGCGCTCACCGACAACCAGGAGGAAGTGACGGTGGTGTACCGGGGCATCCTCCCGGATCTGTTCCGGGAGGGTCAGGGCATCGTTGCCAACGGCCGTCTCGCCGGCGGCGGCGTGTTCCGGGCCGAGGAGGTGCTGGCCAAGCACGACGAGAATTACATGCCGCCGGAGGTCGCCGCGGCCATGAAGCCGATGAAGAGCCCGGCGTCCGAGGCCGGTGCCGGTTACTGATCCGCCATGAAGCTGCGCTTCCTGATTCCCCTGGGCCTGTTCCTGGGGCTCGCGGTGTTCCTGGCAGTGGGCCTGGGGCTGGACCCCAGCAAGGTGCCCTCGCCGCTGGTGGGCAAGCCGGTGCCCCAGTTCAGCCTGCCCACCCTGGATGACCCCGGGCGCAGCCTCGGGTCCGAGCAGCTCAAGGGCCAGGTCTACCTGCTGAACGTCTGGGCCAGCTGGTGCGTGGCCTGCCGCGACGAGCACCCGCTGCTGGTGCGGCTGGCCGCCGACGACGTGGTGCCCATCTACGGGCTCAACTACAAGGACGAATCCCCCGACGCGCGGCGCTGGCTCGCCAACCTGGGCGATCCCTACACCGAAAGCCTGGTGGATTACAAAGGCCGGGCGGGCCTGGATCTCGGCGTCTACGGCGTGCCCGAGACCTTCGTGGTGGATGCCAAGGGTGTGATCCGCCACAAGTTCATCGGCCCGGTCACCGAGAAGCAGGTCAATGAGACTCTCATGCCGTTGCTGGCGAAACTGCGGGCCGAGGGGTAGCGGCTAGCAGCCGCTCTGCCGGCGGCCCGCGCTCTCACCCTCTCTGAACCCCGGCACCGCCGGATGCGGCGCTGGCGCGCCTTATCCGGCCTACGCGGGCTTCGCTCCGGCGGCGCGGCATGGGGCGTAGGCCGGATAAGCGAAGCGCATCCGGCGTCTTCGGTCATCCCACGAACGCCCCCGCACTCATGCCGTTGCTGGCGAAGCTGCGGGCCGAGGGGTAGCGGCTTGCTTCTCTGCAAGCCCCCGCCGGGGGCCCGCGCTCTCCCCCCTCCCTGAGCCCTGGCACCGCCGGATGCGGCGCTGGGGCGCCTTATCTGGCCTACGCGGGCTTCGCTCCGGCGCGTGGCATCCGGCATCTTCGGTGAGGCGCCGGGCCGTGCCCCTCCCGCGACGCAGTGGGTGGCAGTCCCCTGGCGGTCTGCCCCTGATCGGTGCGTAGCCGCTCCGGCGATCCGTCTTTCAGCCCTGTAATGGTGCACCGCAGCGTGCCGTGATGGATCGCTTAGGGCTGTCATGCCGCTGTAACTCTCAATTTCCGGCTTCTCCCTCCGGGTTGGCACAGTCTCTGCTCTGCACCCCTCTGTGGTTTTTCGTCAACAGAGAGGGTCTTTGTCATGCGCAATCGTGTTCTCGGCACCACAGCGGCCGTCGCCCTGGCCGGTTCCCTGTTCAGCGGCGCCGCCTCCGCCCAGTCGTCCATGGGTGTCAGCGTCAGCGGCAATGTGGGCGTATTCAGCAACTACGTGTGGCGGGGCTTCACCCAGAATGCCGACGAGGCGGCCGTGCAGGGGGGCGCCGACGCCAGCCACGAAACCGGCCTCTACATCGGCGCCTGGATGTCCAACCTGGAAGGTGGTGATTACGAGGCCGACCTCTATGGCGGCTGGGCCGGCGAGTTCGCGGGCGTCGGCGTCGATGTGGGTCTGATCCGCTATTTCTTTCCCGCCAGCGAGGACTCGGATGCTGCCGAGGTGTATGCGGGCCTGAGCTACGGGCCGTTCAGCGTCACCGCCTACTACAATTTCTGGGTGGCCGGCGTGGATGAGGACGAAACCGCGCTGTACGTGGAGGGCTCCGCCAGCCACGAGGTCGTGCCCAGCGTCACGGCGAGCCTGACCGTGGGCGGCTGGACCGGTGACGACGATACCAACGCCATCGTCAATGGCGACGGTGACGACTACGCCTGGGCCGGGGTCTCCATCGCCAAGGCCACCGACTACGGCGATCTGTCTCTGGCCACCACCAAGAACTTCAGCGGCATCGAAGGCGACGACGAGTTCCGTTTCATCGTCGGCTGGAGCACCGGCTTCGATCTGCTGTAGCCACTGGCTGAGCGGCATGGCAGGAGCAGCCGCGTGGCTCTCCTGCCTCAATTCGACCTGAGATCAGATTGGCCGCAGATGAACGCGGATGAACTCAGATTGAGAGAGGATTGTCCGTAGAGCCGTCATTGCTCAGGTACTTGCTGCACCATTGCCGTGTGCGCCAACGGAATATTGTTCCTTACCTGATTATGTCTCTGTCTCAGCCGGACCAAGAATCGCGGCGAGGGCGCCGCTC
>CAZAQB010000133.1:0-9204 GCA_964487155.1 uncultured Ectothiorhodospiraceae bacterium
GTTTCGACAGCTTTAGCAGCTGATCGGACTGCAATAGCACCCCTAAAAAACCGTGTCGCAGCAGGAGGATACGCCTGGTCTGCCGGGAACCTCCCGTGAAGAGTTGGGCGGCGCCGGGGCCGGAGCCTGGTCACGGCACGGGAGAACGGATAGGTGCCTGATTGTAAAGGAACCGGGGGATGACTCTGAGACTCTGGCTGAACACTCTCAGCTATCGTGCGGACTGGGCGTTGCATTGCTTCCCCCCATGGCGGGCCTGGGACGCATGGCGCCTCGACTCCCGCTCCCTTAAAGAATAATCGCAATGGGCCGCCTGGCAAGGGGTGTTCCATTCAGCCGGTGGGAGCCTCGTACGCCGTCGGCGGTCAGCAGGTAGAAGCGGATCTCGGCCTCGGCGCCCGCCACGGCGCGCAGTTCCTCGCATAGCCGGTTTGCGGCGGCGCCATCGGCGAGGTGAACCTCGAAGACCGAGTACTGCACCCGCTCCCCATAGCGCAGCAGAATGCGGGCCACGCGCAGGCGCTCCTTATCATCTTCGATATCGTAACAGACGAGATAGGTGCTCATCGCAGGCGGTAGGCGGTGAAGGGCAGGTCGTGGCCGCGGATGCGCTGCTGCAGTTGCCGGCACTGCGCAAGGATGTGCTGGTGGGGCGAGGCCGAGGGTGTTCCGCGGGCCCCGGCCACGGGTGTGACGAAGCGCTGGGTGAGGGCCTCCAGGTAGAGCCGCAGGGCGGGGCGGGTGAGCCGGCAGCTTCCGCCGTCGCCGCTCAGGAAGTGCTCCGGGCCGAGCTGGCGGCGGCGTACCAGGGCCAGGGCCTGGCGCTCCACCAGGTGGCGGAAGGGCTCCATGAGGTCGGAGGCCAGGACCGCGTGGCGGCCTCGGCTCTGGTGGTAGAAGCCGCACCAGGGCAGCAGGCCGCTGACCCGGATGATGGTATCGACGCGGTGATAGAGCACCGTATAACCCAGCGACAGCAGTGCGTTGAAGGGGTCGGGGGGCGGTCGGCGCTGCCGGCCGTCGAAGCCCAGGGCCTCGGGGACGAGATGGCCCAGGGCTTCAAAAAAAGCCTTGGCGCCGGCGCCCTCGATGCCGTTTAACGAGTTGAGATCAGTGGCGGCCTGGGATCTGCGGGCCTGGCGGCGCAGAGCGTCCACCGCCGCAGCGAGGGCGGGTTCCTCCCGGGCGCTCTGGCGCAGCAGCTCGGCCTGGTTGTGGAGCCGGGCCTCGACGATTTCTCGCGCCAGGCCGAGACAGGTTTGCGGGTCGGCGAAGTGGGCCTGCTGGGCGAGCCACAGGCCGTGGCCCTCGGCGCCGGGCTGGCCGCTGGCGAGGGTGCCGAGGTGCCGGCCCTGGGGGCTGGCGAAGTGAACGGGGACCTGGGCCCGCAGTGCCGCCATCAGCGTGGGCCCGGTGATTCGGTGGCGTCCGAACAGCACCACGGCCTCCAGGCTGGGCCAGGGGATCTGTTGGAGGTGGCCGTCGGGGGTCGCCACCGCCAGCCGGCCGCTTTGCACGCTGAGCTTCGAGTCTTCGAGGGTCAGGAACAGAACGCAGCCTGAGTCGGCGGCGGCTCGGGGGTAGACGCGCTCCTGGTCCGGTGGTTCAGGGGGGGCGGCGGCGGCGCCCGTCGGTGCCGAGCGCGTGGCGGGGCGATCGCGCAGCACCTGGGGCTCGCGGGTGGCGAGCCGGGCGAGCCAGCTCCGGGGCGGCAGGTCGTCAAGGGTGATGGATTGCCGGGCGTGGTGTCTCTGCGTGCGGGTGGTGCGCTGGGCTTCGATGGCGAGTTCGCCCAGGAAGCAGTAACCCAGGAACTTGAGCCCCTGGTCCAGATGGCCGATGCGGGTCTTGTCGGGGTTGACGGTCAGCCCGAGTTCCGCCAGCGACGATTCGACCTGCCGGGCCGCCTGTTCCGCGCGCCCCCGGTCGCGGCAGACGATGACGAAATCATCGGCATAGCGGACCAGTTCCATGCCCAGCGCCTGCAGATCGGCGTCGAAGTCGTCCAGCAGCAGGTTGGCCAGCATGGGGCTGACGGGGGAGCCCTGGGGCAGGCCGCAGGGCCGAGGCTGGATGCGGCCGCGGTATTCGACGGGGGCGCTGACCCAGGCCATCAGCAGGTCCACGACCGGGTCATCGGTCAGCAGCGAGCGCAGCCGGGTTTCCAGACGCGTGTGGGAGACGGAGTCGAAGAAGTCTTCGATGTCGGCCTCGTAGAACCAGCGGTAGCCCTTGCGGTAGAGATACTGGATTCGGTCTCTGGCATTGAGGCGCGACAGGCCCCGCCGGTAGCCGAAGCTGGCCTCGGAGTGCAGCGCCTCGAAATCCTCCGACAGGATCTGCACCACGGCCCGCTGGGCTACCCGATCCGCGAAGGGCGGAATGGCCAGCGGCCGCGGCGCCTTGCCGGGGCGCTGCAGTACGGCGCCCTGCAGGTTGGGTGGGCGGTAGCTCTGGTCGCGCAGCTCGCCAGTGATGTCGTCGAGCAGGGTGTCAGCGTCGCCCGGGTACTCCATGGCGAACGGGGTGAAGTCCTCGGGGGCGCCCGCATAGGCATTGCGCGCCCGGGAATTGTCGCTGATCCAGCAGTAGGCGCGCTCGACGTTGACCGCCTCGGCGGCACGCTGCAGCACCGTGCGGCTCGGCTGCCGGGGTGGCCGGGTGCCCCGGCCCTCGGGATGCTCCAGCCGGTAGCGACCCCAGCCCAGGGCACGGCGCTGGCCGATGCCCAGATGCTGACCCAGCACCAGGGCGGGCAGAAGCTCGGGAACGATGCCCCCCAGTTGCACCTCGCCGATGACACCGCCCATGGGCTTCACGTTGCCGGTCTGGTCCCGGTAGCCGGCGTCGATCCAGGCGATGTCGTCGTCCAGGCCATGCAGGGGCGAGGGCTGACGGGCGGCGGGTGGTGTGCCGGTGAGGGCGAGCAGAGCGGCGAGGGTGTCGTGGAGCCGCTGGCCGAGCAGTGGGCCGGTGAGTTCGCCGCGATCCCGCACGAATCGGGCCTCGCCGGAGACCCCCTCGCGCTTCTCTTTGGCGCGCAGCAGTCGAACCGGGCTGAGGAAGCGCAACATCACCCAGGGAAGGTCGGTCCAGGCGTCGACCTCGCGGTACAGCTGCTCGCGATCATAGAGCGCCAGGGCGGCGACGCCCCGGTAGGTCTCGCCGGAGTAAAGATCCTCGCAGGCGCGGAACGCCAGGTTGAGGCCCAGTCCCCTGGAGGGCAGCGGCACGCCGGCGGCGGGCAGGCGGCGCAGGCGGTCCACCAGGCGCTCCAGGGTCGGCTCCATGCCCGGCATGCTGTAGAGGTGCAGCCGATAGCGCTCACCCCGCTGGAAGCGGCAACGACCACTGTCGGGGGCCTCCAGCCACAGGCGCGGGTCCATGTCGGTGCCGTCCAGCAGGTGGCGCAGCAGACCGCCCAGAGCGGGCTGGTGAAAGAACCGCAGGCGGGCTTCCTCGCGGAACTCGAAGGTCAGGGCAACGCCGCGCAGCGGCAGCAGAGAGTCGAGTTGCATGGGGCTTACCGTAGCAGCGGCCCGCGAAGCTGATCGAGCGCACGACCGAGCACGCCCCGATAGACCGCGGCCGCGTCTTCGATCCCTACGCTGCCGAGCAATGCCGCTGTTGCCGGCATGGAGAGAAAGCGCTCGCCCGGCTGCAGGGCGCGGTCAGTGCCGAGGTTCCAGAGCCTCGCCGCTGGCCGATCGCCACCCGGATCGGCCAGCTGGCGCAGAAGACGGTGCTGGTCGTTGGTCAGGGCGGCGTGGGCGAGCACGTTTCGCAGCCCTCGGAGGTTGCCGCCCGACACCTCGTTCTGGAGCAGCTTCTCGAACGCGCAGAGCGCATCGGCCGCGGTGTTCCACTCGGCGCCCTGGTCACGCAGCCAGTCCCGGCAGCCTCTGGCGGTATCGCCGAATATCCTGAGGCTCTTGTTGGGTTTCAGGCACTTCCGGGCGGCGCTGGGCAGACCACGGGCCGCCTTCGCGTCCCGGTTCGCCCTTTGCACCACGCCCGTGGTCTCGTCGATGGTGGCGATGCCGCGGGCGGCCAGTGCCCGAACCATGACCGTGGACAGCACCAGGTCCGCCAGGGCGGTGGTGTCCACCAGGGCCGGCGGCAGACGCCATTCCGCTTCGCTGCCCTGCAGCGCCGCCTCCACCCGGAAGCCCATTTCCAGGATACGCCGGGCGGCGGGAGACTCGGGGAGCGGCAACGGGCCGTCATACAGACGGTGAAGCAGGTCCTCACCATCGAACAGCGCGGCGAGATCCAGGACCGCCTCGATCCAGTCGGAATCGTTGTGGGCCTGTGCACCGCGGGGCAGCACCGAGGCCACCGCACGGCTCGCGAGAATCTCGCCGCGGCTGATCAGGTCGGCGCACTCCGCGCGCAGCTCCAGGGATTGGATGGGCGGCACGAAGGCCGGCGGCTGGATGATGGTCGCCCGGGTGATTCTGAGGCCGCCCTCTTCGGTTTCGGGGTGCTCGAAATGGCGGCCCGGCGCCCGCAGGGCAAGGCTGCCGAGGACGCAGGGCTTGACGGCGTCGAAGCCGCCGGTGCTGCTGAACACGGCATAACCGTTGAAGCCGTGCAGCAGGTGGCGGATGGCGTCATCGACCTGGTGGGCGGCCCGGCGGTGGAGGGGATGATCCTCGCTGCCGGGTTCGCCCTCGAAGGACTGGAGGCCGCGCAGATAGTTGCACCACCAGGCGAGCTGGTCCGGGTCCTCCCCGATCTCGGCGCGCTCACCGCCATATTTCAGGCCGAACAGATCGGCCAGCCAACGGGCCAGCAACTCGCCTGCCGCGTAGGGTTCTCTGTCGTAGCGCTCCCGGGCGCGCCTGTGTGCATCCTCGTGGCCTGACTCGGCGGGGGAAGAAGGTTCATCGCGCAGGGTCGTGAGGAACAGGCTGCGTTCAACCCTCAGGGTGCCGCGCTGCTGCTCGTCGAGCAGGCCGCCGAGCAGGGTGTCGATTTTCGCGGCCCGCAGCAGCAGACGCCCGTCCCCGTCCAGCAGGACCCGCCGGACCCTGGGCCGCGGCGGGTCCCCCTGCCCGCGCAGTTCCGCCAGCAGATCCGCGCTGGCCTGGGGGAGTTGCTCCGCGTCCATGGCAGCGAGGTCGACGGCCTGCCAGGACGGTTCGTCGTGTCCCTCGGAGAACCAGTCCGGGAGCACGAAACGATAACCCGGCGCGGCGCAATGTTGCCCCGGATTCTCGGCCGCGGCTGACTGCGCGTGCCTCAGCAATAGCTGCTGGAGACGTCGGCCGAACGGCAGTAATGCACAACACGAGCTGTGATTGTTCGATTGCGACCTGCTGTCGGGCGCCGCGGTCCAGATCTTGACGTCCTGGGCCCCCGTGGTGATTACCAGGGCGAGCGGTAGAGGCGGTGGCAGGCTCATGCTTTGTGGTCCTGTTGGGCTCGGGGCGGTCTTGGGTCACTGGGATTGGCGCTTACGCAGGCGATCAGCGGGCTCCGCCGGTCAGGGATCTCTGATAGTCATGGAAGACCGCACGCAACTCCGCCGGCGTCAGCACGGTTCCGCTGCGCGGGGAATCGACGATGGTTCCGGCATGGAAATCGCCGCGACCGTCATACCAGGGATCGGAATTCGAGTAACCGGGCCGCGGCGGGCCCGTGCGGGGCCTGCCGAGCGCCGCCCGCTTGCGCGATTCCGCCTCTTCGATACGTTCCGCGAGACCGGAGAGAGTGAGCCCGGAGTCGGGGGGTACGCTGAAGATGGTTCGCCGGGGCCCCAGTTCCACCGCGCAAAAAACGAAACCGCAGGGCGGTGCCGCCTCCCGGTCGCCCCGTGCCCAGCTCTTGAATAAAGTCGAGTGGGGGCGGCTGATCCAGACACCCCACGCAGTCTCCGGCGTGCCGCCGCCGGCTTTTGCCAGAAGGCATCGAAATGTCTCGGCCCGGTCGAGATCCGCCCCATAGCTGCGGCGATCCTCGGACACCCTGCGCAGCGTGTTGCCCAACTCGGGCCAGCCTTGCAGCAGGCGGGTGTCCGAGGGGTCGACGGCGGGCTCTTCCGAGAGGCGGCCAACGGCCCTTTCCACAAACGCCAGCCCTGAATTCGCCAGGCGCAGGTCCCGGCTCTGTGGATCTGCGGCCGGGGCGGCCGCAAGGGAGTGCTGATGGACCATGAACACGGCGTAGTTGGTCGGCTCGGCGGCGGGATCGAGCCGGGTGTGGCCGCGGTCGATGGCGTCCACATACCGGACCCAGATTCCCCAAGCGGGCGTCTCGTCGCGCCCCGCAAGCAGGGACCGGGCCAACCATGCTGCGGACACGGCGTCCAGGTCCGGCCACTGGTGCAGGATCAGGGTGATCTCGTTGCCTACCGGCTGGGATCGCACGAACTCGGGAAAACGCAGCACCAGCGCCGCGGTGCACTCCGGCGGGGCGCCGGGCGCATGGTTGTCGATCACCCCCGGCCCCAGATGATTGCCCACATCCAGGTACAGATGGCCGGGGCGCGCGGTGACGGTGCTGCCCTGGGGCAGAAATTCAAAGTGAAAGCGCATGGCGGTGTCTGCTTCCCTCTCAGCCGATTTCCCGGGCCAGCCAGGAGTAGACGCGTTGGAGTCGTCTCGACAGCCGCGGCCCGAACCGGGTCCAGGCAAGGGCAAGCACGGTGAAGGACAGGGCGGTCAGTGCGATCGCGGAGAAGCCGGCCAGCAACGGCTGATTACTGTTGAAGTGCCGATATGTCTCGGCGAGGTAAGCAAGCCCGACATGCTCGCCAGCATAGGTGAACCAGACATAGACCGGGTAGGCGGCGGCCAGCGCCAGCGTGACCAGGGCCTGCCTGCCGCGGGTGCCCACCGTCTCCAGGTAGCCGGAGACCTCGTTGAGTTCGTCCGACACCGTGGTGTAGACCGCGTCGATGTTCATTCCCAGTTTCATTTTTTCGAAAACTTCGACCCCCTGAAAATCGATTGACACTTCCTTGAACCAGTAGCGGCTTCGGAACTGCTGAAAGCGGCGCAACTGATGGCGCAGGTTACGAATCTCGACCAGGTCGTGATCGACGCTGTCCTCCGCCATGCTGTCCAATGCGAACCTGAGATGGTAGGCATAGACGAACAACGGGTAGTAGCGGGCCTCGAGCTGATTGCGTCGGATCAGGGGCATGGAATCGGACCACGAGACGAAGGCGCATACATCCCGCAACGCAAGACCGCTCCAGTATTCCCAGACCTCGATGCCCTGCTCGTCGAGCATGCGCCGCATGTAGTCCAGGCTGTACTGCCAGCCTCGGTCCCCGTTCAGCCCGCCTGCGGCGCCCTCGTCGGAGACCGTCGCCAGTTCGAACAGCACCAGATCGCGGAAAGTGGGATAGCCCGCGATGACACCGGCCTGGTAGCTCTGCATCGAGGGGTGCCAGGTGCCGGATTTCAGGGCATCCAGATGGATTTGATAGGAGAATTCAGCCGAGACGTCGGTCAGTGGGATGTCCCAGGCCAGACCTTCGGCACCGTCGGCGACCTCGGGGAGCTGGACGCCGGTCAGCAGACGAGCATAGTGGCCGGACCCATCCATATGGTCCTGCGGCCGTGCCGTGGTGCAGCCGCCAAGCAGGCTTATTCCTGCGCCTGCTTGTCCGGGCCGCAGGCCGAGCCACGACTCGAACACCAGATCGTGCCAGAAACGAAACCCGTCCCCCTCGTCCTGGGTGCCTCGGACACGGATGCCGTGGTCATCCCAGTCGCGGATATGGCGGTGAAATCGCGCCAGCCGGGTCATGGGAATCTGTTCATTCCGGTCCGGGGAGTTATCCGATCCGCCAAGCCGCAGGCTCAATGCCAGCATTCCGGATTCGTCATCGAAAACCCAGAGGTCGGCCCACTCGATCATGAACCGGAAGAACTCGGGTTCGTCCTGTCTTGCCTGCCAGGTTTCCAGCGTCTCGCCAAGCCGATTGATCGCAGACCCCTCAAGGGTAAGCAGCAGGTTGCGTTGGTCCGGCTTGCCGAGTCTTTCCTTAATGATCGTCGCGTCGGGCCGCTCGTCAGTCGCCGCGTCGCGCGACCAGTCATGTCCCAGCAGCGCCCGATGGCCGGGCACGCTCAAAGAGATGAAGGGGGCGAACTGGCGGGTGGCGGTGCTATCTCGCCGCATGTACGGATGGGCGCGCCAGCCGTGCTTGACGGTGACCGCTGCCCACTGATCGACCTGCCGTGGGCGGATCTGATGGCTAAATGCCAGCGTCAATATGGAAACATGGCTCTGCACATCGGTCGGCCCGGGATAGAATGCCTCGGTTTGGGGCGTGGCCTGCATGGCGTAAATCTCCCTGCTCGGCTGCGTGAAACGGGATACCCGACAGAGCGCAATATAGCCGGAATCCTGCTGCCGGACCGCGGCCCTGGGGCGAAGCGAAGTATCGAACCTGGCGCGGGAGTTGCGAAGCCATGCTTCATTTGGACTTCAGGCGATGCCGCCGTGTGACCAGCCTATTTGCGGGAATCCCGCTCGCAATGCTGGCGGCGTTAGCTTCGCGACGCCGCCCCACAAGCTCGAGCAGGCTGGGGCTGCTGGCGCAGACTGGTCTTCCCCCGCTACCGCGGACGGTTCAGTTGAGTACGGAACTGCCCCTGCGATCAGGATCAGTGCTTGGTCAGTGCAGTCCGTTCACTTGGCGGTCTCTAGCCGCATGTCTCCGGTGGAGAATGTCTCCCGCCGGATCGGTAGCAGATCCTCGACGTCCTCCCAGCTCGGCGTCTTCACTGCGTTGCCGCGTAGGCGCTTTGCGCTGATTCGCCTATGTGCGTCATCGGCTGGCGATGCAGACTTTGGAGGTGGTTCGGAGGTACGCACCGCAGAGTGCGCGCCGCCTTGGGGACGCCAACCCGTCCGGAGAGCGTCGCCTGCGAGAGTGCTCACGAGCCTGGGCGACGGCCCGCGGCACCAACGTGGTGGCCAACCCTCCATGGGTGTCCAGTTCGAAGAAGCCGGTGACCGACCGGGGTGGCGGACGGAAAAGAAGGGTACGGCCAGCTCGCCCGACTTCTTGAGGCAGGCGCGATCCGCGTATACTAACGGTCGCTGCGGTGCTACAGAGTGGTGTTACACAAGGCTTGGTGGATATAGGTAAGGCACTGTCTGGGTTAGGAAAATACTGGGCAGTCGAAGAATCCCTCCCTCTCCGCCAATTCCCGCCCAGGTGCTTGATCCGGCTAGTCCTTC
>CAZAQB010000134.1:0-6495 GCA_964487155.1 uncultured Ectothiorhodospiraceae bacterium
CAGGAACTACGCGAGCTGCGCTGCGCCGTCCAGGGTCACCAGGCGCCGCCTGGCGCGGTCTGCGTCCAGCCAGTGGGCCAGATACCAACCGATGTGCTTGCCCGCCATGGGCGCAAGGAGAGCGCCGGCGGGCAGCGCATAGGCGCCGATGCGGTAGCTCATAGGGCTGCCAGGCTGCGATTCATGGGACATACCTCCGAAGTTTTGGTATCCGGGCTGCGGGCACTGCATGATACCAAGCGGGTGACCGAGGGACCCGGACCGGGTCCGGGTCGTTGCAGGCCATGACCGGAGGCTGGTTCATGATGAGGTGGGGCATCCTGGCAGCAGCGGCGCTGGCCATGACGGTGGCGGCCGAGGCCGCCGCCGGCTGGCAGGCGAGCCTGGGCCAGGATCCGGTGGACGGCCTGCGGCGCTGCCTGCTGGAGAGCGATGCAGTGGCCGTGGACGACGGCTACGCCCAGACCGCAGCCCAGGTGGTATATAACGGCCAGGCATTCCTGCTGGTGGCCGACGCCCCCATGGACACCGCGTTCGGCGACCTGGGGGTCGCCGTGGACGCCTTCCCGCCGCTCGCGCCGGCACGCTTCGACGGCGACCGGATCGCCATATTCGACCAGGCGCGTCAGCTGGAGGAACGCTTCCGGCGGGGCGCCCAGGCCCGCTTCCGCATGCGTTTCTGGCCCACCTGGCCCAGCAAGGGCCTGGTAGAGATCCGTTTCGACCTCACCGGCTTCAGCCGGGGGCTGGCGCAGCTGCGGGACTGCGACAACCCGGGTTAGGGTGCTGACATTACCGGGGTTTGGCGAGGCGGACCCCACACACGACTATCACGCCGGCTGGCCCCGATCGGGGCCTGCAGGAGGAAAAGCCCCATGGGTTTGCGCACCAAGTTCAATCTGGTGATGCTGGTGTCCTTCGCGGTCGGCCTGGGGCTCGCCGGCTACCTGGCCGACCGCATCCTGCAGCGCAACGCCCGGGCGGAGGTGGTGCAGAACGCCCGCATCATGATGGAGAGCGCGCTGGCGATCCGCGCCTACACGGCGAGCCAGGTGCGGCCCCTGCTGGAGCTGCAGATGCGCCGCCAGTTCCTGCCGGTGTCCGTGCCCTCCTATGCCGCCCAGACCAACTTCGCCAAGCTGCGGGGAGAATTTCCCGACTACACGTATAAGGAGGCCGCCCTCAACCCCACCAATCCGGCGGACCGCGCCACCGACTGGGAGGCGGACCTCATCCACGCCTTCCGCAACGACCCGGACCAGCAGGAGCTGGTGGTGGAACGCAGCGCCGCCACCGGGCCCAGCCTGGTCCTGGCCCGGCCGCTGACAGTGGGCTCCGAGAGCTGCCTGCAGTGCCACAGCCAGCCGGAGCAGGCGCCGGCGACCATGCGCGCCCTGTACGGCGACAGCAATGGCTACGGCTGGCAGCTGGGGGAGGTGATTGGCGCCCAGGTGGTGAGCATTCCCATGTCGGTGCCCCTGGAGCGGGCCCAGGCCACCTTCGCCACTTTCATGGGCGGCCTGGCGGGGGCCTTCGTGCTGGTGCTGGTGCTGATGAACGTGCTGCTGCACGTGGTGGTGATCCGGCCCATCGTGCGCATGGCCCGGGTCGCCGAGGCGGTCAGCACCGGCGACGCCGAGGCGCCCGAGTACCAGCCTTCCGGCAGCGACGAGGTGGCCACCCTGGGGCGGGCCTTCAACCGCATGCGCCGGAGCATGGAGAACGCCATGAAGCTGCTGGAAGAGTAGGGCGTGCCTGACCCGGGCAAGCCCCGCCACGGCACCGCGCCCGAGCGCCTGGGCCGCTACCGGGTGGACGCCGTGCTGGGCCGTGGGGCGATGGGCACCGTCTACCGTGGTCACGACGAGCGCATCGACCGTCCGGTGGCCCTCAAGACAGTCCGCGAGGAGCTGCTGGCCGGCAGCGGCGGCGCGGACTTCCTGGAACGCTTCCGGCGCGAGGTACAGGCGGCCGGCCGCTGCAGCCATCCCAACATAGTCGCCGTGTACGACTACTCCGACGCGCCGCCCACCCCCTACATCGTCATGGAACTGCTGGAGGGCGCCAGCCTGGCGGCCCACGTGGCCGGCCCCCGGCGCATTCCGCCGGCCGAAGCGCTGCCGGTGATCGGACAGCTGCTGAACGCCCTGCACTTCGCCCACTCACTGGACATCGTGCACCGGGACGTGAAGCCCGCCAACGTCATGCTGCTGCCGGACGGCCGGGTGAAGGTGGCGGATTTCGGCGTCGCCCGGCTGGGGGAGGCGGCCGGCGCGGCGACCCTGGTGGGCACGCCCCACTACATGTCCCCGGAACAGTGGCACGGCGGCCCCGTGGATGCCCGCAGCGACATCTATTCAGCCGCCGCCGTGCTGTTCGAGATGCTCGCCGGCGAGCGGCCGCCGCCGGCAGGGGCGGGGGCGAGTGCGCCCGGCGAACACCCGCGGATCCCCAAGGGCTGGCAGGAGAGCCTCAACAGGGCATTGGCCCCGGACCCGGCGCAGCGCTTCCCCAGCGCCCGGGAATTCTCCGAGGCGCTGTTCGAAAATGCCCCGGAAGAAGCCGCTGCGGGCCCGGCCGATGCCACCGTGGTGCGGCCAGCCGGGCTGGAGGCGCCACCGGCGCCGAGCCCGGGCGGCTGGGACCCGCAGATCCTGCTCCGCGCCGAACAGGAACTCACCCAGTACATCGGCCCCATCGCCCGGGTGCTGGTGCGCCGGCGGGCCGCCGAGGCGGCCAGCCTCGACGAGCTCTGCCGCAGCCTGGCCCGCAACATCCCGGAGCCCAGGGAGCAGGAGAGATTCCTGCGTCGTGCCAGCGGCGCTTCCACCACCCTCGGGCGCACCACCACCGCCGGCAGCGCCCCTGGCGCATCGACCCTGCCGGAGGCGGAACTGGAGGCCGCCCGCCGCCACCTGGCCCAGTTCGTGGGGCCCATCGCCCGGGTCCTGGTGAACCGGGCAGCGCGCCGCGCCCATACGCTGCCCGACCTCTACCTGTCCCTGGCGGACTCGGTGCCAGCCGGCGACCGGGAACGCTTTCTGGCCGGACAACCGGCCCCCGATGCCTGAACCTGCAGGCAGATCGATGACCTGATCCGCTGCCTATAATTCTGCCCGTCGGCCGCCACCGGGTCGGCGCATCCAAGGAGAGCCCATGTCTGCACCACAACTGCTGGCCTTCGCGGGAAGCACCCGCCGGGAGTCCTTCAACAAGCGTCTGCTGCCCATCCTCAGCCGTGGCGCGGAGCGGGCCGGGGCGAGAGTCACGACGCTGGACCTGCGCGACTACCCGATGCCGCTCTATGACGGTGACCTGGAGGCGGAGCAGGGGGTGCCAGCCGCGGCCCTGGAACTGCGGGGCCTGCTCAAGTCCAGCAGCGGGCTGCTGCTGGCCTGCCCCGAGTACAACAGCTCCATCAGCGGCGTGCTCAAGAACACCATCGACTGGGTGTCCCGGCCGGTGGAGGGGGAGGAGGGCCTGGCCAGCCTGCGCGGCAAGGTCGTCGGCCTGGTGAGCGCCTCTCCCGGCGGCCTGGGCGGGCTCCGGGGGCTGGTGCATGTGCGCGCCATACTCGGCAACCTGGGCTGCCTGGTGGTGCCCCAGCAGGTGGCGGTGGGTGGCGCGGGCAAGGCCTTTGACGAGTCCGGTGAGCTTCGTGACCAGGACCTGACCAGCCGGGTCGAGGCAGTGGCGGAGGCGGTCGCGGACCTGGCAGCCTGTCGGACTTAGGTGCCCGTCGCGAGCCGAGTGGGAGAGCGAGGTCAGTTTTTCGATCGTTTGAGGAGAATAGCCGTCGCTATTCGACGAAAAGGATCGGAAAAATGGGCGGCTATCCCATCGGCGCAGTAGGAGCAGCCTAAGTCGACAGGCTGCCAGCCGCGCGGCTGGCGCGATGAAGTTCCGCCCGGCTCATTCCTTATCCACAGTTGCTGTGGATAAAGGTGTGGAACAAATCTGGATAGAGGGCGCAAACCACGGCCCCCATTGGCTTGGAAACAGATCGTCGACATTTTCATCAAGACATGGAAAACTTCGAAAAGTCAGTGTCTTGTGTCGTTTTCGTTAGAATTGGTCCGGTCACCTCCCTGCAATCTTACTATTGCGTTGCAACAAAGCGGCGGTTGTGAATAACCCACCGCCGTGGCAGGGGCCGATGGGCCGGACTCGTTCCGAGCAACCCAACCCCGAGGGGTAACAATGGCTTCCGTATTTCTTGACCGCAGCTCCCTGGATCTGGGGGACCTGGACCTCTCCGCCCTGGAGGGCGCCGCCCCCGGACTGCGCTACTTCGATGCCACCGCGCCGGAGCAGGTGGCGGAGCGACTGGCGGACGCCGAGCTTGCCATCGTCAACAAGGTGGTGCTCGACCGCTCCACCCTGTTGAACAGCCCGCGGCTACGGCTGGTCTGCGTGGTGGCCACTGGGACCAACAACATCGACCTGGAGGCCGCCCGGCAGGCGGGCATCACGGTGGTCAACTGCCGGGGCTACGGCACCGACTCCCTGGCCCAGCATGTCATGCTCATGATGCTGGCCATGACCCGCAGCCTGCTTGCCTACCAGACGTCGGTGGCGGCCGGCGAGTGGCAGCGGGCGAGCCAGTTCTGCCTGCTGGACCATCCCATCGAGGAACTGGGAGACAAGACCCTCGGCATCGTCGGCTATGGGACTATCGGCCAGGCGGTGGCCCGGCTGGCGGAAGCCTTCGGCATGACGGTGCGTCTGGCGCAGCGCCCCGGCAGCGCCAAGCCGGCGCCGGATCGCGAGCCCCTGGCCGAGCTGCTCCCCGAGGTGGACGTCCTGACACTGCACTGCCCGCTGACTCCCGACACCCGCAACCTGATCGGTGCCGGGGAGCTTGACCGCATGAAGCGCCATGCGCTGCTCATCAACGCGGCCCGGGGGGGCGTCGTGGACGAGCAGGCCCTGGCGGAGGCCCTGCGAGCGCGCCGGATTGGAGGCGCCGCCGTGGACGTGCTCAGCGAAGAGCCGCCGGTCTCCGGCAACCCCCTGCTGGAGCCGGGCATACCCAACCTGCTGGTCACTCCTCACTGTGCCTGGGGCAGCCGCACCGCCCGCCAGCGCATCGTCGCCCAGACGGCAGAGAACATCGACGCCTGGCGCCGCGGAGAGGCGCTGCGCGTGGTGGCCGCGCCGCAACGCTGATGCTGCTGACTGCCTGGCGGCGCTGGCGCCGCCGTCGAGTCCTGCGCCGGGGGCTGCTGGACAGCCGCATCTGGCAGCCGCTGATGCGCCAGCAGCCCCTGCTGGCAGCCCTGTCCGAGCCGGACCGGCAGCGGCTGCGGGAACTAGCCACGCTGTTCCTCGCGGAGAAGCAGTTCCTGGGGGCAGCGGGCTTCGAGCCCCAGCCCCGGCAGGCCGCGACAGTGGCCGCCCTGGCCTGCCTGCCGGTCCTGGAACTGGGCTTCGACTGGTACGACGGCTGGCACTCGGTGATCCTCTATCCCTCCGGCTTCCTGGCCCGCCACCGGTTTCAGGACGAGCATGGCCTGGAGCACGAGTGGGCCGGGGAACTCTCCGGCGAAGCCTGGGAAGGAGGTCCCGTGGTGCTGTCCTGGCCGGATGTGCAGCAGAGCACTGCCCTGGACGGCTACAACGTGGTGCTCCACGAGATGGCCCACAAACTGGACATGCGCAACGGCGATCCCAACGGTTTCCCGCCGCTGCCCCCCGGCATGTCCCGTCAGCGCTGGAGCGGGGCGTTCCAGAACGCCTACCGCCAGCTGGAGGCCCAGGAGGCTGCCGGACGGGACGACCTGCTGGACCCGTACGCCCTGGAAAACCCGGGAGAGTTCTTCGCCGTGGCCGCGGAAGCCTTCTTTGAGCTGCCCGCGGCGTTGCAGGGCGACTACCCTGAGGTCTACCGGCAGTTGCGAGCGTTCTTCGGACAGGATCCCGCGGCCCGCGGGGCCGCGGACGGGAGGCAGCAGTGAGCGAGCAGATCATGGATGTTGTCACCGGCGGCGGCACCGGCATCGGCCGCGGCATCGCACTGGCGCTGGCGGCCGCCGGCCGGCGGGTGCTGGTGGTGGGGCGCCGGGAGGGCCCCCTGCAGGACGTCGCCGCGCAAGCGCCGGGTGCGGTCTCGGCGCTGGCGGCGGACGTCTCGACCGAGTCGGGGCGGCGCCGGCTGGTTGCCGAGGTTGGCGATGCGCCGCTGGGCTGCCTGGTGCATAACGCGGCGGTTCTGGAACCCATCGGCCCGCTCGCCGAGCTGTCCGCAGAGCACTGGCGGGCCCATCTGGCGGTAAACCTGGATGCGCCGCTGTTTCTCACCCAGGCACTGCTGGGGCGGCTGGGCGGCGGCCGCGTACTGATGATCTCCTCGGGAGCCGCCCACCGCAGCATCCCGGGCTGGGGAGCCTACTGCACCAGCAAGGCGGCGCTGTCCATGCTGGGCCGGGTGCTGGCCGACGAACTGGCCGAGCGTGACATTGCCGTCGGCAGCCTGCGCCCGGGGGTGGTGGACAC
>CAZAQB010000134.1:6595-9175 GCA_964487155.1 uncultured Ectothiorhodospiraceae bacterium
TGCGCGGCCTGGAGCACTGCGTGCACCGCTGGGGCGAAGCCGGCGGTCCGCTACTGGTGTGGCTGCACGGATGGATGGACACCGGAGCCACATTCCAGCTCACCGTCGACCAGCTGCCGGCACACTGGGACCTGCTGGCGCCGGACTGGCGTGGTTTCGGCGACAGCGCACGGGCCCCCGACGGGTACTGGTTCCCGGACTATCTGGCGGACCTGGACGCCCTGCTGACCCATTACGCCGGCGACCGGCCGGTACATTTGGCCGGCCACAGCATGGGGGGCAATGTGGCCTGCCTGTACGCCGGGGTGCGCCCCGAGCGGGTGAAACGACTGATATCGGTGGAGGGCTTCGGCCTGCCAGCCGTTGAACCCGAGCAAGCCCCTCGGCGCTACCGGGACTGGCTGCTTGCCCTGCAAGAGAGCCCGGCGGAGCGGCACTTTCCCAGCGTGGAGGCCCTGGCCTCGCATCTGTGCGGGCGATCCCCTGGCCTGGCACCGGGGCCTGCCCGGTTCATTGCCGGGTGCTGGACGCGGCAGGCAGCGGAGGGGGTGGTGCTGCGCGGCGACCCCCGCCATCGCCGGCCCAATCCGGTGCTCTACCGGCTGCCCGAGGCCATGGCCTGCTGGCGGCGCGTCAGCGCGCCTGTGCTCTGGGTGCGGGGCGCCGATTCCCGCTACGCCCGGGCCCTGACCCGGGGATCTGACTGGCCGCAGCGGCTGGCCTGCTTCGGCGAGCTGCGCCAGGTCGAAGTTCCCGGCAGCGGCCACAGCGTCCACCACGAGCGCCCGGCCGAGCTGGCGGCGGAGTTGCAGGGTTTCATTGAGATTTCGTGAGCGCTTCGCCTTCTCCCTGCACGGGAGCGGGTAGCATGGGCCGGCCGCCGGTACCGCCGGACATCCCTTGCCACGCCAGGAGGACAGCCCCCAGCCATGATCACGGGCCTGCGATGCGCCGAGTGCGGCGCGCCCACCCCCACCGGAGCCCGGCGCTGCGCCGACTGCGGCGCCCCCGTGAGCCGGGATCTGCCGGTCGCCTGGCTCATGGGTCTCGCCCTGGCGGCCGCGGCGACACTGGGCCTGCTGGGCTACCAGGCCGGGCCGGCCGGGGAGGAACGCCCGGCCTCTACGGATCAGGCGCGGCCAGCACCGGCTCCGGAACCGGTGACGCTCTATGCCCCCCAGACCATCAATGTGCGCCGCGGGCCGGGCACCGACCACGCGGTGGTGGGGCAGGTGCAGCGCGGCGACCGCCTGCGGCTGCAGGGCGGCAACGCCGACTGGCGATCCATAGTCTCGGGCCGCTTCGAGGGCCGCTACATCTACTCGCCGCTGCTGCAGGCCAATTCCATCCCGAGGTTCGAGATCGTCAACTGGGACTGGGACCCCAAGCCGGAGTTCGCCGGCGGGGACGGCGCCGTGGAGTGGTCCGCGCAGGTCCGGAACAACTCCGACCGGCCGGCCCGGCGGCTGCGAGTGGAATTCACCGCTTTCGACGCCGACGGCGATCCGGTGTTGCGGGATCATTTCTACGCCTACGACCTGGAACCCCGCGACGAGGCCTCCGTCAAGGCCTACGCGGATTTCCAGCCCGGACTGCACAGCGCCACGGTGAGAGTGGCGCGCTGATCGCGCAGCGCCAGTCTCCCGGTCGGCAAACTCAGTCTTGGTGTGAGTCGCCTGCGCCGGCTTCGCCGTCCCCGTGAGATCCCTGGAAGCGCTTGCGCAGCTCGGCGCAGTGATCCGTCGCCGGCAGTGCGGCCGTGAAGTGGACGAACTGGTAGGGCAGGCCGGCGGGGCCCAGGGCGTAGCTCTCGGGCGTATCCAGGCCCGGCTGCACCTCCAGGATGCCCACCGCCAGGCTGGTGAGCGCCGGCTCCATGACATCAAGTGCCCAGGGTGCGCCCCGGTCCGTGCGGGCATGGCCGTTGCCGGTGATCAGCACTGCGCTGCCCGCCTGCGCCACCCCCTCCGCCAGAGCCCTGGCCAGCAGCGCGTTGCGCGCCTGCTGGACCCGCAGCATGCCCGGCACCATGGACTCGGGCAGCAGGCCGCAGTGGCTGGTCCTGAGCGTGGCCGCCATGGCCTCGCCCTCGGCCCCGGGGAGATCCGGCGGCGGCCCCAGGGCCCGGGCGGTCTCCGAGGCCAGAGCGTCCCAGCCTCCCCGGGCCAGCTCGCGCACCTCGGCGCGGTCCAGGTTCGCGGCGAGGATCGGCAAGTCCGCACGGTAGGCCACCTGAAACACCGGCCGGTAGAGCTCCCAGGCCGGCCAGCCGGAGGCGCTCCAGTCCACCGCGGCGGCGAGGGCGTCCACGTCGTCCGGGTGAGCCTCCCGCACCCGGTCCACCGCCTCCTGGCGCCGCCGGTCCAGCATCTCGAACGCCACCGCTGGGGACCGGCCCACCGCTACCAGCCCGTCCAGCAGCGCTGCCTGAACCTGGTGGTGGCGCGGGTTGGTGTGCTGTTCCCCCAGCACCACGGCATCCACTGACTGCAGCCACTCCAGCAGCTCGTCGCGTTCCAGGAAGCGCCTTGACTCAACCGCCCAGGTGCGCCCAGCTAGCGGGTGGTCGCCGTGCTCCAG
>CAZAQB010000135.1:0-9106 GCA_964487155.1 uncultured Ectothiorhodospiraceae bacterium
CGCTGCTGGTCCGGCGCAGCATGGCCGGCTATCTGTGGCGCTGGCTGGAGGTGGTCGCCGGCCGGCTGCCCGAAGCAGGGTGGGAGTAGCCCGGCGAAGCCTACCGCGGGGCAGAGAAAAGGACTGAGGACTGGGGACTGAGTGGAAGAGGGGGCTCGACCGGCGCCGGGGTGCGCCCGCCGTAGCCCCACGTTGCGAAGAAACGTGGGGGTCGGCGTATCAGAGGCCCGTCTGTTCAGAGCTGAGCCCCCTGCCTGACCTGAGCATGGCCCCCCGTGCCACCGCCCGATGGCACGTCTCTATCGCAACGTGCCCTACTGCGGGCTTCGGCCGGCGCCGGGTGGGGGTCATGTGGAGGGACTGTTCCAGCGTTTAATGTGTAAACACCCTCCATGATAATGATTCGCTCAGCCCCAGGTTGCCAAGAAACCTGGGAGGCCGGCGCAGCAAACGCCAAGGTGTCGATCCCCGGGCCCGCGGTGCCGGAACACGGGCTGGACCTCGTGGCATTCCCCAATGCCCGGCTCTGGCCGCGGCAGTTACAATTATGTTTCCGTCGAGAGCTTTATGCGCCCTGCCGCGGCTGGGCAGGGCGTGACTGGGACCAGGAGATTCCTGAGGGCCAGCGCCCCGGCGCACAGCGCTTTCGCCATAACGTCGGGCCGGTGGATTCCAGCGTTTGCGCAGAGAGGTTTCCTATCAGCATCGACATGCAGTGTCTTGACGAGCGCCAACTGGCTGACTTGGACGCCCAGGCCTTTCAGAAGGCCCGTCCCTATCCCTGGATCAACCCTCAGGGCTTGATCCGCGAACAGGCTTACCCGCTGCTGGCGGAGCAGTTGCCTGAGCTTGAGCAGTTCACGGCCAGCTTCGGTGCCCGGCGGGCCCACGGCCAGCGCCCCCACGACCGCTACGTGCTGGAATACGCCAGCGGGCCCCGCCTGGGCGCGGCCTGGCAGCAGTTCATAGCCGAGCTGCGGGGCCCGGTGTACCGGCGTTTTCTGTGCCGGATGCTGGGAACCCGCGCCTTTTTTCTCACCTTCCACTGGCATTACGCGCCGCCCGGCTGCTCCGTCTCTCCCCACTGCGACGCCCCGCGCAAGCTGGGCTCGCACATCTTCTACTTCAACACCGAGGCCGACTGGCAGCCCGACTGGGGGGGCGAGACACTGGTGCTGGACGACGCTGGCCGCCTGTCGCCCGCCAGCGCGCCCGACTTCGACGCCTTCGACCGGGCGATGGTCTCGGAGAGCCTGGGCAATCGCAGCCTGCTGTTCATGCGTCGCGGCAACTCCTGGCACGGCGTGCGGCCGGTGCGCTGTCCGCCGGGGCGGTTGCGCAAGGTGTTCATCGTGGTCATCAACCGCTGGACCCCGGCGGCGGTGCTCAAGCATCTGACTCACCGCATCTCGGCCGGCCGGGGGACGCCGTGAAGGCGCCGCCGGCGGACCGCCGGATATATGGTGAGGGCGCCCCCGGTGGGCCGAGCCAGGAGGCAGCTCGGGAGACCGGGGTGATCGATGCTACCGCCGCCGATGCCGGCGACCTGCTGGTGGTGGTGGATGACGACCGGGATATCCGTGAGCTGCTCTCGGGGTACCTGGTGCGCCATGGGTTCCAGGTGCACACCGCCGCAAACGGCCATGAGCTGGACCAGACTCTGGCCCGGGAGCAGGCGGCACTGGTGGTGCTGGATCTGATGCTTCCCGGGGAGGATGGTCTTCAGATCTGCCGGCGCCTGCGGGTGGATACCAGCATTCCGGTAATCATTCTCACCGGCCGCGGAGAGACCCTGGAGCGCATCATCGGCCTCGAAATGGGCGCGGACGACTACCTGGCCAAGCCCTTCGATCCCCGTGAGCTGGTGGCCCGCATTCGGGCGGTGCTGTCCCGGGCGAGGGGGGGGGTCGAGCCCCCGGTGGCGAGCTGTCAGTTTGCGGGCTGGCGCCTGGATCTGGAGGCCCACAGCCTGCAGGATCCCGCCGGCCGGTCAGTGGACCTGAGCGTGGGTGAGTTCAACCTGTTGCGGGCATTCGTGGAAAATCCGCGGCGAGCGCTGGATCGTGACCAGTTGCTGGATCTCACCCAGGGACGCGAGTTCTATCCCTTCGACCGCAGTGTCGATGTGCAGGTGAGCCGGTTGCGCAAGAAGCTGGCGCGGGGCGGCAGCGCTGGGCTGATCAAGACCGTGCACGGTGTCGGCTACCTTTTCACGGCCGGGGTGGCACGCCAATGACCCCGCTGCGACCCCGCAGCCTCAAGGGTCGCACGACCCTGGTGGTGTCGGCGGTGGTGCTGAGCTCCCACCTGCTGGGGCTGGCCCTTTACATCGCGTACAACGCCGAGGATCTGAGCCGGGCGCGGGAGCAGCACGTGGCCGAACGGCTGGTCACGGTCACCCGGCTGCTGGAGCGCCTGCCGGCCGAGCGGCGGGCCGCGGCGGCCCGGGACATCTCCGATGCCAACCTGCAGCTGTCGGTGGACGGGCAGTCCAAGGTGGACCAGGCCGGTGGCCTGGCGCGGGACACCCGGGCCGTGCGCCAGTTGCTGGGTCTGGCCATTGGTGACGCGCTGCATGAGGAAGTGCTGGCGGACTATCGCGAGATCGCTGGCGAGAGCCTAGATCTGGTTCGATTGCAGAGCGTGCCGGATCGGGAGATTTTCGCCGAACGGGCCGCGAACCTGTTTCGGTTCCAGGAGGACCTGCTGCTCTCGGTGCGCCTGTCCGATAGCCGCTGGCTGAACGCCCTGGTGGTGGGGAATCCGTTCATGAATTTCCTCAACCCTGGGCTGCCGCCCTCCGTGCTGCTCATGGGCGTGGTGGCGCTGATGTTGAGCGCCTGGGCGGTGAGCCGGCCGCTGTCGGCGCTGGCAGAGTTCACCCGGGCGGCGGAGTCGCTGGGTGTGAATCTCTCCCAGCCGGCGCCCCTGCCTGAGCACGGGCCGCTGGAGATCCGCCGCACCATTCGTGCGTTCAACCGGATGCAGCGGCGCATCCAGAGCCTGGTTACGGACCGCACCCGGATGGTGGCCGCTGTGTCCCATGACCTGCGCACCCCGCTGACCCGCATGCGATTGCGCCTGGAGGCGGTGCGGGACGACGGCGAGCGCGAGCGCATGCTCCGGGACATTGACGACATGGACACCATGATCTCGGCCACATTGCGCTTCGCCACGGAGGCCACTGCCGAGGAGCCGCGCCAGACCATAGACCTGGTCCGGCTGGTGGGCGACCTGGCCGAGGACATGGGCCTGGAGCCTCCGGCCACCGGCGGTGTCTCCGAACTGCGCTGCCAGGGGGATCCCACGTCACTGCGCCGCGCCTTGAGCAACCTGGTGACAAATGGCCTGAAGTATGGGGGCGAGGCTTGGCTGAGCCTGGAACGTCGCGATGAGGAGGCGGTGCTTCAGGTGGACGACTGTGGACCCGGCATCCCGCCGGAAGAGCGGGAGAACGTCTTCGAGCCTTTCTACCGTCTGGAGCCCTCACGCAACCGCCACACCGGCGGCATCGGGCTCGGGCTGTCCATCGCCCGGGCGGTGGTGCGCAGCCACGGTGGCGACATCACCATCAGCCGCTCGCCCCAGGGAGGGGCCCGAGTGCGGCTCTGCCTTCCCCTGACCCCCCAAAGCCAGAATCCGGCGTAGCGCCGCCCTCCCGTAATATCCCCATCCAACTGTCGCTTAGGCGAATGCCGCGGCGGACACCCGTGGCCCACACACCGAGGGTGTTGAATTCTTCAGCACACTCCTTCTGGAGTCGTTCTGTTACATATTTGTTACATTCGGAAGTCGTGGCGAAATACATTGGGTTCCGTGCCGCCTCAGGATGGCAGCTGAGGTTGCCTGCAGCAGGCGCCCGGGTGAGGAGAAACACCCATGTCCACGCGTCCCCGACTGCTTCATGTGCCGACAGAGGAAGCGGCGGCAGCCGCTGACGCCGCCGCGCCACCCCCTGCAGCAGCTTGCGATGTGGTGGTGCTGGGGGTGCGGCCCGGTCACAGGGCCAGCGCCCGGCCGCCGGTGCGCATCTTTCTGGGCACCGAGTCGGCCCAGTTCCGGGCCCAGCGCGTCTTCGTCTACTCCGTGGAGAAATACCGAAATCCCGGCCGGGTCTACGAAATCCACCTGATGAAGGATCTGCCCGGATTCGACCGCTCCGGCTGGCGGACGGGGTTCACCAACTACCGCTTCGCCATCCCCGAGCTGGCGGGCGGTGCCGGACGGGCCATCTACAACGACGTCGACCAGATCTACACCACGGATCCGGCGGAGCTGTTCGACCTGGACCTGCAGGATCGTGGCGTGCTGGCCATCTCGCGCCGGGACACCTCGGTGATGTTGCTGGACTGCCAGCGCATGCTGCCCTGGTGGAACCTGGATGCCGCCCGGCGGCTGCACAAGAGCGAGCTCGCCGGCGTCCTCGACGATCAGCCCCATCTGTGGGGCGCCCTGGATGGCCGCTGGAACGCCCGCGATCTGGAATACCAGCCGGGCCGGGGCGGGGTGCTGCACTACACCGCCTTGCATACCCAGCCCTGGCGGCCCACGCCCCGGGAGTATTCGTACCATCCCCATCCCCTCGGGGATCTGTGGTTCGCCCTGGAGCATGAAGCCGATGCCAGGGGATTCCACCCGTTCCGGGCCAATCAGCCCAGTGCCGCCTATCGGCGGTTGTTGCGCGATCCACCGGCGCCGCTGCCCGGGAACTCCGGCATGGCGCAGCCGGCCGCCGCCAGCCGCTTCCTGGCGCGTTACGGTGGGGGTCAGACGCTGCTGGTGACCTTCCAGGGCGGAGCTCCGGCTGGCTGGACAGGACGGGTCCTGGATCTGGCGGGCAGTGGCGGGCGCTGGCCCGATGTCCGTTCATTGGGCGTGCTGGCAGCGGATCTTCTGGAGCGGGTGCCGGAAGAGGACGTGCCCTGGCTGCTGGATTGCCTGTTCGCCAGTGCGCAGCGGGCCCTGGTGCTGCGCATCGATCCCCAGGCGAGCTGCTGCGCCGATTCCGGCTGGTGGCACCGCCAGGTGGAGGCGGCGGCGGCGCGGCGGCCGGGGCTGTGCTGGCAGCTGGATCTGGGGGCCGCCGGCGCGTTGATGCGCTATGCGTCCACCTGGGCTGCCCGGAAAAGCGCCCCCCGCGTCTGGGTGCTGGTCGGCGCCCATGGCGGCGATAACCATCAGTTGTTCCGCCTGGCGGATAGCCTGGGCTGGCCCTGGGAACAGCGCCGCCTGGCGTTTAATCCCCTGCACCTGCTGCCCTCCTGGCTGCTGGGAGCGCGCGCCATCAGCCGGCGCCGGCGGCGCAGTGATCCGTTGCAGCCTCCCTGGCCCGACCTGGTGCTGGCGAGCGGCAAGCGCAGTGCGCCGGTGGCGCGCTGGATTCAGCGCCAGTCCGGGGGCCGCACCCGGCTGGTGCACCTGGGGCGGCCCCGGGCGCCCCTGGGGGCCTTCGACCTGATCGTCACCACACCCCAGTACCGCCTGCCCGCGCGCGACAACATCCTCCATCTGACGGCGGCGCTGAATCGCCGGGATCCGAGTGAGTTGGAGGTTGCTGCCCGGGAGTGGGAGCCGCGCCTGGCCGCCCTCCCCCGGCCCTGGTATGCCCTGGTGGTGGGGGGCAACCGCTGGCCCTACGTGCTGAGCCGGAGCGCCGCCGCCCGCCTCGGGCGCCAGGCCAGCGACTGGGTTCGGCGCCAGGGTGGGTCACTGCTGGTCACCACCGGCCCCCGTACTGCGCCGGAGGCGGCTGCCGATCTGGCTGCAGCCATTGACGTGCCGGCCCACTGCCACCGTTTCGGGCAGGGCAATGCCAATCCCTACCCGGCCTATCTGGCCCTTGCCGACGGTTTCCTGGTGAGTGCCGACAGCGGCTCCATGCTGGCGGAGACGGTTGCCACCGGCCGGCCGGTATGGATCGTGGATCTGCCGCGCCGCTACGATGGCGCGGCCAATCCCCTGGGCTGGTGGGTGAGGGCCCTGCGCGGGTACCGGGACGTCACCAGCCGCCGGGGGGCGCCACGCCAGCAGAATGCCCTGGATCGGGGTTTCGACCGCTTGGTGGAGCTGGGCCTGTTCACACCGCCGCGAGACATGAGCCGCTATCATGAAGCCCTGCTGCGGCGAGGTCTGGCGGCGCCTCTGGGGGCGCCCATGGCACCGAGGGAGGTGTCCGGGGATGACCTGCAAAGCGCCGTTGAGGGGGTCGTGGACATGATGCGTGCGGCGCGCCCGGTGGATGCGGGCGAGTAGTGACCGGGGCGCCGGTGGTCATGCCCCTGAGGGCGACGGCGTGGATCCTCAGCCCATGAAGGGGGATGGCCGCCGGCGCCGCCGCGAGCTGTTCTGGAGGCGCTACGCGGCGCCAGGCCTCGACTGGCTGTCGCGACAGCTCAATGCGGGCGCCATCGCCCACAGCCGGGAAATCATCTACCAGCACATGTTTCTGCAGGGGCTGCGGGCCGAGGGGATCGAACGCCCTTTCTATGCCACCCGGGGCGCCGCCAACTTCAGCCTGCTGTATCTGTTGCTGCGCTGTATGACCGAGTTGCCGGTGCGCCGGATGGTGGAGCTCGGTGCCGGCCAGAGCAGCCTGTTGATCGACTGCCTGGCCAGGGGCCGTGCGGTCCAGTGCCTCAGCGTGGAGCACGACCCGGGATGGGCCGAGCGCATCACGGGGCAGGTGGCCCATGACGTGTTGCTGGCGCCGCTGGTGCAGAAATCGGTGTGCGGGCGGCTTACCGTGACCTACGACCTGGACCCTGCCGCCTATGGGCCGGCGGACCTGCTGCTGGTGGACGGCCCCCAGGGCAGCCGCAGACATTCCCGGCGCGGGGGCCTGGAGTGGGTGGCCCACGCCCTTGCACCCGAGCATTTTCTGGTCATCTTCGATGATGCCGAACGCGCCGGCGAGATGGACACCATTCGGGCCGCGGTGGGCCAATTGGAGCGGTCCGGTAGGGCCTTCGGCCTGCGGCGGGTGCGTGCCGCCCATGACCAGGTGCTGCTGGCGGGTGGACGCCTGGCGCCGGCGCTGGATTTCTGATCCGCCGTGTTGAGTCGTCTGCGGCATTGGTGGGTCAGCCCCGGTCTGGAGAAATCCCAGCGGCGCAGCTTCGTGACCATCGGTCGGGGTCGCTACAAGCGGCTGCGCTATCCTCATGCGCTGATGGCGGCTGAGGTGGAAGCCAATCTGGTGGGTTTCGGCCTCAGCCCCCACCTGCCGGAACTGGTCGCCCGCCACGAGCGGGAGATCTGGGTGCGCTACCTGCCGGGCGAGGCGGTCGTCCCATCGCCGGAGAACCGGGCGCGGCTGGCCGCATTCTTTGCCCATTTGCATTGCCGGGAGGCCGCGCGCCGGCCCCTGGCGCAGACCGGCATGGCGTACCGGCTGGCCAGCGACCTGCGTTTCCTGGAGGAGAGCGGGGTGCTGGATGGCCACCGCATCGCCCGTTTACAGGCCCTTGCCGAGCAGTGCGCACCGCCCTCCCTGTGGTGCGGGTTCGACTACCTGGATCCGGTGCTCAAGAACTTCATCCTGACGCCTGACGGCGCGATTGTCGCAGTGGACGTGGAGAGCCTGGTGGCGGGGACCGCCCTGGGCACCGGTCTCGCCAAGGCCGGTGAGCACTGGCTGGGCTCCGGGCTTGAGGCCCTGGCCGATGCGGTGGTGGCGGCGGGCGCCCCGGACTTTCGCCCGGAGCTGCCCTATATCCGGCTGTGCTTCCTGGCGGGTTGGACCAAGCGCAAGCTGCTCACCGGCAAAGTGCGTTTTCTCAGCCCCCGGCGTTTCGACGTACTGCTGGAGAGTCTGTCGTGATCCACGCCCCTCGGGTGAGCGTATTCATCCCGGTGCGCAACCGGGAAGGCCTCATCCGCACCGCCGTGGACAGCATCCTGGCCCAGACCTACACCGATTTCGAGCTGCTGGTGGTGGACGACGGCTCCACGGACGCCACGCTCCGGGTGCTGGAGGCCTACCGGGATCCGCGGCTGCGCATCGAGACCAACGGCGAGCACCGGGGCATTCCCGCGACCCGCAATCGCGGACTGGAGCTGGCCCGCGGCGAGTACATCGCCCTGCTGGACAGCGACGATTACGCCTACCCCGACCGGCTGGCCCGGCAGCTGCGCTACCTGGATCGCCACCCGCAACACTGCCAGGTGGGCACCTGGTGCAGCCTCATGGACGCCGGCGGCCGGCTGCTGGCGCGGGTCCGGCGCCAGCCCTGCAGCGCCGGGCAGATCAAGGCGCGCCTGCTGTTCCACTGTCCAATGATCAACCGCACCCTGATGGCGCGCACCGATGTGCTGCGGCGGTTCCGCTACTCGGAGGCTTTCCCCCGCTGTCAGGATTACGATCTGCACGCCCGGCTCTCGGGGCGGCATACGATGGTCAATCTGCCGGACATGCTGACCTGCGGGCGGGAGCATGAGGGCCGCTTTACCGGGGCCACTGCGGCTCTGGGAGAGGAGCGCAAGAAGGCGATTCAGGCGCGGCTTCTGGATGATCTGGGGGTCGCCTGGGAAGCCGCTGATCTGGAGCGGCACTACCTGCTGAGCCGCGCGCGCCCGGGCTCCCACGCGGGTCCGGCCTACCTGGACTGGGCGGAACCCTGGCTGCACGGACTGGCCGCGGCCAACCGCCGCCGGTGCCGCCATGATCCCATCGCGTTCGAGGCGGTGCTGGCCCAGGTGTGGGCCGTGGCCTGCTGGCGCACCCGCAAGGCCCTGGGCTGGCGCTGGCCGCTACGGCTGACGCGTTCCAGGCTGGCGCGCCGTCTGCCTGCGGGCATAGAACTCGCTGCACTGGTGGCCGCAGCCCGCCGCCCTCCCCATCCATCGCCCTGACGCCACGGCACGGTGGTCACGTGGCGGCCTCACCCCCCCGGCATGCCGCCGGAGGCGCCGGTATCGGCTCTCAGGTCCGCAACCGGCACCGCGTTTGCCTCCTCGATGCCCGCCAGGCGCTGGCGGCGGAAGCGGCGCTCGTCCCGGGGCGAGCGGCCGTAGCGGTCGTGGTAGCACTTGGTGAAGTGGGGCGGCGAGACGAAGCCCGAGGCGATGGCGATGTCGGTGATGGGCATCTCGGTCTGCAGCAGCAGCT
>CAZAQB010000136.1:0-8992 GCA_964487155.1 uncultured Ectothiorhodospiraceae bacterium
GCGAGATCGGTGCAAATTTGTGAAATCTTCGGGCTAGGTTCGCCAGGCACTGACCGGGCCCGCCACCGCCAACCGCTGCCAGCGCCAGAGGCCTTCCAGTTCGACCCGGTAGGGCCCGGGCGCGAGCGTCCTGGCCAGATGCACCGTCACACCGTCGACGGCGAAGCGCTCGTAGCCCTCGGGGGCATCGGGTGTTCCCGCCTCGGCCTCCGGGATCGCCGCATGCCCGCCGCAGCACCCATGCTTGGGCGCAGCGCGCACGGTCAGCACACCGCCCTGGGCCAGCACCCAGTCCCGGGCCGCCGGGGTGAGAGACAGCCGCCGGTCGCGCATCACCTGCCCGTCGCCGGTGCCAGCCCCGGCTGGGTTTCCTCCGGGAACCAGTGGCGGGTACGGTTGGCGATGCGCACCAGCGCGAGCATCAGCGGCACCTCCACGAGAACGCCGACCACGGTGGCCAGCGCCGCGCCCGACTGCAGCCCGAACAGGGCGATGGCGGCGGCGACCGCCAGCTCGAAGAAGTTACTGGCGCCGATCATGGCGCCGGGCGCGGCCACCGAGTGCTGCACCCGCCAGGCTTTCGCCCAGTAGTAGGCGATCAGGAAGATCAGGAAGGTCTGGATGATCAGCGGGATGGCGATCAGGACGATGTGCAGCGGGTTGCTCAGGATGACCTCGCCCTGGAAGGCGAACAGCAGGATCAGGGTGAGGATCAAGCCGATGGGCGTCACCGGGGCGAGCCGCTTCATGAAGACGTTGTCGAACCACTCCACACCGTTGCGCTTGATCATCATCATGCGGGTCGAGTAGCCGGCGGCGAGCGGGATGACGATGTAGAGCAGGACCGACAGCGCCACGGTATCCCAGGGCACGACGATGTCCGACAGCCCCAGCAGCAGGACCACGATGGGCGCAAAGGCGAACAGCATGATGAGATCGTTGACCGCCACCTGCACCAGCGTGTAGGCGGCATCGCCCCGCGTGAGGTAGCTCCAGACAAAGACCATGGCCGTACACGGGGCCGCGCCCAGAAGGATGGCGCCGGCCAGGTACTCGCGGGCCAGGTCGGCCGGAATCAAGGGCTCGAACACCACCAGCAGGAAGAACCAGGCGATGGCAAACATGCTGAACGGCTTGATCAGCCAGTTCACGGCGGTGGTAATCACCAGCCCCTTGGGCTGGCGGCGCACGCCGAGGATGGCGGTGAAGTCGATCTGCACCATCATCGGATAGATCATCGCCCAGATCAGTATCGCCACCGGAATGGAGACCTGGGCGTACTCGAAGCGCGACAGCGTCTCCGGCACCGCGGGCAGGAACTGGCCCAGGGCCACGCCGGCGATCATGCCCAGCGCCACCCAAACACTCAGGTAGCGCTCGAACAGGCCCATGCCCTCGGTGGCAGAGGGGGCGTCGATGTACTCGGCTCGGCTGTCAGTCATCGGTGGTCAGTGCTCCGCGGTCGTCGATAAGGTTTCAGGCAGGAGGCTGATCAAGCTGCTCGATCAGGTCAGCCACGCGCCGCTTGATGGCGTCCCGCACACGGCGAAATTCGGTCACGATCTCTGGCTCGGTGCCCTCGGCCCGGGCCGGATCGGGCAGCGGCCAGTGCTCCTTTCGTACCCCCGGCGGCACGATCGGACAGCGCTCGTCGGCATGGCCGCAGACCGTCACCACCACATCGGCTCGCGCGAGCATGTCATCGCTCAGCCGGGTCGATTCCTGCTCCGAGATATCCACGCCGTCCTCTGCCATCACGCGGATCGCGCGAGGATTTTTCCCGTGGGCCTCGATGCCGGCGGACAGCGCTTCAACTGCGCCGCGGCCCAGGGTGCGGGCATAGCCTTCCGCCATCTGGGAGCGACACGAATTGCCCGTGCACAGGAAAAGCACAGTGACGGGTCGGCTCATGTTGAGGCCTGTCTGATCGGCGTTGTGCAATGATCGCCCGGTCGGTCGGCCATCACCGTCAGTCGGCGGCGGTCGGCGCAAAACGGCGCCTGGTCAACCAGCCCGGCGCAGGCGGCGTCCAACGCCTGAGACGCCCACGGTGGCAGGTCCCGGGCGATGCCATAGTGAATCCACAGCCCCTGGCGGCGTCCCACCACCAGCCCCAGCTCTCGCAGGCCGGCGAGGTGACGCGACATCTTCGGCTGGCTGACCTGCAGGGCCTCGGTCAGCTCGCAGACACACAACTCCCCTTCGACATGCAACAGCACCAAAGCCCGCAGGCGCGTCTCGTCCCCCAGGGCGCGGAACAGCGCCACCGGGTGTAGCGCTGGGGTCTGGTCGAACGCTTCGCTGGTCATGATCGCCTCTCCAAATCCGCGCTCCACAATATATGATTTCCCATATATCTCGCAAGAGAGATCTTTTGCCGGACGCGTCGATGCGAAGTCGTCGCGCCCATCCGGATGGCCAGCGGACCGGCCCGGGTGATGCGCACCTGCCGCAACCGCAGCGCCGGCGAAGAAACCCGGCCGAAGACCCCACGGTGGCGCGCACCGTGGGGCTACGACTGCCGGCACCCGGCCGCTGCCGGCGGGAAGCGGGAGGCGCCGCGTGCCCCCCCCGCCCCGCACCTGAGCGCTACAGCCGCTCGACGGCCAGGGCGATGCCCTGCCCCCCGCCGATGCACAGGGTCGCCACCCCGCGGCGCAGGCCGTCCCGGGCCATGGAGTGCAGCAGCCGCGTGGTGAGCACGGCCCCGGTGGCGCCGATGGGATGGCCGTGGGCGATGGCGCCACCCTCCACGTTGACCACCTCCTCGGCCAGCCCCAGCTCCCGCTGGCAGGCCAGGGCGATGGCCGCGAAGGCCTCGTTGATCTCCACGCGCTCCAGGTCGGCGACCGTCCAGCCCGCCCGCTCCATGGCCTGGCGCACGGCGGGCACCGGGCCGATGCCGAACATGCCCGGTTCCACCGCCGCGACGCCGTAGCTCACCAGTCGCGCCGCCGGCTTGAGGCCCAGCGCTTCGGCAGCGCCGCGCTCGGCCACCACCATGGCCGCGGCGCCGCTGTTGAGCCCAGGGGCATTGCCGGCCGTGATGGTGCCGCCCTCGCGGAACGCCGGGCGCAGCCGCGTGAGGCTCTCCAGGGTCGTGTCGCCGCGATTGTGCTCGTCGGCTTCGAAGGTCGTGGGGCCCTTGCGGCCGGGGACCTCCACGGCGACGATCTCATCGGTGAACCGGCCGGCGGCCTGGGCCTCGGAGAAGCGCTGCTGGGAGCGCAGCGCCCAGGCGTCCTGGTCCTCACGGGAGATCTCATGGCGCTGCGCCAGGTCCTCGGTGTGCCAGCCGGAGTGCTTGCCCGAGAAGGCGTCGTTGAGGCCGTCGGTCAGCATGCTGTCCAGCAGTTGGGCCGGGCCCATGCGATGCCCCCAGCGTCCGTCCGGATCCAGGTAGGGGGCGCGATCCATGTTCTCCATGCCGCCAGCCACCATGCAGTCGGCGCTTCCGGCAAGGATCTCCAGCGCCGCGGAGATCACCGCCTGGGCCCCGGATCCGCACACCCGGTTCACGGTCAGCGCCGGCACGCTCACCGGCAGGCCGGCGCCGATGGCCGCCTGCCGGGCCGGGTTCATGCGGGTGCCGGCCTGGATCACATGCCCCATGATCGCCCCGTCCACCCGCTCCGGGTCCAGGTCGTTGCGGCGCAGGGTCTCGCGCAGCACCGCCGCCCCCAGATCGGTGGCCGGAACCCCCTTCAGGGAGCCGCCATAGGTGCCGATGGCGGTGCGCACTGGGCCACAGATCACTACTTCACGATTGCTCATCTGGTCCACTCTCCTCATATCCGCTCAGCGAATCGAATTCCCATGGTTACACCGGGCCGCAAGGCCCGGACCTCAACCGCCGCCAGATACGCCCGGGGTCAGCCAGCCCGCGATCTTTTCGCGGTCCGGCACCGAGCCGCTGTGCACCAGGGCGCCGTCCACCACCACGGCAGGGGTGGACATCACCCCATGGCGCAGCAACGCCTGCGGATCGGTCACCTTATCGACCTCCGCCGGCGAGCCGAGCTCGGCGGCGGTCTGACGGATGGCCTCCGCAGTGGCGTTACACTTGCGGCAACCGCTTCCCAGCACTTCGATCTTCATCGTCGGTCCTCCGTTCGGTTGTCAGTCATTGCAGGCCGCCACCGAACCCTGAGCGGCGCTGCAGTTCGCAGCCATGCCACGCCAGCTGCCTGGTGCTAGACCAACACCACCGGCGGGGCGAGAATCCCGTTAGCGTCCTCGGCGTAGAGATGCAGCGCCGCACCCGCCCGGATCTGGGAATCCAGGCCGGCCAGGCCATAGACGAGCCAGTCCGCCAGATGGGTCAAGATTTCGAGCATGAGACAGGCTCCGCCACCGGGGTTTCGGGCCCTGCCGCAGGGCCCCGTTACTCAGGAAGACGCAGCCGCCCGGCAAAGGATGCTCCGCCGCCGGATGCCAGGCGTGGGGCCGCGCCCCACGACTGCGTGCTGGCCGCCTGGCATTCCCACGAGGCGGAACTCAGAGCCTTTCTGACAGCGCGGCTGGGGGGCGACGGCGAGCGCGCCGAAGACCTGCTGCAGGAGGCTTTCCTGCGGGCCCTGGGGGCCGGGCCGGAGTTCTGCAGCCTGCGCCAGCCCCGCGCCTGGCTGTTCCGGGTGGCCCGCAACGCGCTGATCGACACTCGCCGCCGGCGCCGCCCGACCGAGGGGCTGCCCGACGATCTGGCCCAAGCCGAGCCCGACGACGAGCCGCTGGCGGCGCTCGGCGAGTGTGTCGAGCAGGCGCTGGCGCATCTGGCCCCGGCGGATCAGGACGTGCTGCGCCGCTGCGACCTGGAGCAGCTCCCCCAGCAGCGCTACGCCGAGCTGAGCCGGCTCAGCCTGCCGGCGGTGAAGGCACGGCTGCGGCGGGCCCGCCAGCGACTGCGCTCGCGGCTGGAACGCCAGTGCGGGGTGCGCTTCGACGAAACTGGCCGGGTCTGCTGCCACCGGGCGGACGGCACCGGCTGAGGCCATCGGCCAGCGCAATCATCGCGGCGCGGTCGCGCCCACAGGAGTCGTCTCCCGGCGCCCGCGCGAAGCCCCCTGGGGCAGCCCCAACCGCGGGGCGACTCTCCGGTGGGTATGGATTCGGATACCGCCGCCGCAGCCCCACGTTGCGAAGAAACGTGGGTGTCGGCATCCCAGACACCCCCGTGTCGATGCTGGGTCCGTACCTGACCCCCGGCAAGATCCCCACACCACCGCCCGGTGGCAGGTTTCTTCGCAACCTGCCCTACGGCGGGCTGCAGCCGGCCTCGGGTGGCTTCCCGACGCCCCGATCCGACGGCTCTGGTTCGGGTCACACCCGCTAACTGCGCAGGCCGTGCTTGCGCATCTTCTCCCACAGGTTCTTGCGGCTGATGCCCAGCGCCACCGCGGTCTCGGTGACCCGGCCCTGGTGGGCGGCCAGTGCCTCGCGGATGTAGTCCGCCTCGCAGCGCTCCAGGTAGATGCGCAGGTCATCGTCGATGGGCGCGGCCGCCTGCGCAGGCGGGGCTGCGGCCATCAGGTCGGGATTGAAGTGCTCGGGCACCAGGGTCGGCCCGTCGGCCAGCATGCAGGCCCGGTCCACGGCGTGGCGCAGCTCGCGCAGGTTGCCGGCCCAGGCCTGGGCCGCCAGGTGGCGCCGGGAGTCCGGCGCGAAATGGTGCTGCACCCCGCTCGCCTGCACGTTGTCCGCCAGGAACAGATCAGCGAACCAGAGGATGTCCTCCGGGCGCTCGCGCAACGGCGGGATGTGCACATGCACCAGGTTGATCCGGTAGTAGAGATCCTCGCGGAACTGCCCGGCCTCGCTGAGTGAGCGCAGATCCCGGTTGGTGGCGCAGATCAGCCGCACCTGGGCGTGCACC
Organism: uncultured Ectothiorhodospiraceae bacterium; assembly: GCA_964487155.1. Classification (GTDB taxonomy): domain Bacteria; phylum Pseudomonadota; class Gammaproteobacteria; order Nitrococcales; family Nitrococcaceae; genus CAZAQB01. The sequence continues at coordinate 5,873 of CAZAQB010000136.1, forward strand.
GGGCGCTCGCCGCCCAGCCGGTGGAAGCTGCCATCCTGCAGCACCCGCAGCAGCTTGGCCTGCATCGCCGGCGGCATGTCGCCGACCTCGTCCAGGAACAGCGTGCCGCCGTGGGCACGCTCGAACACCCCCCGGTGGGCGCGCACGGCGCCGGTGAAGGCGCCCTTCTCGTGGCCGAACAGCTCCGCCTCCAGCAAGTGCTCCGGCAGCGCCGCGCAGTTCACCGCCAGGAACGGCGTGCGGCCCTCGGGGTCGGCGCACTGGTGCACATAGCGCGCCGCGTATTCCTTACCCACCCCGGATTCGCCCGTGATCAGCACGCCGGAGTCGTAGCCCGCCACCCTGGCCAGCGTGCCCTGCAGCCGGCGGATCGCCGGGGCGATGCCCAGATGGGACTCGCTGGCGGCGGGCGCCGGCTCCAGGAACAGCCCGGGGCACATGGCCCGCAGCTTCTCCAGCAACTCCTCCAGGTCGAAGGGCTTGGTGATGTAGTCCCGGGCGCCCAGCTTCAGCAGCCGCACCGCCTGGTCGGTGGCGCCGAAACCGGTGATGAACAACGTCGGCGGCGGCGGGCGGGGACGCTCCAGCAACACGCCGAAGAGTTCCTCACCGCCCCGACCGGGCAGCCGGATGTCGGTGATCAACGCGGCGTAGACCTCCCCTTCCAGGGCGGCCAGAGCGCTGTCAGCGTCCCGGAACCAGTCGCAGGGCAGCTTCTCCAAAGCGAACCGGTCCACCAGGGACTCGCCCATGATCTCGTCGTCCTCCACCAGGCACACCCGGTTGCGCGCCAGCACGCTCACGCGGCCATCTCCAGCAGCGGCACCCGCACCGTGAAGCGGGTCCAGCCCGGCTCGCTGGCCACCTGCACATCGCCGCGGAGCTGACGCACGATCTGGTAGGTGACCCACAGCCCCAGGCCGGAGCCGCCCTCGCGCTGCCCCACGAACGGCTCGAACAGCCGCTCCAGGTCCTCGGCCGGGATCGCCTCGCCGTCGTTTTCCACCTGCAGCACCAGCAGGTGTTCGCGCACCACCACGGTGCAGCTCACCCGCCCCCCGTGGCCGGCGGCCTGCACGGCATTGAGGCACAGGTTGATCAGCACCTGGCGCAGCGGCGTGGACGGCAGCGGCACCGCGCGCGGCAGGGCGTTGTGCCAGTCGAGGGTGATGTTGCGGCGCTGGAGTTCCGACTGCACCAGGGTGCGCACATCTTCCAGATCGTGCTCGGCCAGCGGGTGGGACTCGGCCCGGGCCTCCACCAGCAGGGCCGAGACCGTATCCCGGATCTGCGCCAGCCCCCGCTCCAGCAGCGAGACCGTGCGCTCGGTTACCGGGTCCGAGGGGCCGTGGCGCCGGAAGGTATTGAGGGCGTTGAACATGCCGCCCAGGGGATTGTTGATCTCATGGGCCACGCCGGCGGCCACGCGACCTACCGCGGCGAGGCGATCAGACACCACCATCTGATGTTCCAGGGCCTGCTTCTGGGCCAGCTCGTCGAGCATGTGGCGGAACTGGCGGGTCAGCTCGCCGATCTCGTCGCCACCGGCGTCCGGAAGCTGCTCGATTTCGTCGGCGCGGCCGCGGCCCACCTGGGCCATACCGCTGGCAAGCTGGGTCAGCGGCTGCACCGTGCGATCCCCGATATACCAGCCGATGGGCAGCAGCACCGCCATCACCGCCAGAGTGGAAAGCGCCACGCCGCTCGCCAGATCCAGCAACTGGGGCACGAAGATATGCTTGGGATAGCGCATCACCAGATTGCCCAGCACCAGGCCGTCGTCCACCACCGGCAGCACCACGTACAGGTGCTCGTACCCGGGCTGCTCGTAGAGGTAGGGCTCCAGCGCAGCGCCCCGGATGAGATCCCGTTCCAGTCGCGCAAGCTCCGGGCCCAATTCCCCGGGCCGGCCCTGAACCGGATACTTGCGCGGCCGGCTGGACGCGTAGATCCGGTTCCCTTCATCCAGAAGGATCAGCACGCGCTCCTGGGCGTGGTCCACCGGAGCGGCCGCCTTCAGCACCTCGTAGGCCCGCCACAGGTCATCGTGCTTGAGCGCCGTCACAAGGGTGCTGCCGAGCGCCTGGCCCAGCTCCACCGAGCGGCCGTACAGCTCGTCGCGAAGATCCCCCCAGGATCGCCAGATCAGCACACAGGCCACCACCGAGGCGGTCACCAGAATGACCAGGCTGACGTTCAGCGGCACCTTGAAGCGGTAGCTGAGATCACTGGGACCGCGCCAGATCATCGCCCTTCTCCAGTTCTTGCCAGTGGGCGGCAATGCCCTGGTACCAGCCGGGCTCGCCGGGGACGAATCCGTCCAGGTTCAGGCGCTCCAGCAGGCGCCGGCCCTCCTCGGTTTCCGCCATGCCCAGCAGCGCCTCCCGCAGCCGCTGGAAGCGGGCCGGCTCCAGTGCCCGTAGGGCCACCAAGGGCGGGAATCCGAAACGCTCGGAACGCGCCACCACGCGGGTGCGAGCCTGGAGCTCCGGGGCGACCCGCCCCAGGGTCTCCCACACATAGCCGTCCACCGCGCCGGCATCCGCCAGCCCGTCGGCCACCGCCTGCACGACGTTGCGGTGGCTCCAGGTGAAGAAGCTGCGCCCGAAATGGCGCCGCGGCTGCAGCCCCAACTCCCGCAGCCGCACCTGGGGCACCAGCCAGCCGGAATTGGAATCCGGGTCGGAGTAGGCGAATACCGCCCCTTCCAGGTCCCGCCAGCCATCGGTTGCCCGATCCCGGTCAGGGACGATCAGGTAGGAGCGGTAGAAGGGCGCGCCCTGGAACAGGGGCACGGCCAGCAGCCGCAACTCGCCGGCATGGCGCACGAAGGGGAAACCGCAGGTCCAGGCGGCATCCAGCCGGCCCTCCAGCAGCAGCTCACTGATCTCCCGGTAGGTCTGGCGCTGAACGAAGGTCACCGGCACGCCGAGCCGCTGCCCCAGGTAGGCCTGCCAGCGCTTGAGAAAAGAGGCCTGATCGTCGAGGAAAACCGGGGTCAACCCGATCCGGATACCTTCGGTGCCGGTCGCCGGCACCGCACCGGCGCCGGCCAGCCCGAACAGCAGCACCAGTGCCATTGCCCGCCAATGCGCCATGCTTCACCTCAGCCCAGCCTGG